>JAIXTG010000028.1 GCA_027484285.1 Oxalobacteraceae bacterium | reverse complement strand
GAAAACTCGGGTTTCCGTGCTGTGCATCTGTTGATGTTGTGGAGCAGTTGAGCGTTTTGACGGCTTAAGCGGCAAGTTTTCGTGATCGTCCATAGGTGCTCTCGTTGTATTGCTAAAGTCATATTGAAACACATAACACAGTAAAAATCGTTTTTGTATAGATAAAAGCTTCATATCGGTATTCTGTCATCACTGGCAGCAACGCAACAACTTTCTAACCCGTTGCCAGATTTTTATTAGGAGACTGATATGCAAAATAATTTTGGCGAGACGAAGCTCGAGGCGCAAACAGCAGGGCTAACGGTCAGTGCGGCAAATGTAATAGCGATGCGCGCACGAATTGAGGCGCTCGCACAGATGCGAGAGGCGTGGGAGGCAACAGAATATGCACGATCAAATGATGCGCTTTATCGTGTGATTCAGAACTGCTATGCGCTCTATCAAGATTTGACTGGTGGCGCAGGCGATATAGCTGCAAGGAAGATGGGCTTTAACGATTACTTCAATTCGTTGGGTTCTACAACTAATCCGAATGCCCCTTTAAGCGCAAAGATTATCCGCTGCATTTTCGGGAACAAAGATCGCCGTCGGCTCTCGACATATCACACAGTGCTGCGTGTGGTTATAGCGAACAAGTGGGCGCTGGACGAAGTGCCAGTGAAGATCGCTGAATTCGGAGGGGTGCAGGAAATGTCGCTTCGCAAAGGTGGAGCGGCACTCACGCCAAAAAATAAAGCGGAGCGGGCACGAGCGGCGCTGCTTGACACAACGCTCGCGACTGTTGCCAGCGACAAGCTGTCGCGCATGGGTAACCCTGAAAGGATCGGTGAACAAGCAGTGGCGGTGGTTACTCAAAACGAAGATGGTTCATACAACGTTCATTGCATTGTGCATAGCTCCTCGGCAGTGACAGCAGCATTGGCGAGCTATTTCGGAGCGAATAAAGCGACGCTGACAGCGCAGGAGGCTGCACAAGTCGTCACACACTCTGTGGCAGTGCAGGATCAGTTGATTGCTGCAGCGGGAGCAGCAGTGAACGCATCGAGCGCATTGATTGCCGCCTGAGGGAGCGCAGCGCGGGGCTGCATGAGGCAGCCCTGCTTCAAAAACAATTTTTAAGGAGAAGTCTATGTTTGAATCTGAAAATTTCGAGCCGAAGTCGCTTGAGGACTTTGTATTCGGTAACGCGACAGCACAGTCGAAGCTCACCGCACTTACAAGTGGCTTGCAACCGTTTCCTGCCAGTGGGAAAAACGGCATTTTGCTTTACGGCGCATGGGGTACAGGAAAAACAACGCTTGCCCGCTTACTGCCTGAACTACTTGAGCGACGGTATGGACCTGACGCGCCACAGTATGATTTTTATCCGTGTGCGATGGGAGGGGATGGCGCCACCTCCGTGCAGCAAATTTGTTCGCAGTCAGAAGTAATTTCGTTTAATTACAGCAGGCTGCATTATTTTGTTTTAGATGAGTTGGATAATTGGACTGAGCGGACTCAACAAACTTTGAAGGGGGTGATGAACTATCAAAGCTCGGTGTTCATTATGACGACCAACTACATCGGCAAAATTGACCCAGGCATCAAGAGCCGCTCACACTTGATACAGATGGATGCTGCACTGCCAGAGGATTGGTTGCCCGTTATGCAGAGAGTAATTGCGGCGTGCGGTGCAATTGTCCCGCCTGCGCAGACGTTGTTGCCAATTATTCAAAGCTGTGATGGAAATGCACGTGATATCGTCAATGCTGCTGTACGCGTCGCAATCGCTGCTCAACCTAAGGCGGCATGACTTGGTAGTTTGTCCTTTAAAAGGACACTCACGAAAACCGAGCCTCTGTGCTCGGTTTTTTTATGCTCACTGTTCGGGATGTCCGTCAAAAGGACAAAACATCAGACGAAAAAAAGCCACCCCGAAGGGTGGCTTTCAGTGCTACAGGTTCTAAATCAATCGGTACAGGACCGACCAAGAATTAGAACGAGTGGGCGACGCCAACACCGTAGGAGTTGTTATCACGGCCGCCAGTGAAGGCGTTGTTGAGGTTGCCCAGAGCCGAACCGATGTTGGTGCCACGAGCAGCCGTTGCGTACGCGGTGGTGCGCTTCGACAGAGCGTGGGTCAGGGTCAGGTTGGTCAGCGTCTTGCGATCGTCCTGATCGCCGCGTGCGTACTGCAGGATTGCGTCGGTACCCGACACGATCGTGTACTTGCCGCCGATAGCCCAGCTCTTGACGGTGAGGTCGGTCGCACGATCTTTGTCGCTGATGTAGTTGGCCATCACTGCCAGGCCTTCCGTGATCGGCATGGTGCCGCCAACGGTCCACGAGCTGTACGCGTCTGCACGCTTCTGCCATGCGGCGCTGACGAATGCGCCAGCAACGTTGCCGCTCAGCGACAGCGAGTCATAGCGGTTGCTGGAGCCATCGGTCAGGTCGTTCGGGGCCAGCGCGTTGTACTGGGTGCCAGCCTTGGTAGCGGTCATGGCGCGCAGCGTGAAGCCACCCAGCGACGGGGAGGTGTAGGTCACGGCGTTCGGGATGAAGAAGGAAACGTTGTTGATGCCATTACCGCCCTGAGCGAAACCACCCGCAGCGTTGCCGACTCCCAGACGGTTAACCCAAAACGAGCCAACGCCGAAGTTGGTCAGGGCTTGCGACAGGATGAACGGGGACAGTTGCTTGCCCAGACCGACGGTACCCAGCGCGTCCGACGACAGGCCGATGAACGACTGACGGTTGAACAGGGCGTTCTGGTTACGCTGGGTGCCGCCGTTGTCGATGCCGCCGTTGGCGTTGAAGCCCGACTCCAGCACTGCGAATGCCTTCAGGCCCGAGCCCAGGTCTTCGCTGACGTTCAGGGTGATCGAGCTGTGGTCCAGCAGGCCGCCTTGCTCCATGAAGGTGCCGCCGTTGCCGTTGTCGTCACGGCCGGTGTTGAACACGCCGATGTCAACCTGACCCGACAGAGTCACGTTGG
>JAIXTG010000185.1 GCA_027484285.1 Oxalobacteraceae bacterium | reverse complement strand
TCGTTGAACGGCATAGCGATTTCCAGTTCGCCCACCTTCAGGCGTGGTCCGGTCGACAAGTTGAAGACCTGCGCCTGCACCGGATAAAGCTCTTCGTAACGGGTTCGCTTCAGGTCGGTCAGGGTTTGCCATTGCAGCCCTCGTCCCAGCGGCAGCAGCCGCTCGCCCAGGAATCGCTGCTCGCGCAATTCACCCGGACGCAGCAGGCTGGTCTCCGAAACGCTGGTCGGCAGCAGCAGGTACAGCGAGTTGCGCGCCTCGGTCGCCCGCGCAGACGGGCTCGCGGCCAGCGCGGCGATGGCGAGCAGCGGCAAAATCGTGAGCAGGCAGGGGCGGAGTGAGAGCGGCATCGTCGGTCATCGGAGTCCGGCGCGAAGTTTGACATGATGATTGTGCGCAGTCGTTGCCAGACTTTGAATTGACGCAGAAAAGTCCCTCAATCTCGCGTGCGGTTTGCCGTAACCGGGCCATAGCATGTCCCTTTCCCGCATACCGGAGCCGAATTCATGAACAAAGATTCAATGCCGCCCGGGGAATCCCGGTGGGGCATCGGGGCGCGCCTGACCGGCATGACCTTTGCGCTGGTCGGACTGGTGCTGTCTGCGCTGGTCGGCGGCATCGGCTATTCGACATCACGCCTGCTCGAGGAGCGCGCCATTGTGCATGTGGCGGATGACGCCCGCTCAGTCGTCAGCATGGTCACGATGTTCAACAAGGCCGTGGTCAGTTCAGTACAGCGGTTCTCGCAGATGTTCAGTGCCGGTTTCACCGACGGGTTCGTGCTCGACGCCAGCCGCTCGGTCGATATTGCGGGACGGGCAACGCCGGTGCTTAGGAACGGGTCGGCAGTGCTGAACGGCGAGTTTGACATTCCCGACCGATTCACCGAGCGCACCGGTGTGCCAGCGACGATTTTCGTGCGCAGCGGCGATGATTTCATTCGCATTTCGACTTCGGTACGCAAAGAAAATGGCGAGCGCGCAGTCGGTACCCAGCTCGACCGCGCAAGCCCGGCCTATGCACAGCTGCTTGCTGGTCGCAGTTATCAGGGGCTGGCCCAGCTGTTCGGCAAGCAGGTGATTACGGAATACCGCCCGGTGCATGACGCGGGCGGCAAGGTGGTGGGCGCCTTGTACGTCGGTGTCGACATCAGCGCCGACCTGGACGCGCTGCGCGAGCGGATACGCTCGCTGAAGGTCGGTGAGACAGGCTACTTCTATGTGCTCGACTCCCGTCCGGGCAAGGACTTCGGAAAGCTGTTGCTGCATCCGGCCAGGGAAGGCCAGAGCCTGCTGGAGGCGAAAGACAGCGACGGGCGCCTGTTCATTCGCGAAATGCTGGACAAGAAGCAGGGCGTGATCCGCTACCCGTGGATCAACAAGGAAAAGGGCGAGACGGCGCCGCGCGAGAAAGTGGTCGCATATCAGGAGTTCAGCGAATGGGGCTGGCTGATTGCCGGTGGCGCCTATACCGAAGAAATCACGCGCGAGTTTGCGCGCTTGCGCAATCTGTATGTGCTGGGCGTACTGCTGGCGCTGGGATTCGTCGCGCTGGTGCTGTACTTTGCCGTACGTCGGCTGGTGGCGCAGCCGCTGGCCGAAGCGAGCCGCCTGGCGCAGCGCATCTCGACGGGCGACCTGACCGGACGCCTGCAAGTCGTCCGCAAGGATGAAATCGGCCACCTGATCGGTGCAATGAATGGCATCAGCGACGGGCTGTCGTCCGTCGTGAAATCGGTGCGCGAAGGTTGCGACCAGATCGCCAATGCATCGGGCGAAATCGCCGCCGGCAACCGCGACCTGTCGGCGCGTACCGAGCAGCAGGCCGCCAGTGTCGAGGAAACTGCCTCATCGATGGAGGAACTGACATCGACCGTGCGTCAGAACGCCGACAATGCCGCGCAGGCAAACCAGCTGGCCGCGTCGGCTGCCGACCTGGCGTCCCGCGGCGGCGACATGGTGTCGCGGGTGGTATCGACCATGGGCGCGATCGATGCATCGTCGAAGCATGTGGTGGACATCATCGGCGTCATTGACGGTATCGCATTCCAGACCAACATCCTCGCGCTGAATGCGGCGGTGGAAGCTGCGCGCGCCGGCGAGCAGGGGCGCGGCTTCGCTGTCGTTGCTTCCGAGGTCAGGGCGCTTGCCCAGCGCAGCGCGGCGGCCGCGAAAGAAATCAAGTCGCTGATCAGCGAATCCGCGGGGCGCATCGGCGAGGGCAGTGCACTCGCGGCCGAGGCAGGCGCGATGATGCAGCAGGTGATGGACGGGGTGTCAAAAGTCTCGGACATCATTGGCGAAATCAGTGCCGCCAGCCGCGAGCAGAGCGCCGGCATCGACCAGGTGAATCGCGCAATCGGACACATCGACCAGGGGACGCAGCAAAACGCGGCGCTGGTCGAACAGGCGGCCGCGGCGGCCGACAGCCTGGCCCAGCAGTCGAGCGGGCTGCTGGGTTCGGTGCAGGCATTCAGGATTCGCTAGCGGCACTCCGACTGGTATTTCTCCGCAGCCCGCCGTGCGCGCGTCCTCGCACTGCGGGTCTTGTCCACTGTCGCTTCACGCAGGTCTTCCTCGCGCCATTTCAGCTGCAGTGCGAGGGTGCGGCATTTCTTTTCCCGGGCAGCCGCGCCGCGGGCGGCGAGATCGCGGATCTGGCTCTCCTGCCGCTCGCGCTGTTCGCGCAGCTTCTGCAGCTTCGCCAGTTCGCTCCGCTCCCGTTTGAGCGTGTCGTTATCATCCGTCGGGCGGGGCGCGGGGTCGGGCGGCGGCAGGCGAGCGCCATTGCAGGGCAGGTCGGTGTAAATGGTTTTGCCGTCGCTTTCGCAACGGTAGACTGCCAGTGCGTCAGGCGACGACAGGCAAAACAGCAGCACGGGCAGTGCGAGGTGTATCGGCTTGGGCATGCGGACTCCGGGACGTCGGAATCCGGCAGGAGGCGCTAGAGCACCTTCCCCGGATTCATCAGGTTCAGCGGATCTAGCGCCCGCTTGATGGCCATCATCATGTCCATCTCTGTCCCGGATTTGTAGCGCCTGATCTCGTCGCGCTTGAGCGCTCCCAG
>JAIXTG010000381.1 GCA_027484285.1 Oxalobacteraceae bacterium | reverse complement strand
TGAGGCGCTGAACAGCAAGCCACCGGGTTTGCCGGCATAAACTTCCAGCAGCTTCGAGAAAAACACTGCGCTGGACGAGAAGAAAATGAAAAGTGCTGCGACGACAATACGCCCGCTGCAGCTGTGCCAAATGAGTTGGAAGAGCGTATTGAGGCGTTTTCTGAGAAAAGAACGTGATGCAGTGCCTGCTGCAGGCGTTACGTGGTGGAGCGGAAACATAAAAAATACGCTTTTGACCGAACTGCGTCGAACAAAAAAGTTTTCATTATTACTAGATTGTTATGACAATTTAGATTTTAATTCGAAACTTTTATTAACATGACAAAGTGGAGTAACGCCATATTGATAATTTAGAAACAACGGCATTACCATTGTTTCTTGTCTACTCGTTTAAACGCTTTCTCAAATAGTGCTGGCTCAGCATCAATCCCTTCGCTGAACCGGTTGCGTCGTGCGATCTCGTCTAGCAAGTACCTGAGTACGGGCATCCGGCAGATAATCCACTTACAAATTTCGAGTACAAGATCGCGAAGAGCGGTTTTTGCCTCGCCCGTCGTTCGGAGTTTTTTAACATAGTCAGGCGGAGCATGTTGCAGCAATTTGCCGCCTGCTGCGCGCATGGCGGCGTCTACTTGCGCGCTTGATTGAACTCTTTGCCCGCCGAGCTGCTCGCCGTACCACCTGCGCAATTCGTGCGCAGCCCACTCGCCTCTTTCTAGGCACATCAACGCTTGCCATAAATCATGCCGACTGAGATATTCCGGTTCGTCGGCGACTGTCCAGAAAAGCCAGCTTGCACAGTATCCAGCGATCCAGATTTTTGCCTCAATTTCGCTGTCATGCACGAGACCCTTTCCAGTCACGACCGTGAAGATGTCCGTTCCGCCGCCGCTGCGCATAGGCTTGATTGCAATGTAATTTACCCGTACGCCATGTTCGAAAGCCATGAGTGCATGCGCTGCCTCATGCAGGATGGTGATCGCGTACGGGCGAACGTCCGGGAATGTGCGGCGCTTCGGGTAGTGCCGTCGAATCGTCTGACAACACTGCTCCAGATAGGCTTCTAGTACATCCCGCGGTGGCCTATTAGGGCGAAGGCTAAAGGAACAGTGACTGACCATGGAATCCTCCGACATCTGGTGAAAAATATGGCTTAATAGTTACTCTTTGTCGAACCCTCGATGTATGCCGCGGCAGTTACCTAGTAGGTGGTATCCAGTACCGGCGGTTGCGACCGGCGCGCGTCCAGTCACGGTGTTCGGTCCAGCCGAGTTCGCGCAGCGCTTCGGCCAGTAGTCGTGCCGCAGGTTTCGGGCGAAACCGTCCGGCAAAGCGGATCACGAACTCGGTCATGCTGTACTTGCGGGCCCGGAGGGCCGGCGGTTCCTTGTCGAACCAGTGGGCGATGAGGGCCTTGTAGTCGGTCGAGGGGCAGGACGACGTCACGGCGGGCTGCGACGAGGGCGTCTGGCGCGAGGCACGGCCAGCCTGCGCAATCAGTTGATCGACTTGCTGCTTGAGCGTGAGGGTCATTTGCGGTGGCGGCATAGGTCCTCCTAGGCGAACAGGGGATCGGTCATCACGCGTGCACAGCTGCACGGCAGGATTTCGGAAGTTTTTGTGTGTCCGAGACCGATCGTCCCTTTCGAAAGACTGTGCGATGAATTTTTTCCAGTTATCTGAGTTATCTGTGCAGCTGTGCAATTCCGTAGTCCCCCATGCACTCTCTCGCACGGCAACCGCACGGCTGCACAGCAGGGAGTGTGGCGATTCAGTCCCATTCGACGGTTCCCCCTATAAAAGCTTCGAAGTCGCGACGGCAGGTCGCCAGATCGGGCAGCAGTGCGCCGCGCTCGCGGCCATTGGGGTTCGAGCCTGTTGGCAGTTGCTGGCTTTGCTGAGCATTCGGGCACACTTGTCGCAGCAGCTTCCAGATCGCCCGGGAATCACAGGGATCGTGTCGAGACAGCCCGGTGAGGTAGGTCTGTGCCTCGAGGACCAGCACATGCGTCGAGATGAAGCTCGGCCATGCCCCGCTGTCTGATGGGTCGATATAGCCCCGGGTCAGGCGGTCCAGCCACCATTTACAGAGCGGCGATAGGCTGTGCAGTTTTTGGTTGACGAGCTCGGCCGTATCCGGCTTTTCACGGAAGTCGAAGTTTGTAAGGTCCAGTTCGAGCAAGTCCTGCATCATGGCTGGCACCTCATCGTCGCCGTCGATAGCCTGATGGATTTCCTGCCAGTAGGCGCGATGGCCTTTGTGCCGGTCTGACACGCGCACTGCCACATCGCGCCGATCATCGCGCTCGCGCATCGCGGCGAAATCATGGTTCGTGGCCTGCCAGAGCCGGGTATAGCTTGGCACCACGCGGATCGGCTGGTGTTTCGCGTTGATGGCCACCGTCGGCTCCGTGACGATCGATTTCACCCCGTCCCAGATGGGTTTTGCGCCCCCGAACGCCGCTTCGTCGAGCCAAACATGCAGCGTGCCTTCAAGGGCTTGGTTGAAGCTGCCGGCAATGTCGCTGATTCGGTTTGTCTGGAAGGTCGTCGCCGGCCAGATCTTCATCAGGATTTTGCACACGGTCCCCTTGCCGGTGCCTTGCCCGCCAATGAAAGTGATGCTCACCCCCGGCTTTTCCCAGGGCTTTTGCAGGGCATGGGCGATATAGCGAATCAGGTACCGAAAGAGTCGCTTGTCGCGGTTGCAGATGTCGTTGAACAGGAAACGGCGGATCCTCTTCCATGCCCCTTTTTTCGGCTTAAGCGTCGGCCCTTGCCACAGGTTGTACAGGGTGTTGTCACGGCCTAACGGGTCGCAGGTCACGCCTTCATACAGCTTGGTCGCAGGGGAAAGGAAGAAACTAGCAATGACCTTGTCGGCATTGGCTTGCGGATGATCCTTGGCCAAGTCGCGGCGCATCAGGAGCTTGCCATCGGGCGGCCTCAACGGACTAAACACCACGGGCAAGCCGCGCACCACCCGCCGTCTCATCGCTGCTTCCGGCATCAGATGGATGCCACTGGCCAGTTGAATGAGGGCGTACTGCGCTTGCAGATCGGTTAACGCGGCATGATTGACCATGTCCATCGGTGAGGCGATGATTTGACTCTCCGGTCCACCGGCTGGGGGCACGATGGTTCCAAGTTCCAGTTGATCGAACCTGATGCCCGGCGCCGGATCGGTCTGCCCAGTCTGCGTTTTAGTCGTACCGGAGGCCGGATCGCCGGCCTGATCGTCGACGGGTTTGGCTGCTGGGAGGAGGCTCATGCGGCCTCCTTGCTGGGTCGATGCTGGCGAATGAACTCGCCCCATGTCCGGGGGTGATAGGTCCACAGGTAGCGTGCGGCGTGTTGCAGGGGTTCAGGTGACACCGGCGTGGTCAGTGACTTGTGGAGCAGCGCCAGCGCATTGTCACGCGCTACAGCAAACAGCGTCGCCAAGGCCCGGTCTGCGGGCATCAGCGCCTTGCCTTCGACGAAAAGTCGCGATGGTGAGAAGGCGGGTTGGTCGTTTTTGGCGGTTGCCCGGGCGCTGCCACGCGCACAAAAGGCGATCCATCGGTCATACAGCGCGTCGGTGGGAGCGCGCCCACGCAACGCGATAAGGCACATGCCGGCGGTAATCCACGGTTGATAGTTTTCCGCATCCCATAGCTGCAGTGCCGCCGCGATCTGGTCGAGGTCCACCTTGACTGAGTCCGTGGTCGGCTGTGTATCGAATTCAGGGCTCGGGACAGATAGCCAAGATGTCGCTGGTGGTGTTGTGGGGACCGCTAGCATCCGGTCTTCGAGGGCAGCGACGCTCAGCACATGACCCGGATGCACCAGACAAAATGCAAGGTGAGCGGTATCCGGCGCGGCCATCCAGACGCCTTGTTGCTGGCTGAGATTTTCGGCACTGTCGTCGCCCAGGTCATCGCAGACAGTCAGGTTGATCACGCGGGCAATGCGCCGGTATTCCATCCTGTCGAGAGAACGGTCGATCGGCAACCAGAAGCGCATGCGGACCCCGGGCTTGCGTCCGTAACTCCACGAGCTGTAGGCGATGAAGGCGAACCCGCCCTCGATCAGGCGCTCGAGGATGATTCGTGCCTGCTCTTCGGTCAGCCCATCAAATTCCATGGCTACTAGCGTGCTTTTGGTCACATGAGAGGCACTGCGCTGTTTGCCGACGGTGGCTAGCTTGCGTTCGATAGCGCGTCTCAGGGTCCTGCCCACCAGCGGCTGGACGGACAGACGTGTCGGGATGACGAACTGACCTTTCCGCTTGTCGCACACCAGTTGTGGCCCCTGAATGGGGGCGAGCCGTGCTGCGATGTCGGCGAAAGGGAGGTCGGCAGCCTCGGCAGCAGGCTGGGTGTTGAAAAATCCGTCGAAGCAGGTCAATGAGCCCCGCCAGTCCGACAGCGGCTGCGTCGATCGCAACGCTCCCATCGGCCCGCCCGGCGGAGGAAGGGAGGTATCAGTGTCAGGTCTTCGGAGGAACGGAGGCCAGTACAAGGGGTGCTCGGTCGCGTGCTGAGGATCCGCCATGGCAGTCATCGATCCCTCCGAACAGCCTGTTTGTGTTCCTCTAGCCAAGCTTCAATGTCGGCAAGATACCAGCCAACGGCCCGGCCGTTGCCGAGCTTGAAAGGGGGCGGCAAGTCGCCGCGCTGAACGCGGTGCCAAAGCGTGGTGCGGCTCAGGTTGAGCAGTTGCCGCAGGCCGCGCGGGCGGATGATCTGGCGGGAGCGAGAAACAGAAGAAGTCATATCGGACCTCACGAAACAAACGTGAGCGAACGATATAAAAGTGCAGGGACAGGGTCACGGACAAAAAGTCGAGGGCACGGACAAAAAGTCTAGCGTAGGTGAGACCCCCCTCACGAAAAAATTAGGTGCCACCGTGGGGCGGCGATCAAACCTCCATCGGCGAGAGTATTTCCTCGAGCGTTACCGTATCCAGCGAGCCGATGGTATGCCCAGCGTTCTTCCATGCACGCCGAACGATTCGAGCAGCATTGTCCTCATCGTGGGGAAGGTCGACGAATGCCGTTACTGCATCTTTTTTGGCTTGGACCAGCGCATCCTCGCCGCCGAGTTCACGTGCACGCAGGGCCACAAAGGCAGCGACGATATCGTCGCTCGTGAACCCGGCTTCCTTGGGCCGGTGTGGCGGCCTTGCCAGTACCTTATCAAGCGACTCGCCGGCGGCAAGCCGAGCCTGCACACGTTCCCAATCTCCCTGCAGACGCTCAGGCATGGGCGGCCCGCCGCGCGCTGCCGAATGACTGGCGTAGTAGGCTTGGCTGGCTGGTGAGTTGTTGACCGGTGCCGCGTTGCGCGCACGTGACCGGTAACGTTTGCCTTGTGTGCTCATGGCTTGACTTTCTTCGCGGTGGGTTTGGCGGCGACTTTTTTCCGGCGAGCGGCCGGTGGCCAGCAGAAATTGGCCCAGTCTTGCATCAAGACTTGGCGTTTTTTCAGTTGGGAGCCGCGGGCATATGCTGCCTCGCTTTGGTCCGGCAGTTGATGCGCCAGCGCATGTTCGATGACGGTACGGTCATGCGTGGTGGTCTCGCCCGCCCAATCGCGAAAGGTCGATCGAAAGCCGTGGACCGTGATGTTGTCCTGTCCCATGCGCTTGAGGACAGCGGCCATCGCCCCGTTCGACAGGGCTTTCTCCGATGGGTTACAGAAAACGGCATCCGTGTCTGCCGGCAGTTGGGCAAGCAGCTTGAGCGCTTGCCGGCTGAGCGGAACCACGTGTTCGACCTTGGCTTTCATCCGCTCCTTCGGGACCGTCCATCGGCGGTTATGCCGGTCGATTTCATTCCAAGTGGCGCCGATCACTTCGCCGGTGCGCGCCGCAGTCAGGATGGTGAAGGCCAAGGCGCGGGGTGCGTCGCCTGCCTCGGCCAGCAGGCGTTCGAAAAAGGCAGGCAGTTCCGCGTACGCTAGCGCAGGGTGGTGCTTGATCCGTTTGCGGCGAGAGATCTTCGGCAGCAGCTCGCGCAGGTTGCCTTTCATCGCGGCCGGGTTGTCTCCATTGCGCAATCCTTGGGCCTTGGCGGCGTCGAGGATGGTTTCGATGCGGGTCTGCAGGCGCATGGCTGTCTCGTTCTTGGTGGTCCAGATCGACTGCAGCACCGCCAGCACGTCTTGCGTCGTAATCGAACCGATCGGCATAGGCCCCAGAGTGGGGTAGGCGTAGGTATTCAGCGTATTGGCCCATTGCTGTGCGTGTTTGGCGGTCCACGTCGCCTTGTGGGTTTTCAGGTAGTTGTCGGCGACCTGCCTGAACGATGGTTGCCGTGGCGAGCGCGTTTGGGTCGCTCGCGCCGCCTGACGCGCTGTGTGGCGTTCGCCGACCGGATCCAATCGCAGGATGCGGACTTTCGCACGCATTGCTTCGGCATCGCGGCGCGCTTCGGCCAATGAGACGGTGGGTAGGCTGCCAAGGCCGTGGGTTCGCGCTTTACCGTTGAGCATATAACGGAAAATCCACTGCTTCAGGTAGCCCCGCTTCCCCTTGCGAATCCGGACATATAGCCCTTTGGGATTGCCGACGGCATGGACACCGGGCTGATCCATGTGCTCGATCTGTTTGTGAGTAAGGTAGCTGCCCATGCGGATAAGGCTACAAAAAGGCTACAAGATATTTTGCGGCTTTCTTGAATCGTATCCGAACCGTCTTGAACAACAAGATGGCGCTATCTGATAAAAATCAGAGGATTACGTTGACTTATGTTGGCTTGTTGAAACCATTTGAAACCTCGGTAAGGCCGTCACCGCTTCCGCCAAACGACTTCCTGAAACGCGCCTGTCCGGCGCGTTTTTTACTTCAAACCCATCATCCGACCCATCAAAGAAAAAATGCTTGCCGTCTACGGGCAATGCACTTTGTCGCCGCTAAAGCTTCCAAAGAAAAGCAGCTAGTAATTTCCGTTCGGTAATTTATACTCATCTAGGGAGGTGAGGATTGAACGAGCAAACACACCTGCTAAATCAAGCGCTGGACTGGATCAACAAGCAGATCAGCAATCCGGATCAAGTGCCGGAACCGTTGCGATCGACAATCTGGTCAATGAAAGAACGTCGTCCGTGCCCAACGTGGAATTTTTGCGAGCTGGATCCGCAGTGGATGCTAGATAAGTCCGAGGGGAATACCAATCAAAGCTAAACGCGCTCACCGAGAGCGTCGACATACCAACCAATGATTGGAAGGAGTTCCCGAATGGGCAAGCTTACGTTGCGCGGGCCAGTGCCGCCGGACGATCAGATGTTCTCGACTGGGCCTGAGCTGTTCTAGCGCCCAGGATCCAGCGCGTCTTCGAGGAATGCGCCAACAAGTACGGCTGGGGCCACCCCGGCGAAATCAAGTCCAACCTGCGACAGTCCGGAGACGGAAGCCGACGGTAAAGGCTTGAGCATGATGCTAAATAAAATCGCCCCGTTTCGAGAGAAACCGTTAGAGAGGCCGCGCAGATTGCCTTGTCTGAAAAATAGGATGAATTTATTCACGTGAATCCTCATTCCCAGCGACAGCCAAATTTTATTTATGTATCAAATAGATTTTTTAATCTTTTATTGCAACCAGCGATTTTATGGAATCTAATCTTAAAATGACGAACATGAATAAATTCCAAGGAATGGCAGCCTTCAATTGGTGTTACGACTCTATTAATCAGGCTATTTCCGACGGTATAATTAGAAACATCATTGATAGAATTGCTGAGCAAGGATATTCGGGAATAACATTTGCCAACTTTGTTCACGTAGATGCAAGTGGAAAATTCATTGATTTGTCTAAAGACAAGATAGATCGTATGTGGGTTTTCGTTGACTATGCTCGCTCAAAAAACCTGTTGGTCGATACAAAAATACATTGGACGAATTCGGAAAATTCGAACTGGAACCAATATAATACTCCTGCGACATTTGATATTCACAATTTCCTCTTAACTCAGGCTCAGCCTTACTTGATTGATTTCGCGAAGCGGGCTCAACAGCACGGTGTCTCAAAAATATATTTAGGGTCAGAAAACGATAACTTCGTTACGGCGGATTATCGTGCCGACTGGGCTGGAATTATCTCAAGTTTGAGATCAATTTATTCTGGCAAGCTGACTTGGGACGCGAATTATTTTGGAACAAAAGACCAGCCACTGAATAATGTGGCAATTTGGGACTTTTTGGACTCCATTGCATTATCTTTCTATCCAAAACTAAGCGCTAAACCAACTTACGATGTGGAGAAAATCGTAGCGCTATTCAATTACCGGACGATAGATGATGTTTCTGGTGGATCTCAGCCAGTCTGGGGTCCTGTACCGAGTGTTGTAGACGAAATAAAAGCTCTAAGCCAAAAATATGGCCTACCTATCGAGTTGGGTGAGGTTAATTACCAACCCGTTACGGATAACTTATTAGGGTATGTTGGCGAGTCGAATCTTGTCAATGTGCCAAAAGACTATAGGGCACAGGATGCAGCCTATCAGGCCCTGGCAAAACTAATCGCAGGTCCTTGGAAAGGTGTAGTGACTGCAGGAAATTTTTTTAGTTACGACGCTTGGCCTTACATGTTCAGTAATTCCGTACCTGAGCCTTTTGGACTTTGGAAAGATTACAGCTTACATGGCACTCCCGCGGAGGTGACGTTGTCGAAGCTGATCAGAGCTGAATCTGGGAACACCACAGCAAAGCCGATTTTTGCGGGAACGATAAGTGCCGATATTATGAATGGCACATCAAAAGACGAATTATTTTTTGGTTTCGAAAATAACGACACTATTGCTGCTGGTGGGGGTATCGATACGATTGTTTACCATGGAATTCAAACCAATTTCACGATTACCAAAACAACCGATGGTTATTTGGTGAAGGACAATCACGGAGATGCTGGTGTAGACCTAGTGCAAAATAGCGAGTACTTAGCATTTGACGATGTTCGGCTAGCCATTGATCCGATTGGACCTCCAGTCAATTTGGAGCTGATTGGAACCTTCGAAAAAAATAAGTTGGTTGGGGGATTGGTTGATGATCGCTTAATGGGCCTAGACGGAAACGACACTTTAACAGGCTTGCTTGGCAACGACACGCTCGATGGTGGAGCTGGAAGCGACTTGTTGGCCGGAGGAGGGGGAGACGACGTTTATTACGTAGACAGCTTAGGTGACAAAATAATGGAGTTGGGTCGCCAGGGTACAGATACTGTCGTCACTTTACTTAGCAGTTATTCAATCGCCACCAACGTTGAAAACCTCATTTTTTCGAGCACGTATGAGAGCCGTGGCATTGGAAATACTCTAGCTAATTCTTTAACAGGTGGCACCTCAAATGACAGTTTGGACGGTAGGTTGGGCTCCGACACACTAACCGGGGGCGCTGGCGCAGACAGGTTCGTGCTCAGCACTAAGCCAGGCGCTACGAATATCGACACCATTACGGACTTCGTATCTGGGGTCGACATGATTCAACTGTCCAAAAGCATATTCAGCAAGCTGCAGGCAGGGATGCTTGCCGAAGGGAATTTTATAGGTGGAGATGGAAATTCTAAGGCACTAGACAGTAACGATTACTTGATTTTTAACGGTGATCAGTTGCTGTATGACGCGGATGGGTCGGGCAACGGAGGTGCCGTAGTTGTAGCGAAAGTTGTAGGGGCTGTCTCTGCCGTCGATATATTAGTGGTCTGAGGATATGCTCCACAGCAGTTGCTACAAATTTTGACCACCACTGAAGGGGCTAACAAAATTTTTGTTCCCTTGAGGATTCACCCCCTCGATAAAATTTCGCCAGCTATTTCCCAAGTAATGCCACGGAGGGCCGCGATTTAACAGAAGGGATCGTATGCTCCTGCTAGCAGCAAGAGCGGCCAGAAAACAGCTGGGGGAAACCGTTTTAACATTTTGGGGCAGAAGGTCAACTTTGAGTGTTCCTTTTGTCTCCAAGCGAAGACCGCCTGAGTCGGTCGCGAGCCGCTTCCAGGACGAAGGAGCGTCCAGCTTCATCAAGCGCAGCGTAAGTGGTCAATAGTTCACAGGTGTCCGTGGCATTCAGGTGAGAGGTGCTAATTGTCCGGCGATTCGCTGTAGTCTCATTAATGCCAAAAATCAAGAAGTCCAAGCTAACGCCAAAAGCCTTCGCGATTTCAAAAGCGTGTTCAGAGAACCGGCTATCCCGATTGATCATCGCCGATAACGCACCAGCCTCCATCGATGGAACCTTCTCCAGTAGGTCGATCTGCCGCCAATCCTTTTGGCGTAATAATTCTTTGATTCTTGCACCCATGTTCATACAGTACGTCCTTTCACATTTGAAAACGAGGATAAATTGGGCGTAAATTTTTGGCTTCGCTAATTTATCCTTGATCGGCGAACTAAACCGCCATGTTGATTTTTAGTGCCGACCTCATAGCCGAACTGCCAAAGGGAATTGCTGCGTGTAACCGGCCATCTTCTTAGTGCTTAGTTGAACTCCCAACGTGCGTGCGAGATATTTCCTGCTTGCGGAACTCATTTCGCATCTGGAGCTTAAACAAGAGGTAATACAACCGATGAACTCGCGCCGGAGGAGAAAGACATGTGGGATGTACCGATATTCGGACGTTTTCGTAGTGCTCGATTTGCTGACTCTCTTGCCGGTCGTTATTGGGTCGACAAAGTGATGATTCCTAATTCGACGCTTGTCGACTGGATTCGCACGAGACCGCTCGACAACCCAACTTTCCGAACGGATAGGCACCATACTGGACAAGAGGGGGGGCAGGGAAACCTTCGCTGGGACCGCTATACCAAGGAAAAGGGCTGGATAGTACTTGGCACCTTTCGCCCAGCTGGGCACGGACGATATATGCACTTCACGGCTGGCGACTACTTAATACGATTCATGCCCGATACCGTACTCGTTAAGGGCAAGGAAGAGGGGGAAGAGCTATACCAAGAGCTATGCAGAATGACCGATCATTGGTGAATTCTTGTTTCTCAAAATGGGAGGGCTTGGATAAATCGTGACTACTGTGACACAGGAATTTCAGGCCATTATGTCTACTGACTATTAGTTTATGGCAGAAGTCTTGAAAACTGCCGAGGGGGTAGCCCGATCGCGAGTCCAAATCTCACAGCCTCAACCGAGATACAAGAAAATAAGAGCCTTTTGATGCGTTATTCGTTTCACACCTATCATTCGATTCCTTTATAAAATTGCTGGAAAATTTACCAATCAAGCAAGGCGGATCCGGAACAACGCCGACGCTGCAGCAGCACGAGAGCAGTAAAGAACCTTCAAGGGCGGCCTTTTATATCTTTCGGGAGCGTTCGCAAAGGCGTTGGGCTCATAAAAAGACGAAATCATCGACTGTCAGCGTAGAATCACCGACCAGATCGACGCGCAGAATTGGTATTGGAAGCAGTGCTTCGGCACCATCCCGATCGTAGCTAAGCACACCAGACAGCTTATCGAACAAGAGGCAAGTATTCGGCTCGCTCGCGACCGGTGCCGCCCCAACCGCTAGTGTGGTGTCACTAACTCCCTTGGCCAACGCTTTGAAAACCCTACGGCTAAGCGAGATCTTGTCTATGCCGGGAGCAAAGTCGGTAATCAGGTCGACGCCAGAGGCTGGAGCAACCGGACTGTCAAATAAGAACCAGTCTCTACCTAGGCCACCGGTCAATGTATCCGTCCCTCCGCCGCCCAACAGCGTATCGTCGCCGTCACCTCCATCAAGCAAATCATCACCAATCATTCCTTGTATTGAATCATTCCCGCCCCCTGCCATCAATATATCGGCGTTACGTGTGCCGGAAATCCGGCCGACATTGATAATCGTGATCTGCAGTGACAGCGATGCTGATTCACCCGCAATATCTGTAGCCACAATGGTGACGCGAACGGGGGAGGCGTCGGAGGCAGAAAAATTCGGTGTTCCAGTTAGCTTGCCCGAGCGGTCATCGACACTGAGCCAAGAGGGTTTATCGGGACTTGTGTACCTGAGGGAGTCATTCGTATCGGTCTCAATAAAACTGGATTTAGGCAGCGTATAACTGAAAAGTTTTCCTTCGGTCGCCTTAGCAGATTTCAGCCATGACCCCGTTAATGGTGGATTGTTGAAGACGAGTAGCTGGTCGTCGAACTGGACCTTCTCAATACCCTTTAGCGTCAATTGACCGTAGTGCCCAGATTGATCGGAAAGCTGTCTGACGCCAACTTCTTTGTATTTAACGCTGAAATCGCTGAGCTGGCCTTTCAGCGTAAGCGTGTCTGTGTTGGACGATCCGACGATGGTTGAGTTTTTAGCAAATGTTGCGTCGCCTCGCGCCTTTCCGACTGCGAGGTAAAAATCGAGCCCAGACTTATAAGCTCCAGAACGTACCGCTTGGGCAGCATCTTCGTAGTGACGCAGGTAATACCACTCATTGAAGCCTGGGACTCCTTGGAAGGCGGGGTTGCTACCTAACGGTCCTGTGTAATTGATGACAGGGTTGTGTAGCGCCAAATCATAAAACGAAAGTTCTTTCCAACTGTTGGAGCTCGATGGCCATTCGAAGCCCGGCTTGACACTCAAAATTGAAATGCTTTTGTCTGCACGAGGAGCGATCACTAGTTGGGCGTAATCGAAAGTGGACATCAGGCTGCTGTCTTCGGCCGCACGTATGAAGTAACCATCCCCATCGTTCAAGTAAACACCAGAGTTTGAGCTTTTAGAAAATTCACTGCTTTGTCCCTGAACGCTACCAAAAGCAATGTCGACGTGCCCATCCTGATTTAAATCTACTACGCTGAGCCGATAAGGACAGTCTTGGTTGACGTCGAAGTCAATGAAGCGTTGATTTGCCTCTTGGGTGAAACTGCCGCCTGGATGCTGGATGTACGGCACCAATCGCATTAGGTTCGTCGACGGATCTCGATACGCATGTACGCTGATAACATCCGGAAGTCCATCGCTATTTAGATCGCACGTTTCTGCATATACAACGTGAGAAGCATTGCCGTTGCTGGGATAAGTGGCTTCATACCTCTTTACCTGATTCAAGTTTTCTATTCTTGAAAAGTTTTCGGGTAGGTTCCAGTAGTTAATGAACACTTGGTGCGAGCGGATACTGTCTACACGTGGCGAAATCCCGCTTGCATCGATAGGTAAGATAATGTCAGCAACCGGGGCGCCGCTTTGATAATCAACCTGTCCGATAAACAGCGCGGCTTTGGAGCTAGTTGTTTCTGGGATGATCGCGGATGATGCTCCGCCAATTCCTCGATAGTAAGTTTGCTCAAGTTTTTCAAACGCTATTTCCCCGGACTGAGTATCAAGATGGGTCAACCAAATGCCGCTCTGCGTGTCCGGCCATTGAGCAGGCACCACCACATACAACGTTCCATCTGCAGTGAACTTCCCATAGCTGGGGCCATGCGACTGAAGAAGGCCGACACTGTCTTTCCGATAACCAGAGCCTGCGACATTCGGGGTGAACCAAGTCGATGCCGTTGTGTACGGATAGTTGTCGGTAAAAGAAGGAGTAAAAAGGATGGGTTTTGCGGAGCCATTGAGGTGCCCGATTGGGAAAGTCCCGCGGGAGAGAGGAGCCGAGAGCGAGTCGACTACCTGAATGCTGTTTTGAGAAACCTTCAATATCCAGAGTGGTGATTGCAGGCCAACCGCTCTGGGGGCATTGCTTCCGGCGGCAAGTATTATCTCAACGCCGGGGACGCCATCGACATCCGCTATCACGAACGTATCCGACATCCCAATGAACTCTTGATTCAGGTAAAGCCGCTGTGTTAGAAGCTTCGCCTTGGAGGCAAGGTCAATTTTTACTGAGGGGTAGTACAAAGGCATGTTTAACGGGAAAGGGTCAACCATGATTCCTTCCTATGGCCGCATCGGGATCATATTGAAATTTTTCTTTTTCAGGCGCTGTCGGATATTTGCAATTCAACTGAACGAAGCTCTCGTCCGTATTGCTTTTCAATTTCACAGGCACATCATTGGAATGGGCGTCCGTGACACTGTCGACGATGAGCAGGTACCCTGGCCTGATAACGATCGGTGAGCTAACCCTTTTATCCATTGGGCAGTTCGCGTAAATTCAACGACCAGCAACCTGCCTTGGTTCATTGAAGCCGAACTTCGATCATCGATGTTCTTTCTCGCGAGCTTCGGAAAAACAGTGGGTCGGCATGCGAACTCAACAATTAAGCGCGTGCGCAATTAAGCGCGTGCGCAATTAAGCGCGGTGATTTAAGTTATTAACATCATACAGTTATTTGCGCGTGCGCCCATGATAATCGGTTAACGCAAAGCAGTGCACAACTTGCTGGCGTTAGAGGAACTAAACAGAAGCCAGAAGCAACAACCGGAATTCCGTGTCCCGAGAATCTTCATTCTTTCTTTGCTAACTGTAGGCGCGGAAGGCGCTTGCGTTTATCGTGCACAACTAACAGTCAGGATCTGGCAGCCATTAGAAAACCCAATGTGGCAGCTGTCGCTACCCCTGCTTGAGCGCGTCGTGGAACGAAAAATTGAGCTCAACAAGCTTACGACGGACGACGGTGGTTTATTCGTAGTTAGATGTTGCACCGCTACCTGTGCGGTTTGTTGACAACCGCCTCCTGGATGAATTTTGCTAAGGTTTCAAAAATTACTTTAATCGAAGCTGCTTGCCTGCTTGATTTCTCGTCGTAAAAGTCAGTTGCGTAAGTCCCTGCTTTGTATTGCGCTCAAGGTAATGCAACGCTACTTCACTGGCCGCAGTATTGCTCTTAAATCCCCACTCCTTGCGCAAATAAGCAGTCGCTGCTGCGTACCCGGCGTAAACCGGAACGACGCTTTCTCGCGATCAGATTGCTTTGTATTGATATCCATGCCTTCTTTCTCCTTCGTCCATTGATTCCTCGTCTGCTTCGGGCAATGACCACCACCATGCGCCCCCGAAGCCGACTTTCTGTCGCCGCACCTTGAGGTATTGCGCGGCCCGTTGCAGGCGTTTCGGGTGGATGCCGTACTGCGCTGCCTCATCGATTAGCCGCGCTGCATTTACTGGCCCGCCTTCAAGTTGTTGCGATAGCCACGCTTTAATGCGTTCTGACGGCCATTTGTTGGTCGATCGTTTCCAACCCTCAAGCTTCAACGCAAAACCCATTAGAGCCGCTTCTGGCGAGGCCCAGAGGGGGGCTTGCAGGCGGATATGCCTCCATAGAGGGGAGTGCAGCTGCTGCCGGTCAACCGGTGCCAGAAGCCAGACCGCCGAACCATCGGCGGTGTGGCGTTCGATCAATTCGACGGGTTCGCCGCCATGCAAAGCGAGTTGCGCGAGCAGGTCTGCCGGCTTCATGCAGTTCTCCGTTTGAGTTCGGCTGCGATGTAATTTTTCACCCGACGTATGGTTTTTTCGCGCTCCGTTTCGAAATACTTTTTGGTCACACGTTTGTAATCCTCATCGTTAACCCGCCAGTTGCGTGGCACTTCCATTAAGAAAGGTTTTTTGATGTAGGGTGTTAGCAATTCTACCGATACAGTATCGGGATTTTCTTGTCTGAGAAATGCTTCTCGAAGAAAGGCGAGGTCTTCTTCACCCTCTCCGTGTAAGGCTCTCAATAAATGCTCAGCCGCCAAAGGTCTGGATGAAGTTTCGCAATCATCAGCTGGAATCAGCCCTGCCTCTTCAAGCAGGCAGAAGATGTCGGATTCGATATCGTCGAATTGGTCATAAGCGAAATAACTAAAAAAGTAGTCTTCATTCTGGGCTGACGATTGTTCTTTTGTTTGAGTGGATCTCTTTGGTTTTTCTCTTACGGACCAATCCTCAAAATAATGCTCGTCTCGAACGAAAATGTGCGCTGACTTTCTGTACATCTCTTTTCGGTTCGTCGATTCGCAGTATTTTTTGTACGCGGCCGCGCCTTTCACCATCACTTCAAGCGAGTGCCCTTGCGAGAGCTTCTCCCGGATTGTCTTCTCGGTCTTCGCTACATCGCGCTTAGGGAAATACTCCCAGAATGCCGCGAAGTCTGACGTGGCACCTGGGGCGAGGGCGGCGCCCCCTAGGGCGCCCGTCCCGAAGCCCCCCACCTCCTCACCCGCCTTATGGGCGGGTTCGTCGGTGGATAGTGTGAAGCCGGCTTCACTAGGATGTGCGGCAGACTTCACTAGGGAAGTGAAGCTCGCTTCACTAGGTAGTGAATCTGAGTTCACTAGGCCACCTGGTGAAGGAGGCGTCACTAGGGAGGGGGTCTGAACTGAGCAAGCCCCATCCCTGCTCTGTATGGCGCTCTCGCGGTTGGCGACGGCTTCAATTCCCTTGAACGTAAGGCGATATCGGTTCGTTACAGCCGGACCTCCCCGGCTTGTACGTTCGATATAGCCTTTTGAAACCAGGGACTTGATCGCGTTAATCACGGTCCGCCTTGAGCAGTTACACAAGCGTGCCAAAGTTCCCATGCCCGGCCATGCCAACCCAGTTTCTGAATTGGCATAATCGGCTAGCCAACCCAGAACTGCCACGGGGACTCGCCCCAGCGCAGGATCGGAGGCGCCAGCGAGAACAGCATGAAATCGGTTTAGGAGGCTGCCTGCGGAGGTATTCATCGCTGGCCCTCCAAGTTCAAGGGGCGTCGCGACGCTTCAATCTGATTAACAGCTGCAATGAACTCTGCGCCCGAAGCTGAAGCCGCCGCGCTTTGCCGCTGGTCCTCGTTAAGCCAGTGGCGGGAAATCTGTGCCGTGCGTCCGCAATCGTTAGTGGCAGCTGAGAGGGTCTCCGATTCGATCTTCCATCCGGTTTTGCTCAGGCTGTGGATTTGCGCTGCCAGCCGCAGGGCGCGTACTTCTGCCAGCCATTCTTTAGCGGTGATTGCAAAACCCTGCCGAAGTAGGCGTGCAAGCAAGCGCCCCTCGAGGTTTGCCGGGTTCGGCCAGATCGGCCAAGCAGCCCTACGGGTAGGGGTCTTGATCAATCCCTGCGCGGGATTCATACTCCGGGTGCTATCACCGCTATGTGAGTTATCTGCGACTGCCCCGCCTGCACGCGGGGCTTCGCTTTTTTGGAGGAGCATCATGCGTCCTCCCTTTGGGCGTTTTTCACCTCCCACGCTTCAAGGTCAGCTCCGCGCCAGGCGACGATGCCGGGGCCGAGGCGGATTGGGGCAGGGAAGGTGCCGGCCTTAATCCATCGCCAGATGGTGGCCGGGCTGAAGGGATAGCGGCCGACTTGGCCGGGACGCGTGGCGAGCTGCGCCATACGGTAGAACTGGGGAGCTGACATTCGATGACCTCCAATAACCCTGCACGCGAATCGGTGCAGCACAGGGCAAATTTTGGTCAGTCGCTCCAAATTCCCCAATTCCGGAAAAATTCCGGAAAAATGCCGGAATCCGAATGACGCTTTTACCTAGGAGGCAGCCAATGAGCGGCGAAACTTGTTCGGAGGAAATGCGGAGGTTTGCGGTTTTCCGTCACGACGATCCAGGGCGGCGCAGATATCGAGCCGCACAGTTTTTTCAGAGCTTTCCTTGATACCGGCCTGCTTATACCGCTCGACAACTCTGGCCAGAGCACCTCGAGTCCCACGATTTAACGCCCAAGAGGCTTGCCCCTCCTTAATGGGTAGGGGTTTTCTCTTGGCGTCCCCGCCTTCGTCCCCAAACCATTGAAGGGCTAAGTCTTGACGCCGCTCGATGGTTAGGTTTTTGAAGTCCATATTGTCGCGGCCGGGCTGAGATACGACGGCTTCTTTCGACTGCTGATACCGATACAACAGACCTTCAGCGGGTGCCTTTTTGCCTGCTTTACGCTGCTCGTCCCATGCATCAAGCGCAGCGCAGACCACCTCGCGGAGAGTGGCAACTTGTTTCCTAAGTTCGTCTGCCTTGCAATCCTCATCAAGCGATTGGTTTTCGCGGCGCTCATACTTGTCAATGCGCTCCTGAAGCCTGTCCGCCTCGTCGAGCAAATCCCAGACCTCCATGCGGACGGTTTCAAACTCGGTGTCGTTTTCTTCCAGCTCTGAACGCCTCGTCCATTGCGATTGCTCTGCAAATTTTTGCTTTATCTCCATGAAGTGTTTGTAGGCCATCCGGTCGATTGTGTCTTCGTCAAGCGGCGGCTTCTTCTCTGTTAGCTTTTCGCTTGCCGCCCAGGCAGCGGCGGCTTCCTCTTCAAACTCCCTGTTTGCAGCATCTCGCCAATTCGCGGGCGGTGTCGCCTCCTCAGCCATAGAATCTTTTTCTGCCGGTTCAGGATTTGCGACCGACCGGGTGCAGCCTTGCTGCTGTTTGGCAGTCTGCTTTTTCATGCTGTCACCGACATAGGCTGGGTCTTTTTGTCTGCCAAGCAGAGAGCAAGAGCCATAACGGCAGTTTGCTTTTCCAAGAGTAGTGAGCGATGTACCGCTGAGAGGTACGCGCAGTTGTGCCGGTTGGCAAAAATAGAAAGGGCGGGCGAGGCGCTGCAGCTTCTTGCAGTCATATGTACTCCTGTGCGATTCGATACCGCCAAAATCTTTTTATATTTGAAAGACGCCTACAGTGTTGAAAAGAATTGGCCCGAGTAGCCATGAATTCACATAGTAATTATCGACAAAATAGGTTGAGTTGTAGTGTTGTAAAAGGTAAGGATAAGTGCGGACGGACGGATCGATGGCGATCCGACAGGCCGACGCAACCGGCTTACACGCCTTCAAAGCTAGTCGAAGAAAGTGAAAGCTTGTGGTGGTTTCAAAAAACCGCAGTTGAATTTATCTCGGTAAATTAATCTGATATAACTACAAGTGTCGGTTTTTATACTGATCGCGCCTTTCATTTGAACTCCTAGGTGGTCCGTAACTTACGCAAGGGGTAATCGCTTCAATCGTAGTTCGCGCTGTCTTTCTAGAATAATCAAACGCTCCCAAGCGTGTGACGGAGGTGACGTACGATGGGCGAGGTAATAAATCCCGAAGAGTTGCCAAAATGGGTCCCTGGCCATCTACTTGAGACTAGCGATGGACTCGGGTGGTCAGGTACCCAATTGCGCGCCTACCATTATCAGCCGCTAGAAGTAAGTGTGCCGCCACTTTCCCACTTTGTGATCGTTGCCTACCAGAGGGGCGCTACAGAAATTAACCGCAGAGTGGAGGGGCGCTGGACAAATACGTATTGCCAGCCCGGCGACTTGTCTCTTCTTACCAGGTCACAACGTTCACAGTGGCGGTGGACGAACGCCGTAGAAGTCCGCCATGTGTACCTCTCCGAGGCGCTGGTATCTAAAGTGGCAACTGATTTATTGGAGCGTCCGGCTGCCGATGTCAAGCTGCTCGATGTTCTGAAGGTACGTGATCCAGACGTTACAGCCCTCGTTGACAAAATCGCGAAAGAGACTACTAAAGGAGCGGTCGGTGGGACGCTTTATGTCGAGGCTTTAAGTATCCAGCTAGCTGCGTATCTTTTGAAACGTTACGCAGCAGTCAATTACCGATGTGGTGAACAAAGCGCTCGTTTCTCTTCGGCTCAGCAGCGCCATATCATTGACTTTGTCGATTCAAATCTGCACGAATCACTTTCGCTACAAACGCTGGCAAATGAGCTCGGAATGGGTGTGTGGACCTTCATTCGGCGATTTCGGGGGACGTTCAGCGAACCGCCACACGCATATATCATCAGCCGGCGAATAGCGCGTGCGCAGGACCTGATTTGCCATGGGGCGATGCCTTTGAAAGAGATTGCGCTCGCCTGTGGATTTTCAGATCAAGCACATTTAACGCGTGTAGTCAGAAAGCATCTGAAGCTTACCCCCGGCTCTCTACGCAAAGCACAGCTCTGACAGTTGTCGATTCGAGTGAACTGCAGCGCAATCGTGATCAATGTTTCGCCAAGTTTCATCAATACGCCTGAACCTTTCCCTCCTAGATTAACACCTTGGTGAGCCGCCGCTGTGCAATGGTGCGAACACCAGATCCACCGGTTTATTTATTCGGAAGAAAAAATAATCACAAAGGAGACAACATGACCGAAGTTTTTGCGGCGAGCGTTGCCAAAGGTGATGAGGCTGTCATCGAACTTGATGCGTTGGTCATCGGCGCTGGCGTATCCGGGCTTTACCAACTCTATAAATTGCGCGAGCTAGGGATGAAAGTCCGAGCTTACGATGCAGCGTCGGGAGTGGGAGGTACCTGGTACTGGAACCGTTATCCAGGGGCCCGTTTCGACTCGCAGGTGGAGGTCTATCAGTACTGGTTCTCAGAGGAGCTTTACCGCTCGTGGAAGCCGACAGAACGCTTTCCTGGGCAGCCAGAGACAGAGCAATGGCTGAATTTCGTCGCTGACAAGCTTAATTTGAAGAAGGACATTCAGTTCAACACAAAAATAGCGTCTGCAGTTTTTAACGAGAAAACCCAGCGCTGGCTCGTCACGACAGATAAGGGAGAAAAGATTGATACGCAGTTCATCATCGCTTGCACCGGAATGCTATCGGCACCGCTTACCAATCGATTCCCAGGACAAGCAACGTTCAAAGGTCAAATTCACCACACCGGACGTTGGCCGAAGGAAGGTGTTGACCTGAAAGGGAAGCGCGTGGCTGTTATCGGTATTGGAGCCACTGGCATTCAGGTGATTCAAACGATCGCGTCGCAAGTTGAATCGCTGAAAGTTTTCGTGCGGACGCCACAGTACGTGATTCCCATGCAGAACCCCAAATACAGTGTCGATGAGTGGAATAAGTTCAGCGACAACTTTCAGGCGCTCAAGGAACGCGTTCGAAACACGTTTGCCGGGTTTGATTACGATTTTGACAGCCCTCCTTGGGCAGAGATAACAACGGAGCAGCGGCGGGCTGTGCTCGAGCGCCATTGGGCGGGTGGCTCTCTTTCTCTTTGGGTGGGCAGTACACCGGAACTTTTTTTCAATCCTGAAGTAAATGAAGAAGTGTCCGAGTTCGTGCGAGAAAAAATGCGTGCACGGCTGCGGAACGATCCAAAGCTGTGCGACTTACTTATTCCCAAGGCAAGCGACTATGGGTTCGGCACGCACCGAGTGCCGCTGGAAAACAGGTATTTAGAAGTCTATCTGCAACCGAACGTGGAGGCGGTCGATTGTAGAAAAACACCGATCGAATGCATCGTTCCTGAAGGGGTGAAAACCTCAGATGGGAAAGTTCACGAGGTCGACGTAATCATCATGGCAGTGGGCTTTGATGCGTCCACTGGCGCGTTAACCCGTATCGACATTCGAGGACGGGGGGGGCGATCGCTGAAAAACGAGTGGGATGAGGAAGTACGTACTGCGATGGGGCTTCAGATACACGGATACCCCAACTTGTTCACTACCGGGACTCCACTATCCCCCTCTGCAGCTCTGTGCAACATGACGACTTGCCTCCAGCAGATGGTGGATTGGATATCGGACTGTATCCAGTACTCACGAAAAAATGGCAAAAAAGTGATTGAGGCAACGAAGGAGTTTCAAGATGACTGGGTGAAGCACCACGACGAAGTGGCCAATGCAACGCTCGTGGTCAAAACCGATTCCTGGTACATGGGCTCAAACGTGAACGGCAAGCCCCGCAGGCTTTTGTCGTACGCGGGAGGCGTAAATACCTATCGCAAGCAATGCGATGAGCTCGCTGAGAAGGGATACATGGGTTTTGAGATGCAGTGAGTACGTCAAATTCAACTTAAGGAAGAGACATGTCTAAAAAGAATTTGCAGCCTATCCTTGACGCTCAGCTCAATTATTTGACTCAGCGTCACGGAAGTGTGCCCGGCGTCGTCGCCATGGCAACCGACCGAAACGGGAACTTTTACGAGGGAGCCGCCGGGACGCGCGAGTTGGGCAAAGACAGTGCGATGACGATCGATTCGGTATTCGCTATTTTCTCGACGACGAAAGCCATGACGGGGACAGTTGCCATGCAACTGGTTGAGGAGGGAAAGCTAAACCTGACTGATCCGGCAGGCAAATATGTTCCCGAGATCGACAAGCTACAAGTGCTAGAGGGATTTGACCCGGATGGCACTCCGCGTATGCGTGACCCCAAACGGAAAATTACTGTCAACGATCTAATTTTGCATACGTCTGGTTTGTGCTACGAGTTCTTCGCCGAGCCGGACTTGAAATATCGCCAAGCCAAGGGAGTGCCGACTGTCGTATCAAGCACCTTCGATTCGATTAAAGTGCCGCTCATGCACGATCCGGGTGAGGCGTGGACGTATGGTGTGAATATTGACTGGCTTGGCCGCATTGTCGAATCGCTTCGCGACAAGCGCCTTGGTGATGTGATGCGGGAGCGTCTATTTGATCCCCTCGGCATGGAGGAGATCGGATTTGCGATGACGGACTCCATGAAAAAACGTCGAGTCACGATTCATGATCGCGCAGCGGACGGCAAGCTGACACCAATTCCTGACCTCGTTTTGCCGGATCCGCCGCCCATGGACATGGGTGGACATGGTTTGTATTCGACGATCGGCGAGTATATGAAATTCATTCGCATGTTCCTCAATGACGGTCTGGGTATGAATGGGCGAGTGCTCAAGCCTGAGACTGTTAACATGATGTCGGAAGATGGCCTGCAAAAAATGGGGCTATCGGTTGGGGCATGGCCGACGTGTATTCCATCGCTGACCAATCCTGGCGAGATGTTTCCGGGGATTGATAAAGGCTGGTCATATACTTTTATGACCAACCGTGAGGAAGCGCCGACGGGGCGTCCAGCCGGGTCGCTGATGTGGGCTGGCTTGGCAAATAGCTATTACTGGATTGATCGCAAGACGGGCATTGGTGGCTACTGGGCGACACAGATCTTGCCGTTCCATGATTGCGCTTCGTATCCTGGTTTCGTTGAGTTTGAGACTGCGATTTATCGGTATCGCTGATAATACTGTTGAGCGTCGGTGGCTAAACGCCGCTGGCGCTCTGCTGAGACGTCGTTGAAGTCTGTACGCTGTATCGCTGCCTCAATCGCGTCTGTGTCTAAGGGAGGATCATATCTTCAGCATTTATCCTCTCATCTTGAAAAAATGCAGGCGCGTGTCAGCACGGTTAGGCTCACCGGTGGCACTTCAGCAAGAGTGTGTAAGGTTTTACTACGTTGGGTGTCCTTTATATTGACGCGAAAACTAGATCCGCGTCCCTCGGGGCGATGAGACGTCATGTGACTGCTACTTAGTGAGGCAGCAGGGTAAGTAGCGATTTACTTTGCAGAGAATTCGATGGGAAGTCACAAATTAAAAAAAGCAAGTCGAGGCTAACCCTTGGGATATCTTGGCCTCCTGGCTTAGATTCGAACATAAAACTGTGGATTAAAAAAGCCCCAGGCACGTTTGATAGCGTTTCGGCGGTCAAGGAAATTTACCGCAGCTTCCGCCCTTGCCGAACGGCCTCGCCGGTTCTGACTAGGACTGCCAAGTTGGCCCTCACAGTTCTCACGTTGTAGCCTGATAGTCGCTTAATAGTTCCAGCGCTTTAAATCCCTGGTTCAGACTTCAATACGTTCCGCACGGCTTGTCGGCAACGATCCGGATGCCTAAGGTCTGGGCGAAGCCACGCATCTTCCTCGATTGCGGAGGTTCTTTCTGGTCAGTTTCGATCAAATACCGAGAGAGTGCTCCGACTACTCTTGTACTAGTCGTCTCGTGGCCTCGTTACTATTATCATCTTTTCCATTGAGTGCATGCATAAGCGCCTCCAAAAGATTAAAGAGTTCGGGCCCGGCAAACATCTCGCGGGAAACGTTGGCTGCCAAAGCCAGAGACATTTAGTGCTCTAAAATCGTTTTTACTTGGCATAGCACAGACAAGCACACATTTTCGATTGGCCGGAATGATAGAGAACGCAACTTTAGCCATGGCGACTTATCACTGCAGAGCGTCTAATGTGGTTCTCGATGAAAGTTTCAATCAAGCAGAGTTAGATTTTCAATAAGCTTGGGCGCCCTCCTAGTTCGCAAAAGTCTGCCCACTCCTGCATCATGCGACGGCGCTTTTCCATCATGTCGCCGCGTCGATAGGCAGCTTCAACCTTGTCGGAAATGGTGTGGGCAAGAGCCATCTCGGCCATGTCGGACGGGTAGTGGGTGCGCTCCGCCGCCCAGTCGCGGAAGGTGGAGCGGAAGCCGTGCGGTACTTCGGTGCGCTCAAGTCGGCGCATCACTGCGGAGAGGGACATATCGGAAAGCTTGCCGCCGCGAGGGGCAGGGAAGACCAGCTCATTCCCTTCGAAGCGCGGCAGATTCTCGAGCAGCGCTTTGGCTTGTTTGGAGAGCGGCACGCGATGCTCTCGGCTCGCTTTCATGCGGCCGGCTGGCACAGTCCAAATGCCCGTAATCAGGTCGACTTCCGACCACTCCATTCCTCGGACTTCACCCGACCGTGCAGCCGTCAGGATGGCGAACTCCAGAGCGCGGGCGCCAGAGCCATCCCGTTGCCGCAGCTCGGCGATAAAGTCGCCCATCTCGTCAATGGCCACGGCAGGGTAGTGCACCACGCGCTTGACTCGCTGGGGCCGAGGCAACTGCGCATCCAGGTTGCCTTTCCAGGCTGCCGGATTGTCGCCGGCGCGGTAGCCGCGGCCCTTCGCCCAGTCGAGGACGTTCTCAATGCGGCCACGCAGGCGGCTGGCCGTCTCGGTTTTTGTTGTCCAGATCGGCTCCAGGATTTGCAGTACATGCGCGAGTGCGACATCTCGCACATGAAGCTCGCCAATCACCGGATAAGCGTATTGCGCGAGTGTGGCTTCCCATTGCTTGGCGTGCTTAGCGTTGCGCCAGGCTTCGCCGTGGGCAGCGATGTATTTCTCTGAACATTGCTTAAAGGTGAGGGCGGCCGCGAGCGACGCTCGCAAGGCACTTCTGGCCGCTTGGAGTTCGGCGATTGGGTCAATGCCTTGCCGGATCTTCTCTCGCACCTCCCGGCCCTTCTGGCGTGCTTCAGCGAGCGGCACTTCAGGGTAGCCACCCAATCCCATGTCGCGGCGACGGGTGCCGATGACGGCACGAAGCACCCAAGTTCGCCCGCCTGTGGGAAGAACTTGCAAGGCCAGACCCGGCACCCCGCCGACGAAGTGCAGGCCCTGCCTGTACAGGCGTTTAACCTCGACGGCAGTCATTTCGCTAGCAAGCTTTGGCACGCGGCACCTCTCTCGCGAAATACACCCATCATCAGACCCATCTATAAGGATGAGATTAGATGATAATATGTAGAACCGAATGAGGCAATCCACCCATCATTAAATTATTTTTTATGTAGGGAGATTTCGGGATTATTGGCGGAAGTGATGCTAGGTGAAAGCTCTTGAAACCATGGCAGAGCGGACACCGCTTCCGCCAAACGACTTCCTGAAACGCGCCTGTCCGGCGCGTTTTTTTCGCCCGGCGAATGCACGCGTTCAATCTATACTCGCCCTTGATGGTCTTGGCGAGCAGTCGGCCTGCATCGATTGCATTACTTCCCGGGGAGAGGTCTGACATGGCAAGCACACCTGCCTTTGAGCTGTATTCGTTCTGGCGCACTTCCGCCACT
>JAIXTG010000158.1 GCA_027484285.1 Oxalobacteraceae bacterium | reverse complement strand
TTCACCAGCTGCAGCTCCTGGCTGGCAGCATTGTCGATCAGCCCGTGCAAGGCTTTCGACAGCGGGTCGTCGCCATTCGGCGTGAGCCCGTAGGCAGCAAACATGCGGGCCGCTGCGTCGTCGCGCGTGGCCTGGCTGTCCTTCTCGATCACGCGGGCCGGGTTGCCGACTGCAGTCGCTCCCGGCGGTACTGCCTTGACCACCACCGCATTCGAGCCTACCTTCGCACCCTCGCCGACTGTAAACGAGCCCAGCACCTTCGCACCGGCACCGATGATGGCGCCACGCGCCAGTGTCGGGTGGCGCTTGCTTCCCTTGGTGAGGGACGTGCCGCCGAGCGTTACGCCCTGATAGATGGTGCAGTCGTCCCCGACCTCGGCGGTTTCGCCAATCACCACGCCGAGGCCGTGATCGATGAAGACGCGCCGGCCGATGGTGGCGCCGGGGTGGATCTCGATGCCGGTAAGGCCGCGAGAGAGGTGCGAAATGAAGCGTCCCAGCCACTTGAAGCCGTGTCGCCAGCAGGCATTCGCCCAGCGGTGCATGACGATGGCGTGCAGTCCCGGGTAACAAGTCAGCACTTCCCAGCGGCTGCGTGCCGCCGGGTCGCGTTCCATGATGCTGGTGATGTCTTCGCTGATGCGGGTGAACATGGGGGAAGCTCCGGGCTCTTTGGCCTGATTATATTTTTTATCCGGCAATTGCTGCGTCAGTTCGGCGTCGTGCGGATGCGCTGGCGGCGGGCCTCATAGAGGCAGATACCCGAAGCGACAGACACATTCAGGCTTTCGACCGAACCCAGCATCGGCAGGCGAACCAGCCTGTCGCAGTTTTCGCGCGTCAGGCGGCGCATGCCCTCGCCTTCAGATCCCATGACGAATGCCGTGCCACCGGTGTAATCAACGTCATACAGCGTCTGCTCGGCGTCCTCGGCCGTGCCGGTCAGCCAGACATCTCGTTCCTGCAGTTCGCGCATCGTCCGAGCCAGATTGGTGACCGTGATGTAGGGCACGGTGTCGGCTGCACCGCTGGCCACCTTGGCCGCAGTGGCATTCAGGCCGACCGCCCTGTCCTTCGGGGCAATCACTGCATGCGCGCCGGCGCCGTCAGCCACCCGCAGGCAGGCGCCGAGATTGTGCGGATCGGTCACGCCATCGAGCAACAGCAGCAAGGGCGGGCCTTGTATGGCATCGAGCAGTTCGGCCAGATTGCGTGCCAGCGAGAGCTCGCCTGCCCGGGCGACCACGCCCTGGTGGCGGCGCGTGCCGACCATCGCATCCAGCCGCTGGTCGTCCGCCGGTATAACGCGCACGTTTGCTCCCTTCGCCGCGCGCAGCAGGTCGCCCATGCGGCGGTCATGTCGGGAGGCATCCACGTAAATTTCTTCCACGGATGCTGCGTCATGCCGCAGGCGTGCGGTGACCGCGTGGAAGCCAAAGATAAGTTTCAATTTCATGCGAGTAGCTGATGCGAATGACTGCGCGTTGTGGATAAGGTGCCTACTTGCGCTTCCTGCGTCCGGAAGCAGCCTTGGCCGCCTTGCGTGCCTTCACGCCGGGCGGCTTGGCCGGAGCCGCTTTCTTGCTCGTTGTCTTCGCAGTTTTTTTCGCACCGAACAAGCCGTTACGCGCATGCTCGGCATCTGCACGGCGGGACTCTTTCTTCAGCTGGGTGTGGATATCGGGCTGATGCACCAGCCGCAAATCGATGCGCCGCGCGTCGAGGTCGACCCTGCTGACCTGCACCGTCACGCGGTCAGTCAGCTGATAGCGTATGCCGGTGCGCTCGCCGCGCAGTTCATGCCGGGCATCGTCATACTGGAAATAATCTGCGCCCAGGTCGGTAACGTGCACCATGCCCTCGATGTAGAGGGCATCGAGCTGCACAAAGATGCCGAACGAGGCCACGCCTGCGATCGTGCCGGTGAATTCCTCACCCAGCTTGTCACGCACGAAATAGCATTTCAGCCAGGCCTCGACGTCGCGCGAGGCTTCATCCGCACGCCGCTCGTTGGCCGAGCAGTGAATACCGAGCGATTCCCAGATCGCGAGATCGCCTTCGGCGCGCTTCTTGCCCGCCGCCCTGTCCTTTGCCTGCATCTTGCGTGCGGCCGGCGACAGGCTGGTATTGAGCGTCTCAGTCGCAATGCCCTTCGGGTGGTACTGCTTACCTTGCAGGATGGCCTTGATCACCCGGTGCGTAAGCAGGTCCGGGTAGCGGCGGATCGGACTCGTGAAGTGAGCATACGCGTCATACGACAAGCCGAAATGCCCGATGTTGTCAGGACTGTATACAGCCTGCTGCATCGAACGAAGCAGCATGGTCTGCAGCAGTACCGCATCGGGACGGCCCTTGATCTTTTCCATCAGCGCCGCATAGTCCGAGGCCGAAGGCGACGTGCCGCCTCCGAGCGAGAGGCCGAGCTGCTTGAGGAACGTGCGCAGCTGGTTCAGTTTTTCCTCGGTCGGTCCCGCGTGGATGCGGTACACGCCCGGATGCTTGTGGCGGTCCATGAAATCCGCCGCGCAGACGTTCGCGGCCAGCATGCATTCTTCAATCAGCCGATGCGCGTCGTTCCGGGTCCGCGGCAGGATCTGCTCGATCTTGCCGGCGGCATTGCAGACGATATAGGTTTCGGTGGTATCGAAATCCATGGCCCCGCGCTCTTTGCGCGCGCCCAGCAGTACCTGGAACAGCTCGTGCAAATGCTGCAGGTGCGGAAGCAGACCGATACGGCGCTGCGCCTCCGGCCCACGGGTGTTCGCGAGGATCGCTGCCACCTCGGTGTACGTCAGGCGTGCCGCGGAATGGATCACGGCCGGGTAGAACTGATACGCGTGGACCGCTCCCTTCGCTGTGATCACTGCATCGCAGACCAGAGTGAGGCGATCGACGTCCGGGTTCAGTGAGCACAGGCCATTGGACAGCTTTTCCGGCAGCATCGGTATCACCCTGCGCGGGAAATACACCGACGTGCTGCGTTCGAGTGCATCGACATCCAGTGCATCACCGGGCTTCACGTAGTGACTGACGTCTGCAATCGCAACGATCAACCTGTAGCCCTTGCTCCGCCCGATCTTGACCGGCTCGCAGTAAACCGCGTCATCGAAGTCGCGCGCGTCTTCGCCATCAATGGTCACTAGCGGTACGTCACGCAAATCGACGCGATCGGCAAGGTCGGTCGGCCGAACCTCGGAAGGCAGCTTCGCCGCCAGCTTCGCGGCAGCGTCAGAAAATTCATGCGGCACCCCGTACTTGCGCACGGCAATCTCGATCTCCATGCCGGGGTCGTCAATGTCGCCAAGTACCTCGGCGATCATGCCCACCGGTTGCGAGTAACGCGACGGCTGTTCGGTCAGTTCGACGCTGACCACCTGCCCGGGCTTTGCCTTGCCGGGAGAACCGGACAGCAGCACGTCCTGGCTGATCCGCTTGTCCTCGGGGATCACCAGCCATACGCCGTTCTCATGTGCCAGACGGCCGATCACGTGCGTATTGGCCCGCTGCGTCACTTCAACGATCGAGCCCTCGGGACGACCACGACGGTCGATGCCGGTGATGCGAACCTGCACTCGGTCACCATGCAGTACCTTCTGCATCTCCTTCTCGGGCAGGAAGATGTCTTCGCCTTCATCGGGCATCAGGAAGCCATACCCATCGCGATGCGCAGATACGCGCCCCTCGATGAAGCTCGTGCTGTTGGCAAGCTGTATGCGACCTTTGCGATCAGGCTTGATCTGCCCGTCGCGCTCCATGGCTGAAAGGCGCCGGGTGAGCCCGTCGATTTCGGCTTCCTTCACCGACAGTGCCGTGGCGATTGAGGAGAGAGTCTGCGGCTCGGACGAGGTGCGCAGGATGCCGAGGATTTCCTCCCGGCTGGGGATGCTGTATGGGTACTGGCTCAAAAGATGCCGCTCAGGATTGGGGAATAAACAACGCTAGTGTAACGGACAGCCGACGCACTTGCCCGTAATCTCGCGAGCATCCTAGAAAAAACTTTCAAAATATCTTTGACATTTTTTTCCGAGCCTCTATAATCTCGTCTTCTTCAAGCCCACGTGGCGGAATTGGTAGACGCGCATGGTTCAGGTCCATGTGCCGCAAGGTGTGGGGGTTCGAGTCCCTCCGTGGGCACCAGCTTGAAAGAGAAAGCCCGGATGACGAGAGTCCTCCGGGCTTTTTCTTTGCTGCGGTGACGGAGATTGAATCCGGAGCCGCCTCAGGTCGAGGAGCCGTAAGATTCCGTCGGGCCCTCGTCAGGCGGCGCAGCCTTCGGGATAGCGACCCGTTCCACTTCTTCAAAAGTGAAGGCAGCACGCTCGTAGCGTGCTTCATTGCCGGCAAAGTACTTCACGTGGACCTGATTGCTCGCGACGGTCCAGCATCCCCAGAAAGTAATGGTGTCTTTAGGCTCTTCCGGATCCAGGGGACGGGTCAGGTAGGCCACCCGCTGCGTGCCGCAGCCGTCCAGTTTTTCCGCAGTCAGTACGACCTGCCCCAAGTCACCATCGTCTGCGACCATGGCCGGGTCGGCATGCGCGCTGACGGCGAAACCCAATACGCCGAGTGCCAGCCAGAATTTCATGTCACACCTCCATCATTGCGTTACTCGCTCTCGTGATGGACTGCGGTGACTCGCATCGGTTGCGGATAAAGCGAAGGTGCGGACCGAACCCGACCAAGTATTGATCTGACGCGACTGCCCTGCCCCTGAAAAAGCAACGGGGCGCCGAAGCGCCCCGCCGAACTCAAGCTTTCAGCTTGTCGAGTGTCATGTCGTCGTAGACCTCGAATGGCTGATGGATCCATGGATTGTCCGGCAGATATTCAAGGTAAAAGTCTGGACGCGTAACGGAACAAGCCTTGTACCAGATCACGGCCGACCGAACTTCAGTCACCGCCGGAAAGCGATCTTTCAAGTGCGCCTGTACCTGCCCCAGCGTCACGCCGGAGTCCACCAGATCATCGATCAGCAGAATGCGGCCAGCCAGCGGTCCGGCGGTCGAGGTGATGGAGTTGGAAATATCAAGGTTGCCGCGCTGGGTACCAGCAGCTTCGCGGTAAGAGCTGGTGGACAGAATGGCGAGTGGCACCCTGAACAGGCGCGAGAAAACGTCGCCTACCCGCAAGCCGCCGCGCGCGAGGCACAGCGCCTGGTCGAACTGGTAACCCGAGTCATTAACAACAACCGCAAGACGTTCGATTGCGTGGTGATACGTATCCCAGTCGACCCACAGGTGCCCCGTCGTGCTCATCTACCCGACCGCGACTTAGGCGAACGGGTGCCGCAGCACGATGGTTTCTTCGCGATCCGGTCCTGTCGACACCATATCGACCGGAACACCGACCAGTTCTTCGATGCGTTTGATGTAGGCTCGAGCCGCAGCGGGCAGCGCCTCCATTGTCTTGGCACCGACAGTCGGATCGCTCCAGCCCGGCATCTCTTCATAGATCGGTTCGCAGGCAGCCGCCTCTTCGGCACCGACCGGGAAAATGTCCACTACTTTGCCGTTCAGCTTGTAGCCAGTGCACAGCTTGAGCGACTGCAGGCCGTCGAGCACGTCGAGCTTGGTCAGGCACATGCCCGACACGCCATTGATCTGCACCGAACGGCGAAGCAATGCAGCGTCGAACCAGCCGCAACGACGCGCACGGCCCGTCACGGTACCGAACTCATGGCCGACGGATGCGAGATGCTGGCCGATGCCGGCGTCGGTCGGCAGCTCGGACGGGAACGGGCCGGAGCCCACCCGCGTCGTGTAGGCCTTCGTGATGCCCAGCACGTAATGCAGCATGTTCGGGCCAACGCCGGTTCCGGCCGCCGCGTTGCCTGCCACGCAGTTGCTGGATGTGACGAACGGATAAGTGCCGTGGTCGACATCGAGCAAGCTGCCCTGTGCGCCTTCGAACAGGAGATTGGCTCCGGCCTTGTGCGCAGCGTAGAGAGCACTCGATACATCCGTGACCATCGGGCGGATGCGCGGCACGGTTGCCATCGCATCGTCGAAGGTCTTCTGGTAATCGACAGCTTCTGCCTTCAGGTAGTTGACCAGCACATAGTTGTGATAGTCGAGGTTCTCGCGCAGCTTTTCTTCAAAGCGCTTTTCATTCAGCAGGTCGGCGACCCGGATCGCACGACGTGCAACCTTGTCCTCATAGGCAGGACCGATGCCCTTGCCGGTGGTGCCGATCTTGGCTGCACCGCGTGCCACCTCCCGCGCTGCGTCGAGCGCCGTGTGATACGGCAGGATCACCGGACAAGCTTCGGACACTTTGAGCCGCGATGCGACCTCGACGCCCGACGCCTGCAGCTTATCGATCTCGCGCAGCAAATCGGGGACCGAGAGCACGACGCCGTTACCGATGTAGCAGGCGACACCCTCGCGCATGATGCCGGACGGGATCAGCTGCAGCGCTGTCTTCTGGCCGCCAATCACGAGGGTATGGCCCGCGTTGTGGCCACCCTGGAAGCGCACCACGCCTTGCGAATGGTCGGTCAGCCAGTCGACGACTTTCCCCTTACCCTCGTCGCCCCACTGGGTGCCGATAACAACTACGTTTCTAGCCATGATGATGGATCTCGAATAGGTGCTGCTGTCAGTGCAGCTGCTTGATGATGAATTTCTCGCCCTCGGCCACGATCTCGCGATCGCACGCGAACTCCTGCTGGTCATGCGCGTGCCCTGGCAGCGTCTGGATGACGATCTCGCCGTTGTCACGCAGATTGGCGATCAGCGAGATCAGTTCGGATGATTGCCCCCAAGGCGCACGGATTGCAGCGGCCGGCGCAGCTGACGGGAGCAGGCGGGCAATTTCACGCAGGTCCATCGAGAAGCCGGTCGCCGGCCGTGCACGACCGAAGGCCTCGCCGACGTGATCGTAGCGGCCGCCGCGGGCAACGGCATTGGGAAGACCCGGCACATACAGGGCGAACGTGACGCCGCTCTCGTACTGGTAGCCCGACAAATCGGCCAGGTCGATGTTGACACGCACTCCCGGTGCCGAGCGTGCGAGCGTAGCCAGCTCTTCGATCGCGGCAGCAATCGAAGGCTTGGACGGCAGTCGCTTCCGCGCCTGCTCGAGCACACCAATATCGCCGTTCAGCTCGGTGAGCGCCAGCACGGCCTCACGAACGGAATCCGAAAATCCGGAAACCAGTACTTGCAGGCCCGGCATGTCCTTTGCCCGCAACAGGGCAATCAGCTCGGCGCGTCGACCCAGCGCAACCGGGTCATCCGAGAGAACCGCGCGCAATATGCCTGCATGAGACAGATCGAGCGTCACGTCGTCCAGACCCGCGAGCCGGAGTGACTGCAATGCCAGCGCCTGAATCTCGACATCAGCTTCAAGGCCAGCGTGACCGTAGATTTCTGCGCCGATCTGGAGTGGCTCGCGGGTGGCATGAAAACCCGACGGGCGCGAGTGCAGCACGCTACCGGCATAGCAAAGCCGGGTGACCGATCGACGATTCAGCAAATGGGCATCAATTCGGGCAACCTGCGTCGTGATGTCGGCGCGCACACCCATCGTGCGGCCCGACAGCTGGTCGATCAGTTTGAACATTCGCAAATCGAGATCCGCGTCCGGCACCGGCATCAGTGACTCCAGGTACTCGAGCATGGGCGGAGCGACGAGCTCGTAGCCGTAGCGGCGGAAATTGTCGAGAAGCGCACGACGCAGTTCCTCTGTCTTGCGTGCTTCGGACGGCAGCACGTCGGCGACGTTCTCGGGGAGCAGCCAGTTCGGCATAACTATCAGGAATCAGGAGACGAAAGATTGAAATTCGAGCAGGAGGATACCAAACAGCTCAGCGGCCAGCCCGAAAAACGGGTCTGGCCGTCGGAAAGTTGCGGTATTGACAGGAAGGCCTGATACCAGCGGTGCGTCCTACTTCTTCGCTCCACCGGGTGCCTTGAAATACCTCAGGTACTCCGAGTTGGGATCGATCAGCAGCACATCGCTACGCGTCTTGAAGCTTTCCTTGTAGGCCTCGAGGCTGCGCATGAATTTGTAGAATTCCGGGTTGCGCCCGAAAGCGTCTGCATAGATGCGGGCGGCTTTCGCATCACCCTCGCCCCGTATGGCCTCGGCCTGACGGTAGGCATCCGCAAGGATAACAGTACGCTGGCGGTCGGCATCCGCGCGGATCTTCTCGGACTCGGCAGCGCCAGTCGACCGGAGTTCGTTGGCTACTCGCGCGCGCTCGGACTTCATCCGTTCGTACACCGAGTTATTGATCTGTTCGACATAATCGACGCGCTTGAGCCGCACGTCGACAATCTGTGCGCCAATCTGCTTTGCCTCGTTCGACACTTTGGTGCGAATTGCATCCATCACCTTGCTACGCTCGCCGGAAATCACCTCGCGCACGGTCCGCTTGGTGATCTCTTCGTTTAGCGCCGCCTTGACGATCTGGGCCAGCCGATCTTGTGCGCGCCGCTCGTCACCGCTGAACGACACGAAGTACAGACGCGGATCGACGATCTGCCACTTCACGATGGCGTCAACGAGAATGTTTTTCTTTTCCGCGGTAATGAAGCGGTCAGGCTCCGGGGTATCCAGCGTGAGGATCCGCTTGTCGACGAACATCACGTTCTGAAAAGGAGGCGGCATCTTGAAATGCAGGCCCGGATCCCTGATCACCTGTTTGACTTCACCGAGTGCAAACACGATCGCGTACTGCCGCTGGTCGACCACAAACAAGGTCGACGACAAAATCGCGAGGCCGATCAGCGCGGCAATCGCATAAGAAAGCAGGCGGTTCATCAGCGGTTCTCCCGATCACGCGAACTGCGGTCACGATCGCGACCAAGATTGCGCCCGTCAGCAGGCGGCAAAGCCTCGCTCAGGGACGGCGGCAGGGCAGCCGCTGGCTGTGCAGGTGTCATGCCTGCTGCAGCTTCGGCAGCGGTCTGAGCGATCAGCTTGTCGAGCGGCAGGTAAATCATGCTGTTGTTGGACTTGGTATCGACCATAATCTTGGTCGTGCTGGCGAAAATCTGCTGCATCGCCTCAATGTAAAGTCGATCTCGCGTCACACCGGGAGAGCGCTGGTACTCGACCAGTATTTTCGAGAATCGCGACGCTTCACCTTCGGCATTCGCGACAACGCGGGCCCGGTAGCCCTCGGACTCCTGGAGCAGCCTCGACGCGGCGCCTCGCGCCCTCGGCACAACATCGTTGGCGTAGGCCTGACCCTCGTTTTTCTGTCGTTCGCGATCCTGGCCGGCTTTGACCGCATCATCGAACGCCGCCTGCACTTGCTCGGGCGGCTGCACCGCCTGCATGGTGACATTGGTCACCAGAACACCCATGTTGTAGCGATCCAGGATCTGCTGCATCAGCGACCCGGTGTCGAGGGCTACCTTTTCACGGCCCTCGTAAAGCACAAAATCCATCTTCGCCTTGCCAACCACTTCGCGGATCGCCGTCTCGGCCACCTGCTTGACCGTCTCTTCCTGGTCGCGGTTGTTGAAAACCCAGCTCGACGCGTCCTTCAGTCGGTACTGGACTGCGAACTGGATGTCGATGATGTTTTCATCATCCGTCAACATCAGCGACTCGCGTGCGAGCTTGTTGCGTATGTTGCTGCGATAGCCCACCTCGACCGTACGCACGGTGGAAAGGTTAACTGTCTCGTGGGCCTGTATCGGGTAGGGCCAGCGCCAGTTGAAACCGGGCTGAGCAGAGTGGCTGTACTTGCCGAATGTGAGCACGACACCGGTCTGGCCCTCCTGCACGATGAAGAAGCCGCTTACCAGCCAAAGGAACAGGATCACGCCCGCGACCAGCCCAGCACCAATGCCAGCACTGCGGCCGTCGCCCGGCAGTCCGCCGTCGCCGCCGCCACGCCCGCCCCTGCCGCCAAACAAGCGGTTCAGACGCTGGTTGAAGTCGCGCCAGAGCTGATCGAGATCGGGGGGGCCGTCATTTGGGCGCCCCCCCTGCCGGGAATCCTGATCCTGGTTGTCCTGGGAGTTGCGTCCCCAGCGAGGGTCATTCAATGAAAATTTCAGGCCGAGTTTTTTGCTTATTGATTCCAGCATGCCGTCGCATCCCGCGGTCAGGTATTCTTGTTGAGGGCAAATGCGCCCTGCGCAAATTCAGCTATCGCGGTGCGCAGCAAATCCATGCCGGCACCCGTCTGGGCACTGACGAAAACGCGGCGGATTTTATCATATTCATCACGCTCGACTCCGGGGGCAAGGCCAGCCAGGTCGATCTTGTTCCAGACCAGTATCTGGGGGATGTGGTCTGCGCCGATCTCGTGCAGCACTGCATTGACCTGCTCGATTTGTTCATTGCGTACCGGACTGTCGGCGTCGACCACATGGAGCAGCAGGTCCGCATGAACCGTTTCCTCCAGCGTCGCGCGGAACGCAGCCACCAACTGCGTAGGCAGTTCGCGGATGAAGCCGACCGTGTCGGACACCACCACGTTGCCTGCTTCGCCAAGATGCACGCGACGGGAGGTTGTATCGAGGGTTGCAAACAGCTGATCTGCCGCGTAGACGCCGGCCTTGGTCATGTTGTTGAACAAAGTCGACTTGCCGGCGTTGGTGTACCCGACAAGGGACACCGAGAATGTGTGGTTGCGCTCGCGGGCACGGCGTTGTGTCAGCCGCTGCCGCTGCAGCTTGTCCAGCCGGGTGCGAAGCATTTTTACGCGATCGCCAATCAATCGGCGATCGGTTTCAAGCTGGGTTTCACCTGGCCCGCGCAAGCCAATACCGCCCTTCTGGCGCTCAAGGTGCGTCCAGCCGCGCACGAGCCTCGTTGATAGATGCTGCAACTGGGCCAGTTCGACCTGCACTTTGCCTTCATGGCTTTTCGCACGCTGCGCAAATATATCGAGGATCAGGCTCGTGCGGTCGACAACCCGAACCTGCAAATGGCGTTCGAGGTTGCGCTGCTGGGCAGGAGACAGCGCGTGATTGAAGATCACGATATCCGCGCCAAGGTCGCCGAGGGTATCGCGGATCTCCTCCGCTTTGCCTGAACCAACGAAAAGAGCGGGATCAGGACTTGCCCGACGGCCCGTGACCGAGGCCGTCGGCTCGGCACCTGCGGATTTCGACAAGAGCGCGAGCTCATCGAGACTCGCAAGGAAGTCCCCTTTGCCGAAATCGATGCCGACCAGTACTGCTCGCATTAACGAGCCTCGTCACGAGAGGCCCTGAAGAAAAACTTATTCAGATTCGGGCTCGGATTGGTTCAGGTTGACCGCACGGGCAGGCACAACGGTGGAGATTGCATGCTTGTACACCATCTGGGTCACGGTGTTACGAAGCAACACCACATACTGGTCGAACGATTCGACATGGCCCTGCAGTTTGATGCCATTGACGAGATAGATCGATACGGGCACGTGCTCTTTGCGCAGTGCGTTAAGGAACGGGTCTTGTAGCAGTTGCCCTTTATTGCTCATGGAGGCTCCGTTTTTTTCTAAAGTTCAGGAGGTTGGGACGGTACTGAAAAAGACAAGTACCAGAATCACTGCCTGCTGCGAATGTAATCGATTTTGCCACACGCTGGCAAACGCCAACGCGCAAAATCTCTGCTATTCCGCTCTGGAAAAGGGGTTTTTTCCAGAACGAAACTCGATGCGCAGCGGCGTTCCCGTGAGAGAGAAACTGTCCCTGAAATGCTTTTCGAGATAGCGCCGGTAGTTGGCGTCAATTGCCTCAAGGGCATTGCCATGAATGACAATGACGGGTGGATTTTGTCCGCCTTGGTGCGCATAACGCAGCTTGGGACGTATCGCTCCCTTGCGCCTCGGCTGCTGATGGTCCACCGCCTCCTGCATGGCGCGGGTCAACTGCGGCGTCGGCAGCTTTGCCATCGCGGCAGCATAGGCAGCGTCGATCGACTTCATCAGCGGCACGATGCCGGAAGCCTTGAGGGCCGAGATGAAATGAAACTTTGCAAAAGACAGGAATGACAGCTTGCGGTCGATTTCCCGTTTGATATGGTCGCGCTGATCGGTGTTCAGGCCGTCCCATTTGTTGACGCCGACCACCAGTGCGCGACCTGACTCGAGTACAAAGCCAGCGATGTGTGCGTCCTGCTCGGAAATATCCTGTTGCGCATCAAGCAGCAAAAGTACAACGTTCGCTTCGGCGATCGATTGCAGCGTCTTCACCACCGAGAACTTTTCGATGGCTTCGAACACTTTGCCTTTGCGACGAATACCGGCTGTATCGATCAGCGTGTAGTTACGGCCATTGCGCTCAAAAGGTATCTCGATCGAGTCACGAGTCGTGCCAGGCATGTCGAAAGCAATGACGCGCTCCTCACCAAGCAAGGTGTTGACCATCGTCGACTTGCCGACGTTTGGACGACCGACGATCGCGATGCGCGTACCACGACCGGCGACTTCGGCCTCTTCGCCCTCCGGCTTGCCCGCGACAGCCTCGTCGAGTGCGACTTCGATCAGATCATTCACACCGTCGCCATGGGCAGCAGAAATCACGTAGGGGTCACCGAGGCCGAGCTCGTAAAAGTCGGCGGCCACCGTCGTGTATTTCATGCCCTCAGATTTATTCACGACCAGCATGACCTTGCGGCCAGACTTGCGCAGGAAATCGGTGATGGTCTTGTCGTGGGGCGTCAGACCCTGGCGGCCGTCGACGATGAACACCACGACATCCGCCTCAACCACCGCCTGCCTGGTCTGCTTGGCCATTTCATAGAGGATTCCCTCTTTGGCCACCGGCTCGAAACCGCCTGTGTCGATCACCAGGAACGGACGCTTCCCCCCCCTGCCCTCGCCATAGTGGCGGTCGCGGGTAAGCCCGGGCTGGTCTGCCACCAGCGCATCGCGCGAACGCGTAAGCCGGTTGAACAGCGTGGATTTGCCGACGTTCGGTCGGCCGACTAATGCAATGACGGGCTTCATCTAATACTCTTTCGCGGCAGGACGGGTGTTGGACCCGCGCCGCCAATTCAATTCCTAGTCGGTAGCGACTGCGAGCAGCTTGCCATCGCGGGTCTGCACCACCAGGCTCGTACCGGCAACCACCGGCGCGGCGCGCACTGCGCTGCCAATGTCAAGGCGGGCCAGCATCAGGCCCTCTTCGCGCGACAGGAAATGCAGGTATCCCTGACGATCTCCGACAACGACGGCACGACCAAACGAGACAGGCGCCGACAGCCCGCGCCATGCGAAACCGGTGTAGCGCCACAAACTGCTGCCCGATTCACGGGCATAGGCGGACAGATTACCCCGCTCGTCTGCAGCAAACACAAATCTTTGATCAATCGCGGGGCCGACCTCTGCAGAAAACTCGCGGGCCCAGCGCACAGTGCCGTTGCCGGCATCGACACAGGCTACGCGGCCCTGGAAAGCGGCCGCACATATATCGCGCCCCAGCAAGGCAGGCATACCCGCAAGGTCGGAGACACGCTCCAGCTCGGTCGCCCCCCGCGGCTCGGCAATCGCGGCTTCCCATCGCGGCGCCCCGGTGATGACCGATAACGCCAGCAGGCGGCCGGTTGGCAGGGCAACGAAAGCAAGTCCGTCACTTACCACAATGCCGGGAGTGGTTCGTGCCGTAAGCGCAGGCGCGGTTCGCTGGACAAACCAGCGCCGCACACCCGTCTCGGCATCAAAGGCCGCAATCTGGTTGTCCATGCTGCGCACGACGACCGTGCCGTTGCCCACTGCCGGCGAGGACAGAATCTCGGTGGCGGTTTGTGCCTTCCAGCGCTTCACGCCAGTGGCTGCATCGAACGCAATGACAGCACCATCCGCGCCAGCGACAACCACCGTGTTGCCATCGGCTCCGACGCCGGCCGTAATGCCGGTATCGAGCCGGATGCGCCAGATCTGCTTGCCGGTTCGGGCCTCAAAAGCGGCAAGTTCGCCCGCAGCGCTGGCTGCATACAGCGTGCCGTCGACATAAGCCGGGGCCAGCCGGTAGTCGCCTGACGACCCGATACTGGCGGTCCACAGGGTGCGGGTTGCCATCGAGGGCTTGAAGTCGACCAGCGGTGCCGGCTGGTTGCGTGGCTTCGCCGAGAACGGATTCAGCGAGGAGCAGCCGGCCAGCATGGCCGTCAGAAGAACGACGCCAATGCGCGGGGCCACAAGGTGTCTGGTCATCGGAACCCCCATTTAGCCGGCCTGCACGGGCGCACCGCCGATTGCATCCAGTTTCAGCTGGATCAGCTGGCGCGCGGGGTTCTTGATTTCCGTCTTGTCGAGTGCGGTCTTGTAAGCGGTTCGCGCCTCGTCGAACTTTTCCTGGGCTGCGAACAGGTCGCCCCGGCGGTCCGCTACCAGCGCGGCAAATTGCTCGGGAAAATTGGCCGACAGTACCTTCAGCCCCTCGTCATAGGCCTT
>JAIXTG010000417.1 GCA_027484285.1 Oxalobacteraceae bacterium | reverse complement strand
CTGATTACTGCGGTCAAGCACGACAGTGAATTCGACGCCGCGCGTATTCGCGACGTGATTGCCGTGCGGACCCAGGTCGCCCCGGTATCGGCCGAATGGATGCAGCTGTGCCGCTTCGCAGCCGACTACTACCAGCGTCCGCTGGGAGAGGTCGCGCTGCCCTGCGTGCCGAAAAACCTCCGCAGCGACAACCCGACCGCCCTCGATCGTGCCCTGAAAAAACTGGCCAGTGCATCCCCGCCCGAGGCGACGGCCGTGACCCGGCCTGAACTGAATGCCGAGCAGCAGGCGGCGGTCGAGGCGATTGCCGACGGCCTCGGCTTCCAGTCACACCTGCTGTTTGGCGTGACCGGCAGCGGCAAAACCGAGGTGTACCTGCATGCGGCCGAGCGGGTGATTGCACGCGAGCATGCGCACGGTCGCGCGGCCCAGGTGCTGATCCTGATACCGGAAATCAACCTCACCCCGCAGCTCGAGGCCAGCGTGCGCGCTCGCTTTCCGCAACTGCAGGTCGCGACCCTGCACAGCCAGCTGGCCGAGGGCGAGCGGCTGCGCCACTGGCTGGCTGCTCACCAGGGCAAGGCATCCATCGTGCTCGGCACGCGGCTGTCCGTGCTGGCCTCGCTGCCCGCGCTGAAGCTGATTGTGGTCGACGAGGAACACGATCCCTCCTACAAGCAACAGGAAGGGCTGCGCTATTCGGCACGCGACCTGGCCGTCTGGCGCGCGCGCCAGATGGGCATCCCGGTGGTGCTCGGCTCGGCCACGCCGTCGATCGAGAGCTGGCAGCATGCCGGCAGCGGGCGCTACCGCAAGCTGGTGCTCCGGCAACGCGCCGCCGCGCGTGCGCAACTGCCGCGCGCGGGTCTGATCGACATGGAAATCCACAAGGCGCCCGAAGGCCTGTCGCCGCCGCTGGTAGCCGCCGTGCGGGCGCGCCTCGAGCGCGGCGAACAATCGCTGCTGTTCCTGAACCGCCGCGGCTATGCGCCCGTCATGCACTGCGATGCCTGCGGCTGGATCAGCAACTGCCGCCGCTGCACGGCTTTCATGGTGCTGCACAAGCCGGAGCGGCGCCTGCGCTGCCATCACTGCAGCCTCGAGTCACGCATTCCGGTGTCCTGCCCGACCTGCGGCAATGTCGACTTGCAGCCGCTGGGGCGCGGTACGCAGCGCGTCGAGGAGCAACTGCAACTGCTGTTCCCCGATGCGCGCGTGCTGCGCATAGATGCCGACTCCACCCGCCGCAAAGGCAGCGCGCAGGCCGCCTTCGATGCAGTGCATCGCGGCGAGGTCGATATCCTGATCGGCACCCAGATGGTCGCCAAAGGCCACGACTTCCAGCGCCTGACGCTGGTCGGTGCGATCAATCCGGATACGGCGCTGTTTTCGCAGGACTACCGCGCCGGCGAGCGCCTGTTCGCGCAACTGATGCAGGTTGCCGGACGTGCCGGACGGGCGGGCAGCGAGCCGGGAGCCACTGCCGGCAGCGAAGTCCTGATCCAGACCCGCTATCCGCAGCACCCGCTGTACCGCGCACTGCTGTCGCATGACTACGAAGGATTTGCGCGCGACACGCTGGCCGAACGCCGCGCTGCCGGCCTGCCGCCCTTCGTCTTCCAGGCGCTGCTGCGTGCCGAGGCGCGTACGCTGGAGGCGGCACTTGCGTTCCTGCAGCAGGCGCGCGAACTGATGCCGCATGAGGGCATCACGATCAACGACCCGGTGCCGATGACGATTACCCGCGTGGCCGGCGTCGAGCGCGCCCAGCTGCTGCTCGAGTCATCGTCCCGTGCGCAACTGCAGGCTTTCCTCAAGCCGTGGATGCAGGCCCTGCGCGCGCAGAAGTCGCGCCTGCGCTGGTCGCTCGAGGTCGATCCGGTCGATATCTGAACCCGGCCAGAGACATTCAGTAAGCTGGCCGTCCCTGCTGCTGTACGGTATCGATCAGGTGCGGCGGCGCTGCCGGATCGAAATCTTCCCAATCGCCGCGCACGATATGCCCGGTGCTCGACTCGAGTTGCTGCGCTCCCTGTTCCCGCAGCACGGCAATGGCGCGCTGCTCGCATTGCTCGTTCGGCGTGCTGACTGCCACCATCAGCCCGGCATGCCGGATCGCCGGGGCGTTGTCGGGATCTTCATCGTCCTTCATCTTGCCCAGTGCACCGACCAGGTTGCCGACGTGCGCGCCCACCAGGCCGCCTGTGATCGCGCCCAGCGGGCCCGTCAGCGGCGTGGTAATCGCGCCCACGGCCGCACCTACCAGTCCACCGGTCGTGGTGCCGGCCGCCGTTCCCTGCGCGCTGTCTTCTGCGCCGGGCGATTTGTCGTGGTCGCCGCCAAGGCCGTAGCGGGCATGCTGGCCGGCAGGCGAAAGATAAAAGGTGCTGATGTGGTCGGACGGGAAGCCTGCGCCGCGCAGCGCGGAAACCGCCGCTTCCACATCGGACTGCTCGTCAAATCTCCCTGCAATGATGTTTGCCATAGTGTTCTCCTTGGGGTCCGGACCACCGTTACCCCATTGAGAGAGCGGCAAGTGACGGGAAGTTCAGGTACGCATCATCGCGGCGCACGCGAGATTGCAGGGAACCGAACTCCGCGAGCGTTTTCAAAATCGCATGGCTGATAAACAGGAACTGCACAGCAGCATGCGTATTCCGGTCGTGCAGGAGGAACTGCACGTGGGCAAGCGTGTAGTGGACTCCGGACAAGGCGTTCGCCTTCACAAGAGCGTGACCGAAGAAGTAATGCATGTCGAGGAACCGTTGATGCGGCAAGAGCTCGATATCGAGCATGTGCCGATCAATGCCTGGGTGGACGGTCCGGTGCCGGTGCAGCGGCATGAGGGTGACACCCTGATCGTGCCGGTGCTTGAAGAAGTCCTGGTCGTCGAGAAACGATTGCGGCTGAAAGAAGAAATACGCATCACGGCCAGGGCTACCGTTGACCGTTTCTCCGAGCGGGTGACCCTGCGCAGCGAACAGGTCATGGTCGAACGGTTCGACCAGAGCGGAGATCCGGGCCGGGGTCCGCCGGTTCCTTCGTAAGCGGCAATCCGGAAAATTCAGCAATTCCATTTTACCGAGGAGACAACGATGGACAATACCGTGGTCGCCGTATTCGACGAATATGGCCATGCTCAAAACGCTGTGAACGCGCTGTATGCCGAAGGAGGATTCTCGCAGGCCGATGTCAAGCTGAGCCCGGCCGAGGACACTTCGGAAGGGCGGCAGCAGGCACTGCGTTCGCAGCAAGACACTAGCGACAGCGGTGGCTGGAGCATCGGCGGCTTCTTCAGCTCGCTGTTCGGCAGCGACCAGCACGGCAGTGATGCCGGCGTGTATTCGGAAGCCGTACGCCGTGGCAGCTACCTTGTCACTGTCTATGCGGATTCCGAGGATCAGGCTGATCGCGCGGCAGATATCCTGCAGCGCTTCAATGCGGTCGATCTCGACCAGCGCGCATCGCACTGGCGCAGCAGCGGCTGGACGGGGTACCAGAGCAACGCCCCGATGTACACCGCCGAGGAGATCCAGAAAGACCGCGACATGTACAGCAAGACGCAGGTCTCCCAGACCCAGACCCAGACTGGCAGCAAGGCACAGCCGCAAACCGCGCGCAGCGGCGATGCAATACCGGTCATTGAAGAACAGCTGCAGGTCGGCAAGCGCGTGGTCCAGCGCGGCGGCGTGCGCATCTTCCGGCATGTAACCGAAACGCCGGTGGAGGAATCGGTGCAGCTGCGCGAAGAGCGGGTCATGGTCGAACGCACGCCGGTCGACCAGCCGGCCAGCGCTGCCGATATCGAGGCCTTCAAGGAGGGTACGACCGAAGTGCGAGCGACCGCAGAAGAAGCGGTGGTCGGCAAGACGGCACGTGTGGTCGAGGAGGTGCGGGTCGGCAAGGAAGTCAGCGAACGCACCGAGACCGTCAAGGACACAGTGCGCCGCACGGATGTCGAGGTCGAGCAGCTTGGCGCACAGGCCAGCGGCGGCAATGTGGTGGGCGACGAGGACTTCCGCACCCATTGGCAGACGGCCTACGGCAGCGGCGGCGGTCGCTATGAAGACTATGCGTCAGCTTATCGATACGGCGCCGATCTCGCGAACCAGCAGAAATACCGCGGTTACCGCTGGGACGAGGTGGAGTCCCATGCACGTTCCGACTGGGAAGCCAGCAATGCCGGCAGCCCGTGGGACAAGACCAAGCAGGCAGTGCGCTACGGCTGGGAAAAGATGACCCGCCGCTAAGCTTGCGGGCGGGGCATCGGGGCGGCCTGTCGGCCGCCCTTTTTCATTGCAGCGGAAGATCCAGCTGTCCCTCCTGGGCGAGCTGGCGGATCATGCGTATCGTGTCGATATCGGCCTCCTTGTAGGCCTCGCGGCGGAAGTCGTTGTAGAACGCTTCCTCTGCGCTTTCCTGTGCGTCCTGATGGTCGTTGTACTCGAAGCGCACGAACAGCGCGCCGGGCGCCGGCTCTTCGATCGTCATCTGCAGGTCCGACATCGGGATCGGATCCTGCTGCGGCACGTGGTAATGCACGTTCTGCAAAGGCGTGAACTTCACTTCGTCGCGCACCACCAGCTGGCCGAATCGCAGCGTGCGCGACAGCGTGCCGGGTGCCCGCGCCGTGATTTCGCAGGCATCCAGCCCGAGCTGGAACAGGGTGGGGCGCTCGGCACGCAGCACGAGGCCGCGCCACAGCTGTTCGCGGGTCAGCGACACGACAAGCGGATTGCCAGGCAGGTTGATTTCTACAAGGTGGGTGAATTTCATCGGCGGGCATCGGGTTGGACAATTCACTTTACCACGCAGCGTGCAATGCGCCAGCCGGACGCGGGGTTTCCGTAATTCGATACAATGGCGCGCTCTTTCCTCTCTCGTAGCGCTCCCCCATGCAGCATGGCCTGAATGCGCCGCAGCGCGCTGCCGTCCACTACATCGATGGTCCCTGCCTCGTGCTGGCCGGCGCCGGTTCGGGCAAGACGCGCGTGATCACCCAGAAGATTGCGTACCTGATCGAATCCTGCGGCTATGAGGCGAAGAATATCGCCGCGCTGACTTTCACCAACAAGGCGGCGCTCGAGATGCGCGAGCGGGTCGCCAAACTCCTGAAAGAGCCGGGACAGGCCAAGCAGCTGACCGTCTCGACCTTCCACTCGCTGGGCGTGCAGATCCTGCGCCGCGAAGCGGCCGCGATCGGCCTGAAGGACCGCTTTTCCATCATGGACAGCGACGACTGCTTCGCGATTGTGCAGGACCTTGCGGTGACCACCGACAAGGCGGTCATCCGCCGCATCCAGAACCAGATGTCGCTGTGGAAGAACGCGCTGCTGTCGCCCGAGGAGGCGCTGAAGCAGGCCAGCGACGAAGACCAGGCGCAGGCCGCGCGCATCTACCGCAATTATCTTGCGACACTGTCGAGCTACCAGGCGGTCGATTTCGATGACCTGATCCGGCTGCCGGTCGAACTGTTCCGGCGCGACGAAGCCGCGCGCGACCGCTGGCAGCGCCGGCTGCGCTACCTGCTGCTCGATGAATATCAGGACACCAACACCTGCCAGTACGAAATGGTGAAGCTGCTGGTGACCGGCGTCGGCAAGAAGCCGATGTTCACCGCGGTCGGCGACGACGACCAGGCGATCTATGCATGGCGTGGCGCGACCATGGAAAACCTGCGCATCCTGCAGGACGATTTCCCCGACCTTAAGCTGATCAAGCTTGAACAGAACTACCGGTCCAGCACCCGCATCCTGCAGGCTGCCAACGCGGTGATCGCGAACAATCCGAAACTGTTCGAGAAGGCGCTGTGGTCCGAGCACGGCCTCGGCGACCCGATCAAGGTGATCGCCATGGATGACGATGAGGCCGAGGCCGACCAGGTCGCGATCATGCTGTCGGCACACAAGTTCGAGCGGCGCGCAAAATTTTCCGATTACGCCGTCCTGTACCGCGGCAACCACCAGTCACGCGTGCTGGAGAAGGCACTGCGCCGCGAGCGCATCCCGTACGTGATGTCGGGCGGCCAGAGCTTCTTCGATCGTGCCGAGATCAAGGACCTGATCAGCTACCTGCGGCTGATCGCGAACGGCGACGATGATCCGGCGTTCATCCGCGCCGTCACCACGCCGCGGCGTGGCGTCGGACAGGCGACGCTGGAAGTGCTCGGCGAATTTTCGCGCCAGTGGAACTGCTCGCTGTTCGAGGCGGTGTTCAAGGGCGGCATCGAGGCGAAGCTGAATGACCGCCAGCTGTCGCCGCTGCGCGAGTTTTGCGAATTCATCAACCAGCTCGAGTCGCGCGCATCGCGCGTGGGCGCGGCCGGCACCGGCGAGAATGCGGGCGCGGTGCTGGATGACATGATGAAGGCGATCGACTACGAGAATTACCTGTTCAATACCTTCGACGAGAAACAGGCGCAGGACAAATGGCAGAACGTGCTCGACTTCGTCGGCTGGCTGAAAGAGAAGGGCAACGGCGGACGCGACGGCGATGGCCCGCAAAAGTCGCTGCTCGAGCTCACGCAGATGGTTGCGCTGATGAGCATGCTCGAGGGGCGCGACGAAGAGCCCGACGCAGTGCGCCTGTCCACCCTGCATGCATCGAAGGGCCTGGAGTTCGGCCATGTGTTCATGGTCGGCGTCGAGGAGGGGATACTGCCGCACAAGGGCGATCCCGACGCGCCGCCCGACGTGTATGCCCAGCGCATCGAGGAAGAACGGCGGCTGATGTATGTCGGCATTACCCGTGCGCAGCGCAGCCTGACCATCACCTGGTGCAGGAAGCGCAAGCGCGCGCGCGAGAGCGCGCCTTGCGAAGTGTCGCGCTTCATCAAGGAGATGCGGCTTGACGAAGGCGATGCCGTGCCGACGGAAAGCGAAAAGCTGACGCCGCAGGACCGGCTGGCGAACCTGAAGGCCTTGCTGCAGAAGCCGAAGGTGGCCTGATGGACAAGCGGCCTGCCGGTTTCCGCAACCCGCACAATTTGCCGGTGAAGACCTGCGCCACCTGTGGTCGCCCCTTCACCTGGCGCAAGAAATGGGCCGCCAGCTGGGAGCAGGTGAAATACTGCTCTGATGCATGCCGCGGCCAGGCGAAGAAACCCTGAAAGGAAACCCATGGAAGAGCGGTTGGTCAACCTCGAGAGCAAGCTCGCGCACCAGGAATACCTGCTGGACGTGCTGAACCAGACGGTTTACAAACAGCAGAAAAAAATCGACGAGCTCGACGCACTCTGCGTGGCGCTCGCCAAACGACTGTCCGACGTGCATGCGCGCCTGCCGGACGCATTGCCGGCCAACGAGAGGCCGCCTCACTACTGATTGCCGACGATGATCAACGAAAAAATCCTCGCGTCACTGCGCCAGGAGCTGAATGAACAGACCGCCCAGATGCACTGGAGCGAACTCGAACGCTTCTTCGCCAGCGGCTCGGTGATCTCGGTCGCCGGCGAGCTCGACCTGATCGATGTCGGCGCGCGGATTGCGGCCGACGACAAGGAGAGCGTGCTCGGCTGGATGCAGGGCGGCCTGCTCTGGAAGGTCACCGATGACGAGGCCGGCAGCTGGCATGCTGCCGACACGCTGCTGTGGACCGTGGTCGTGAAGCCATGGATCCTGGTGCAGCATGGTCGGCAGCAGCCGCCATCCACGACGCAGTAAGCTCGCAGTAATCGGTCCCGCAGGTCAGCGCCGCTGGTCCGGCCGCCGGTGCGAGCGGTTCAGCGACGGCTGGTAGCCGGTCGGCTCTTCATCGTCTTCGGGCATCTCATCGCCGCCCGGGTCGACCGAGAAGACGGTGTCGGTGCCGATATCCCTTCCTTCGTCCGCATCGGTATCGCGGCCGGCGCCCGCCACTTCGCCGGTGCCGGCTGAATCGCTGTCGCTGTCGAGGTCCGCATCGCCGACATCCGGCCCGGCAGTGCCGCCCGCGCCGTTCTCGTCAATGTCCGATGTCGTGCCTCCGCCGAGGTGGAGTTTTTCTTCGCCTGCGAGGCCGGCCCCCCCTTGCAGGTCGCTGCCGCTGTCCGAGCTGTCGCTCGGCCCCAGTGCGCCCGTGCCGTGGCCCTTGCCGAGCCGGCGGTCGGGTTCATTGGTGTTGTCCGGATCCAGTGTGCTGCCAGGCATGATCGCCTCCGTATCGGCTGTTTGATGAGACTTTGAAAATGATTGCAGCCGGCGGTTCCGTCATGAATCGCGGCAGGTAGAATGGCCGCTTTTTTCCGGAAGCCTCGCCATGTGGTTCAAGAATCTGCAACTCTTCCGCCTGCCCCGGCACTGGTCGCTCGCGGTCGACGAACTCGACGCCGCGCTCGCCGCACAAGCCTTCCTCCCGTGTACCAGCCAGCAGCCGACCAGCCAGGGCTGGGTTGCGCCCGCGAATGACGGCCGCCTTGCCTACGCAAGCAACCGCCAGGTCCTGCTGAAGCTGCGGACCGAGAAAAAACTGCTGCCGTCGTCGGTGATCAATCAGGTCGCGCGCGAGCGGGCGGCAGAAGTCGCCGAGCAGCAGGGCTTCCGCTGCGGGCGCAAGCAGATGAAGGAAATCAAGGAGCAGGTCAGCGACGAACTGCTGCCGCGCGCATTCTCATTGCAAAGCGACACCGGCGTCTGGATCGACACCGTTAATGGCTGGCTGGTGATTGATGCTGCCAGCAGCGCGCGCGCCGAAGATGCAATCAAGCTGCTGCTGAAAGCCATCGACAAGCTGCCGCTGGCCACGCTGCGTACCCAGCGCTCGCCAGTGGCCTCGATGACCGAGTGGCTGCTGTCGGACGAACCGCCGCACGGCTTCACCATCGACCAGGACCTCGAGCTGCGCTCGAACGCCCACGGCAATGCGACCGTGCGCTATGTGCGGCATGCCGTCGAGCCGGACGAGGTGCGTCGCCACATCACGCAGGGCAAGCAGTGCACGCGCGCGGCACTGACCTGGCGCGACAAGGTGTCCTTCGTGCTGACCGAGGCACTGGCAATCAAGCGCGTTGCCGCGCTCGACGTGCTGAAGGAAGGCGCCGAAGTATCCGTCGGCGAGGAAGAGCGCTTCGAGTCGGATTTCCAGCTGATGGCCGGCGAGCTCGCGCAGATGCTGGATGACCTGATCGCAGCGCTTGGCGGCGAGCAGATCGAGGCAGCGGCCTGACAGAGTGCGCCAGGCTGTCGGCGGGTTCCGCTCCTGAAAAGAAAAACGCCTGCGCAAGCAGGCGTTTTTTTTAAGCTGGCGGAGCGGACGGGGCTCGCCCACATGCTGCGGGCCGCGGTTTCGCTTGCAGGCGAAACCCTTCGATTCCCGCCGAGAGCCAAGCTTTGGCTCTCTCCGCTCCTGAAAAGAAAAACGCCTGCTTGCGCAGGCGTTTTTTGAAGCTGGCGGAGCGGACGGGACTCGAACCCGCGACCCCCGGCGTGACAGGCCGGTATTCTAACCAACTGAACTACCGCTCCATTCAGGCAAGTATCACCTGAGAAGCCGCGCATTTTACAGAAGACATTTCCATGTGTCGAGAAAGAAATGCGCGATTTAGAATCGCAGCACCCAAATTTCCCCGAGGGGTCGATGTCTGCCAGCTGGCTGCTCACGAATGCAATCGCCTCCCTGCTGCTGCCACCGCTGTCGCTGGTGGTGCTCGGCCTGCTCGGGCTATGGCTGCTGATGCGGCGCTGGCGCAGGCTGGGGCGCGGACTGATCGCGCTTGCAGTGCTGCTGCTGGTCGGCTTGTCAACGCCGGCCGGCTCGCAGCTGCTGGTGGCGCCGCTCGAGCAGCAGTTGCTGCCGCTCGCCGACCCGGCACGCAGCGGCGCACAGGCGATCGTGGTGCTCGGGGGCGGCCGCCGCTATTTCGCGCCCGAGGACGCCGGGCGCCACCAGCCGTCCGAGCCCTCGCTGATGCGGCTGCGGCATGCGGCCCGCCTGCACCGGCTGACCGGGCTGCCGCTGCTGGTGAGCGGCGGCGCGCCCGATGGCCACGGCAGCAGCGAGGCTGAAATCATGGCGCGCAGTCTCGACGAAGACTTCGGCATCCGGGCACGCTGGCTCGAAGTTACTTCCGGCAATACCGCGCAGAACGCGCTGAATGCATCGCTGGTACTGCAGAAGTCCGGCGTCACCCGCATCCTGCTGGTGACGGATGCCCTGCACATGCCGCGCGCGGCGGCCAGTTTTCGCCATGCCGGTTTTGATGTCGTTCCGGCTCCCACCAATTTTGTTGCCCGGCGTCCGCTCGACGCGGCCAGTTTCATTCCCGGTGCGGCTGCGCTGAAAGACAGCCACTACGCGCTGCACGAATGGATCGGCGGCCTCTGGTATCGGCTGCGCCTGGCGTTTGCTTGACTAATTGGCAAGGTTTTTTGCGGAACCCGGCGGCGAGATGGGTATGATTTCCTTCCTCTTCATACCGTCGGGAGATTGGCCATGCACGAAAGTCGGATTGAAACCGTTCGCAATGACCTGAAAACCCTGGTGCGCGACGCCCAGGCACTGTTCGACGAGGCCACGTCGGCCAGCGGCGCCAAGGCGGAGCAGCTGCGCACGCAGGGCATGCAGCTGCTCGACAGTGCACTCGAGCGCACGCAGGAGTTGCAGGAGGCCGCCATCCAGACGGGTCGCAAGATCGCGCATGACACCGACGCCTATGTGCATGAGCATCCGTGGCGGGCCATCGGCGTCGCTGGCGCCGTGGGCGTCCTGGTTGGCATGCTGATCGCGCGCCGCTGACGGCCGCTTCCGCCTTCCGCCAATGAACGACGATCAAGGGCAGCGCCCGCCGGGCCTGTTCCCGGCCGCTGCCGGAATGGTGTCCGGCGTCGCCCGTCTGCTGGGTACGCGCTTCTCCTACGCGCTGCTCGAGCTGGGCGATGCGCGCGACGCCCTGTTGCGCGTGCTGCTGCTTGGAGCAGCGGGGCTCGCGGCAGGCGCACTCGCACTGGTCGGGCTGTCGGCGCTGCTGGTGGTGTTGACCTGGGACGCGCTTGGCTGGCGCATCCTGTTGATACTCACGCTGGTCTATGCATTCCTCGCATGGCTGCTGCTGCAGCGTGCGCTGCGCATCCTGGCCGAGGGACGCGTCGGGCTGCCGGTGACAGCCGCCGAGCTGCGCAAGGACCGCGACGCGCTGTTCGGCAGGTTGCCGGAGGATGAAGAAAATGAGCGTCCCTGACATGCCGCGCGAGGCGCACAAGAAGCTGCTGCTGCTCGAGGGCCAGCTGCACCGGCTCGAGCTGCTGCAGGCGCGGCAGGCCTGCAGCAGCGCCTTGCAGGGCGGCGTGGCCGGTACCCGATTGCCCGGCCTGCTGTCGACCCTGCTCAGCCAGCGTGCCGGCAGCCTGCTCGTCAGTGCCTTGCCGCTGCTGCTGCGCTTCGGCAAGGCGGGCCGCGGGGGGCGTCGCATGCTGTTGCTGCTCGGCGGCGGTGCAGCGGCGCTGGCCCTGCTCAAGGGCTGGCTGCAGCGCGAACCGGGCGATGAGCCCGACAACCCGGCCGACGCGCAGCCCGCAGGCAAAAAAAATCCCGGCCGAAGCCGGGACTGATCTTGCAGGAAGCGGGCACTGCAATTACTTGGCTTCCTCTTCTTTCGGTGCAGGTGCTGCCGGCTCTTTGAACTTGCCGCCAGAGGCATTTGCCATGTGAACCACTGCGCGCGCGACTTCCACGTCGGCCAGGTCCGGATTGCCGCCCTTGGCCGGCATGCCGCGGATGCCATTGATCGCATGCGATACCAGCGTGTCGTAGCCCTGGCCGATACGGGCGCCCCAGGCGCCGGCGTCGCCGAGTTTCGGTGCACCGGCCGCGCCGGAGGTGTGGCACGCAGCGCAGGCGGCGGTGTAGACCTGCTCGCCGCTCTTGAGCTCACGTGCGCCGCCGGCCGCAGCCAGCGTGAAACCTTCATCTGCTACCGGGCGCAGGCGCGCGGCGATCGCTTCCGGCGATTGCGCGTTCGATCCGAAGCCCACCTTCGGCGAGTTGCCGACGTAGTGCACCAGCAGGACGATGATCGCGATCGGCACCACAAAGCCGGCGATGACGGCAGCGATCAGCTGCTTCGGGGTCTTGATCAGGGGTTCGTGCTCGTTGTGGGCGTCGCTCATGATGTCCTCGGTTGATATTTCCGTGCAGGCGCCGG
>JAIXTG010000073.1 GCA_027484285.1 Oxalobacteraceae bacterium | reverse complement strand
TATGCGACCAGCCTGTTCGGCATCATCGACCTGCTGGCCGTGCTGCCCACCTATGTCGCCATCTTCGTGCCCGATGCCTATGCGCTGGTCGATGTGCGCGTGCTGCGCCTGCTGCGGGTGTTCCGCATCCTGAAGCTGATGTCGTATGTGAACGAGTACGGCGTGCTGCTGGCCGCACTGGCCGCCTCGCGGCGCAAGATCCTGGTGTTCCTGTCGTTCGTGATGCTGGTGGTGCTGCTGCTCGGAACGACGATGTACGTGGTCGAAGGGCCGGAGAATGGCTTCACCAGCATCCCGACGGCGGTCTACTGGGCAATCACGGCAGTGACCACGGTCGGCTTCGGCGACATCGTGCCGAAGACCGACATCGGACGCGCGATTGCGTCCGTGATGATGCTGATCGGCTGGGGCACACTGGCGGTGCCCACGGGGATCATCAGCGCGGAGCTGACATCGCGCCGGGTACCTGCGGCACCTACCACGCGTACCTGTCCGAACTGCCTGGAAGTAGGGCTGGGCGCCCCGGATCGTTTCTGCCGGCGCTGCGGCGAGCAGCTGCCTCCGTGGCAGCACGACTTCTAGCCGCGGGCCGTCGAGGGCAGCGAGGGAAAGCCCGGGCTGCGATGCAGCGTGCCGTCTTTGGCGATGCCCAGCAGGTCGACGCCGGGCAGCCGGGCGGCCAGCTGCAGCGATGCTCCTGCGCCGAGCACCATGCAGGCGGTCGACAGCGCATCGGCCTGCATGCCGGTGGTTGCCAGTACTGACACGCTGGCCAGCTCCTGCGGCGACTGACCTGTCCTTGGATCGACGATGTGGTGCCGGCTGAAATCGGGCCTGAACGCCGTGCCGTAGTCGCCCGAGGTCGCGAGGCAGCGGCCATCGGCCTGCAGCGCATGGGCCAGTGCCGCCGGGTCGCGCGGATCGCGGATGCCGAGCGTCCACGGCTGGCCGTCGTCGCGAGCGCCGAGCGTCGCGAACTCGCCGGTGTCGAGCAGCGCATGTGCGATGCCGTGCGCGCGCAGCGCCGCCAGTGCCACATCCGCGCCGAAACCCTGCGCAATGCCGTTCAGCGTGACGGCCATGCCGGGCGCCGACAGGCGAACCGCACTGTCCGACACGTGCAGCCGGCGCCAGTCGACCCGGCGCAGCGCTTCGTCGGTATCGGCCTGTCCGGTGGCGGCCAGCCACAGCGGCTGCACCGTCACATCGAACGCGCCGCCGGTGGCTGCGGATAGTGCCTGCGCATGCCTCAGCACTTTCACGAAGCGCGGATCGGGATGCCGCAGTTCGCCATCGCGGTTCAGCAGCGACAGCTGGCTGTCGGCGCGATGCAGGCTCATCAGGCGGTCGACTGCCTGCACTGCCGCGATTGCATCGGCCAGCGCGGTACGCGCCACCGCCTCGTCGTCGTGCAGCACGCGCAGCGATATCGTGGTGCCGAAGGCAAAGCCCGCGGCCGGGAATTCCTGCAGCCGTTCGCGTGCGACCTGCCACGCGCCGGCGCCGAGTACCGCGCTGCCCAGCACGGCCTTGAGCACAGTGCGGCGCTTCATGCAGCCTCCTTCGGGCGCACTGCACGCACCGGGATGGTCACGCCGCGCTTTGCCTGCAGGATTCGCGGCGCGCACTGGGTATCGCTGTGATAGATCACCACGCAGTCCATGCACTGGAAACATTCTTCATAGACGATCGCGCCGTCCGGGCGGATGGCCTGGTAGTCGCAGCGATGGCGGCAGGTCTGGCAGGGCGTGCCGCATTCCGCGCGGCGCGGCAGCCATTTAAACAGCCGCAGTTTGCCGAGCACCGCCAGGCCGGCACCGAACGGACACAGGTAGCGGCAGAAAAACTTGTAGACGAACGCGCTCGCGATCACCAGGCCGCCGGCATACAGGACGAACGGCCATGAGCGAATGAAGTACAGCGTGACGGCCGTCTTGAACGGTTCGATTTCCACCAGGCTGTCGGCCAGCCGCGGCAGGAACAGCGCGGACAGCAGGATCGCGGCCAGCAGCAGGTACTTGATGCGCTTGAGCCGCGCATCGGTCTGCTGGCGGAACCGGACCTGCGGCACGCGCAGCACGCGCGCGGCGCGGGAGACTAGTTCCTGCAGCGCGCCGAACGGGCACAGCCAGCCGCAGAAGGTCGCGCGTCCCCACACGAAGAAGCTGATTGCGACGAAGATCCACAGCGACACCGTCATCGGGTCGTACAGGAAGAAAGACAGGCCGCGGCCGTCCTTGAGTGCCTGCAGCAGGGCGGTCATGTTCACGATCGACAGCTGGCCCTGCGCGAACCAGCCGATGAAGCCGAGCGTGAACGACAGGAAGGCGATGCGGATCAGGGTGAAGCGGCGCGCGCTCGCGGTCAGCCAGCGCTGCTGCGCCAGCAGCACCGACAGCAGCAGCAGTGCGGCGCCGAGCACGACCAGTTCGGGCAGCCGGTCGCGCCAGATGCTGACATAGGTTTTGTCGTCCCCGGCCGGCACGTCGTAGAAGCGTTCCGGCACGTCGATTTTCAGCGGCACTGCGGCGCGAATGATCTCCGGGTAGACCATGCCCTTCTCGCGCTTAATGTTGAGCGAAAACTCGAGCGGCTTCGACAGGTCGAGCCCCGACTGCGCGATTACCCGCAGCACCATCATCCGCTCCGGCGCCACCGGCGAGCCGTCGGCCAGCCGCAAATCGAGGTCGAGGTCGCGTACTTCGATCGGCAGGCCGCCCTGGGCCAGTGTCAGCCGCTCGGGCGAAGTGCCGCGCGTGAATTCCTCCGGCGT
>JAIXTG010000223.1 GCA_027484285.1 Oxalobacteraceae bacterium | reverse complement strand
GTGATGAAGGCCGATGCCAACAAGCTGCCGGCCTACGTCGGCGTGCCGGTGCCGGGCAAGGGCTACAGCATCTTCCGCATCAACTCGGTCGACAACCAGGCGGCCGACGCCGAGTCGATGAAAGCCGAGCAGCAGCAGGTGGACGAGTTCCTCTCGGCGCAGGAGATGGCCGCCTACCTCGGCGTGATCAAGAAGCGCGCAAAAGCCGAGATTATGGCGGCAGCGAAAACGGCCAAGCCTGCAGCCGGCGAGGCAGGCAAGCAGTAACGCGGCCGACTCCCGCAAAAAACATGGCGCCCGAGGGCGCCATGTTTTTTTGTGCTTCGTGTCGCGCTGCCAGCGTCAGTGCTCGCTTTCCAGCAGGCTGTCGCCACGACCTGCGAGATCGCCTCCTTCATCGGCAATCAGGGCGCTGGCTGCTGCTGCGAAATCGTTTTCACGGATTCCGGCAAGCTCGAGCAGGCGCGCGTCGCGGTAGCCGCGATAATTGCGCTCGATAGAGCGAAGGTAGGCCGGGTCGTAATGCTCCAGCAGCAGCGTTTCGACCAGGGCGCCAACCTCGCCGGACTCAGCCAGCGCCTGCCAGGCATCGATCCTTTCATGTCCATGGAGCGGAGTGAGGTGCGACAACTGCTTCACCAGCAGCGTGGTGTCCGTCACCAGATGCGGATAGTCCTCGATCAGCAGGCCGACCCGGTCTGCGGTGTCTGTCTGCAGGCGGATGCAGGGCGATGCACGCATGCACGCCATCAGGGTTTCCGGCACCCGCAGGTCGCCGATCTTCTTGCTCTCCGATTCTACGTACACCACCCGCTCCGAAGAAAAACCGCGCAGCGCCTGCCACAGCCTGCTTTCGAACATTTTTTGCGTCGGCTGCGGCTCGGTTGGCAAGCCGCCGAGCACTGAGCCGCGGTGTGCAGCCAGCTGCTCGAGATCCAGTACTTGCGCGCCGGCGTTCTCCAGATAGGCAAGCAGCCGGCTCTTTCCGCTGCCCGTGGTGCCACAGATCGTGCGAAAGTGCAGGCCGGTCGGCAATTGCTCGAGCGATTCAGACACGCAGCGTCGATATGCCTTGTAGCCGCCGTCGAGCTGTATGGCCGGCCAGCCGATGCGGGCGAGCACATGGGAGAGCGAACCGCTCCGGTTGCCGCCACGCCAGCAGTAGACGAGTGGCTTCCAGTCCTTTGGCATGTCGGCGAAGTGCTGCTCGATCGCCAGCGCAATGTTGCGCGCGACCAGCGCAGCCCCCGTTTTGCGGGCCTCGAAAGCGCTCTGCTGCTTGTACATGGTGCCAACGGTCACGCGCTGCGCGTCGTCGAGCACCGGGCAATTGATCGCACCGGGGATGTGGTCCAGTGCAAACTCGGAGGGTGAACGCACGTCGATGACGGCGTCGAACTGGTCCAGCTGCGCGAGCACCTCGACGGCGGGCAGCAGGGCGGGATACTTCATTGCTTGTTGATTTCCTGTTTGAGCAGAGGCTTGAGAACCGGCCAGACGTTGTCGAGCATGACCGACTGTGCGCCCTGGTTCGGATGAATGCGATCAGGCTGGAAATATTTCTCCGGATCTTCCAGCCCTGCGAGAAAAAAAGGCACCAGGGACACGCCGAGTTCGCGCGCCAGCCCTTGGTACATGGCAGCGAAACGTTTGCTGTAGTCCGGCCCGTAATTCGGCGGCATGCGCATGCCGAGCAACAGCACCCGCGCTCCGCTGGCATCTGCCGCGCGCACCATGTCCCGCAGGTTTGCCTGGGTAGCTGCCAGCGGAAGGCCGCGCAGGCCGTCATTTCCTCCAAGCTCGATGACCACCACTGCAGGCTTGTGCTGGCGGAGCAAGGCGGGCAACCGTGCCTTGCCGCCGGCCGTGGTTTCCCCGCTGATGCTGGCGTTGACGAGATTCGCTTCCAGCTTCTGGGCCAGCATCCGCTGCTGCAGCAGGCTGACCCAGCCGCTGCCACGTGCGAGCCCGTATTCGGCCGACAGGCTGTCCCCGAGCACGAGCAAAGTTTTTGATGCAGAATACGCCGGCACCGCGAGCAGCAGCAGGCAAAGCGAAAGCCACAGCTGTCGACTACCCTTCCACAGACTCTGCATGCGAGAAAACTCCCCAGGCTTTCCGGCGATCGAAGTCACCGGGCTCACGAAAAAAGTGGCGGACGCCAGCGGCGAGCTGACCATCCTTTCGGACATCAATTTTACAGTGCAGGCCGGGGCCACGTTGGCGCTGGTCGGCGCCTCCGGCTCTGGCAAGTCGACGCTGCTCGGCCTGCTGGCCGGCCTCGATACGCCCAGCGATGGCAGCGTGTGCATCGACGGTATCGATCTCTACCAGCTCGACGAGGATGGGCGTGCCGGGCTGCGCAAGCAGCGGCTGGGCTTTGTGTTCCAGTCGTTCCAGTTGCTGCCCCACCTGACGGCGCTCGAGAACGTGATGCTGCCGCTCGAACTGCGTGCCGATGCCCGGGCATCCACCAAGGCAAAAGCGATGCTGGAACGGGTCGGTCTGGCGCAGCGGCTCCGGCACTACCCGAAATTCCTGTCCGGCGGTGAGCAGCAGCGCGTGGCGCTGGCGCGTGCCTTCGTGACCGAGCCTCCGCTGCTGCTGGCCGACGAGCCGACCGGGAGCCTTGATGCGGCCACGGGTGATGCCGTGATCGAGCTGATGTTCAGGCTTAACCGCGAGCAGCGTTCCACCCTCGTACTCGTCACCCACGATCCCGCGATTGCAGCCCGTTGCCACCGGCGCATCACGATCCATGCCGGGCGCATCACCGACGACAGCGGGATCGATGCAATAGCAAGCGGCAACGACAAGGCCGGGGCAGATTGAACGGTCCGGCGCTCACATCCGGTTGATGCGGCGACGGACGTAAGCGGGAATCTCGCTCGCAGTCACACCGATGGGCCCCAGTCCCTCCACGACCATGTCGTCGGCCGCTGCGCCATGCAGCCAGACCGCCGCCAGTGCGGCTTCCCATGCAGGGACGTGCCGCGCGAGCAGTGCACCGCACAGACCGGCCAGTACGTCGCCGCTGCCGGCGGTGGCGAGCGCGGGGTTGCCGGTCGGATTGACGACCATGCGCCCGCCGGCGGCAGCAATGACGCTGCCAGACCCTTTGAGGACCACTACCGCCTG
>JAIXTG010000208.1 GCA_027484285.1 Oxalobacteraceae bacterium | reverse complement strand
GCTGCAGCAGCGTCGACACAAGGAAGGACGTGTCGCGCCATTCTACCGTTTTGCCGTGCGCGACGCGCATGATGCCGGACAGCAGCGGTGAGGCGGCACTGAACTCGACACGCTGCAACGCGCTGCAGTCCAGCAGCAGCGCCGGTGCACTCCCGCAAGCGGCGGCGATCGATGACAACAGGCCTTCCAGCGGCAGCCCGATGTTCCGCGGCAGCGCGATGCAGCCGGGTGCGCCACCTCCGACCGGCATGGCAACCGGCGCGACTGGCGGCGAGACTTCGTAAGTGAGGCTGTAGGCAATGCAGGCTTCCTCGTAGGCTGCCTGATTGCCGGTCGCGCGCAGCAGTTCGATGCGAAGCAGCCAGACAGTGTCATCGCTGTCGCGGCGCCCTTCGACGATCCGGGCCTGCAGCAGTCCCAGCAGCATATCGGCGCCGATGACGGTAGCTTCAATGCGTTCGGCCTGCCAGCGTTGCAGCATGCCCAGCAGCAGTCGGCAACCTGCGGCATCCGCCTCTGTCACGCTGCCGAGATCGAGTTGTACCAGCGCCTGGTGCTCTGCCGCTTTCTCGAGTTGCGCGAGCTGGGGGGCGGCATTGCCGCACAAGCGCCCGCGCACGGCGAGCACCGCGGACTGCCGGGGCTTTCCATCCGGCGGCGGACTGCGCCACTGCGGCGGCGAGGCCTCGAATCGCTGCGCATAGCACAGCGCAATATCTTCGAAGCGTTGCTGGTTGTCGTCGAAGCAGGCGAGTTCAAGCCGCATCAGCCACGCCAGTCTTTCCCGCTCGCTGGCGGCTGGCAGCGGCACTGCAGTCGCCTCGGCCAGCACGTCCTCTGCCGCAGACGACTGTCCGCCGGCATGCAGCAGGCACGCTTCCTCGATGCGCTGCTCGAGCAGCATGGCCGGCTCGATGCGGGCGGGCGACGGCATCAGTTCTGCAACGCCCAGTTCCGCCACGATTTCCGATTCGATGGTGTCGATCTTGCGGGCGGTTGCATTCCGCCGTTCCGGATCAGGCGGGTCGTGCGGCAGCGTGCGTTGGCGGTGCAGGCGGCGCACCGATGTCTTGCCGAAAAGTTCGAGGAATTTCAAGCCAGTACCTGCGGTTCGAACGAAGAACGAGACGGACATTACCGTGCGTTCCGCTTGATTCAGTCGCCACTGGGCACATCGTGTTTGCACGCACGGGCATGCCCGCCAGATCCCCGGCCCGGCGTTGCGGGAGTCCCACAGCCGCCCGAGGGATCAGTGACTTCCACCGGGGGAATAGCCTGATGGCGGATCAGAAGCGTGCACGCATTCCGACGACAAAGCTGCGACCCGGCTGGGGCACATAGTCCTTCAGCAGCGACGTCGACAGCCGGATGTCTTCATCCAGCAGGTTGCGCGCCAGCAGGAACCAGGTGAGGTCAGTCATGCCGTAGCGCTGGCGCCATGACAGGCTGGCATCGACCCGGGTGTAGCCGCGCGTGACGGTTTCATCGGATACGCCGGTGCTGGCGATCCGGTTCTGCGCGCTGGCATCCAGCACCGACAGCGACGAGCGCCATTGGCTGTCCTGATAGCCGACCGTGATGCCGGTGCGGGTGGCCGGCTGCAGCGGCAGATTGCCGAGGTTGTCGAGCGTGCCGCGCGAACTGTCGCTGAAGATGCGTCCGAACCAGCCGTTTTCGTACAGGTTGTAGCTGAGGTCGACTTCATGCCCGCGCAGGGTGGCGTCCGCCTGGCTGAAGCCGCGCGTGCGCAGCGCCTCTTCACCATCGAGGCAGGCGGGCGGCGTGCTGCCATCGGCGCACACCTCGCCGCCGATCCGCCCGAAGATGAAGTTGCTCACCTTGTTCTGGAACAGGTTGGCCCGCCAGCGCAGCCGGTCCGCAGTCTTCTGCAGCGACAGGTCGATGTTCTGTGACGTTTCCTTGCGCAGCGAGGCATCGCCGATATCGAAAGTCTCGGTCGGATGGTGCACGCCGTTCGAGTAAAGCTCCTCTGCAGTCGGCGCACGCTGCGCAAGCGATGCGGTAGCGCCGAGCGCATAGCCGGGCATGAAACTCCACAGCGCACCCACCGAGGTCGAGGCCAGCGTGAAATCGCGACGGTTATTGGCAACCGGCTTGCGGTCGATGTTTTCCACGCGTGCACCGGCGTTCACGCGGACGCTGCCGATGTCCTTCTGTTCGACCACGAACGCGGCGAGCGTCGATGAACGGGTGCGCGGCACGGTCGGATCTTCTGTGGGATCTTCGACATTCAGTGCCTGCACGGTCGCGTTCTGCGTTTGCAGCCCGAGCTTGCCGCGCCAGCCGGAGACCGGCAGGTGGCTCAGTTCCCAGCGTGATTCGAGCGAGCGGTTCGAGAACCTGACATGCGGTTCGGTGCCATCTTCAAGCTCGGTATGGCGGTAGTTGTTGTTCCCGAGCTTCACGCGAAGTTCATCGAAGCCGCGGAAGGGAGAGCGCACCAGCGTATCGACATCGAACCGGGTTTGCTGCAAATCGATCTTTGCATTCTCGTCCCGGCCATGAATCCCGTACAGCTTGTCGTTCTGCGCGACAGACGCGCCGACATGGCCCCACGACTGGATCAGCGATGCGCCGACGCCGAGGTTGTTCTCGCGGTTGCCCGAGAACGAAAGCTTGCCGGTATCGCCGCTGCCGTCGATGGAGCTGTTGCCCGGTATCCGGTAGTCGCCGGCGCGCAGGATGCTGCCGTCGATGTGCAGTCCGATATTGCCGGCCGAGCGATCGGCGCTGAAGGCAAATGCGCCGCTGTTGTCGACGCTGCCGGCACGCAGTTCGGCCTCGCCGGTCGGGTGCGTCTCGAGCTGCGTGGGTATGCGTCCGTTGACGATATTGACCGCGCCGCCGATGGCGCCCGAGCCGTACAGCAGCGTGGCCGGACCGCGCAGAATCTCGATCTGCTGGGCGCTCAGCAGGCTGGCGCTGACGGCATGGTCGCTGGAGATCGCCGACAGGTCGCCATTGTCCATGCCGTTCTGCAGGATCTTTACCCGCGGACCTTCAAGGCCACGAATCACGGGGCGCGACGAGCCGGTGCTGAACCCCGACGCATTGACGCCCGGCTCGTTGATCAGCGTCTCGCCCAGCGAGCCGCCGAGTTTGTCGCGCAAGGTATCGCCCGACAGGACGCGCGCCGGCGCAAGAATTGCCGATGCTTCCTGGGAGCTGAAGGGATCGGCCGTGACGACGACCGACGGCAGGGTTTTGACTGCCTGCTGCGCAT
>JAIXTG010000268.1 GCA_027484285.1 Oxalobacteraceae bacterium | reverse complement strand
GATTGCCGGCAGCGGTCGCATGACGCTGGCCTATCGCGAGTCCTCGGTACCCTTCAGCTACCTCGGCGGCCCGCGCCAGCCGATCGGTTTTGGCGTCGACATTGCGTTGAAAGTGGCGGAGGAGGTGAAGCGGGAGACCGGTCGCCGCGACCTCGAGATCCGCTGGCAGGCAGTGACCTCGCAGAACCGGATACCGCTGGTGGCGAACGGCACCGTCGATCTCGAATGCGGATCGACCTCGAACACCGCGACCCGCGCGAAATCGGTCGCTTTCGCCATCAATTATTTCTACACCGGGCCGCGGCTGCTGGTGAAGCAGGGCTCACCGGTGCGGGGCTTCGATGACCTCGTCGGCAAACCGGTGGCGGTCACCACCGGCACCACCAGCTTTCGCCTGCTGCGCCAGATGAACCTCGATCGGCAGGCCGGCATGACTGTGATTGCCGGTCGCGACCATGTGGATTCCTTCCTGCTGGTAGATGCCGGGCGTGCCGCCGCATTTGCGATGGACGACATCCTGCTGTACGGGCAGATCCTGAACGCCAAGCGTCCGGCGCAGTGGCAGGTGGTGGGCGAGCCGCTGCAGGTCGAGCCCTATGCCTGCATGCTGCGGCGGGACGATCCGCGCTTCAAGCGACTGGTCGACCGGGTGATCGGCGGGCTGATGGCGTCCGGCGAGTTCGAGCGCATCTATGACAAGTGGTTCCGGTCGCCGATACCGCCGCGCGGGCGCAGCCTCGATCTCCCGATCAGTCCGCAGCTGCGCGCCAACCTGCGCGTGCAGTCCGACCGGCCGGCCCAATGACTATGAACGAATTAAAAGATTGCCGGGGAGACCGCGCATGAGCCTCGACTGGCAGGTGTTCTGCCGCAGCACCACCAGCGGCGAGCTGCTGGCCGGCTGTGCCGGGCAGGGCGGCGAGACCAGCTACCTGCAATGGCTGCTGTCGGCCTGGGGCTGGACGGCGGCGGTGGCGGCGCTCGGCTTCCTGCTGGCGCTGGTGCTGGGCGCCGCGGTCGGCACGCTGCGCACGGTGCCGGGCGCACGCATTGGCGCGACGCTGGCGGCCGCGTGGGTCGAACTGTTCCGCAACATACCGCTGCTGGTGCAGGTGCTGCTCTGGTATCACGTGGTGCCGTTTTTCATCCCGGCACTGAAGTCCCTGCCTTCCTGGCTGCTGGCCGCGATTGCGCTGGGGCTGTTCATGTCGGCCCGCATCGCCGAGCAGGTGCGCGCCGGCATACAGAGCCTGCCGCGCGGGCAGCAGCAGGCCGCGCTGGCGCTCGGCATGCGCCTGCCGCAGGCCTACCGCCATGTGCTCCTGCCGGTCGCGCTGCGCATCATGATCCCGCCACTGACGTCGGAAGCGATGAACTGCGTGAAAAATTCCTCGGTGGCGTTTGCGGTATCGGTGGCCGAGCTGACGCTGTTTGCGATGCAGGCCCAGGAAGAGACGGCGCGCGGGATCGAGATCTATCTCGCGGTGACGCTGCTGTATGCGGCCACGGCACTGGCGGTCAACCGGCTGCTGGCGCGCATCGAGGCGGCGCTCAGAGTGCCGGGCGTCGGCGCACCCGGCGCGCGCGGAGGCTGAGCATGGAACTCGACCTCGCTTTTTTCAATGCCGACCTGATGCAGCGCTACCTGCTGGGCGGCCTGGTGTTCAGCCTGCAGCTGACGGTGATTGCCACCCTCGGCGGCCTGGTGCTCGGCAGCATGCTCGCGCTGATGCGGCTGTCGGACCGGCGCTGGCTGTCGCTGCCGGCGACGATCTATGTCAACACCATGCGCTCGGTGCCGCTGGTGATGGTGATCCTCTGGTTTTTCCTGCTGATGCCTTTCGTGCTGGGCCGTCCGATCGGCGCCGAACTGTCCGCCACGGTGACTTTCGTCGCCTTCGAGGCTGCGTTCTTTTGCGAGATCCTGCGCTCCGGCATACAGGCGCTGCCGCGCGGGCAGTGGCAGGCCGGCATGGCGCTCGGCATGACCGCCGCGCAGAACCTGCGGCTGGTGATCCTGCCGCAGGCGCTGCGCAATATGCTGCCGGTGCTGCTGACACAGGTGATCGTGCTGTTCCAGGACACGTCGCTGGTGTACGCGATCGGCGCCTACGACCTGCTCAAGGGCTTTGATGTGGCGGGCAAGATCCTCGGCCGTCCGATCGAGGCCTACCTGGGCGCGGCGCTCGCCTACTTCCTGATCTGCACCGCACTGTCACGGCTCGCCGCGCGGCTGCAGCGCCGCGTGGCCATCCTGCGCTGACCTGACGGAGACGAATGATGATATCGATGAAGAACCTGTCGAAATGGTACGGCAGCTTCCAGGTGCTGAACGATTGCTCGACCGAGGTCGCGCGCGGCGACGTGGTGGTGGTCTGCGGCCCGTCGGGCTCGGGCAAGTCGACGCTGATCAAGACGGTGAATGCGCTCGAGCCTTTCCAGCGCGGCGAGCTGTTCGTGGATGGCATTGCGGTGCATGATCCGGCGACCCGGCTCCCTGCGCTGCGCGCGCGGGTCGGCATGGTGTTCCAGCATTTCGAGCTGTTTCCCCACTTGTCGGTTATGCAGAACCTGACGCTGGCGCAAGTCAGGGTGCTGGGCCGCAATCCGGCCGATGCCGAGGCGCGCGGAAGGCAGTTGCTGGAGCGGGTCGGGCTGTCCGCACAGCGCGACAAGCGTCCGGCGCAGCTGTCAGGCGGCCAGCAGCAGCGGGTGGCGATTGCACGCGCGCTGGCCATGGATCCGGCAGTCATGCTGTTCGACGAACCGACCTCGGCGCTCGATCCGGAAATGGTGGGCGAGGTGCTCGACGTGATGGTCGGGCTGGCAAACGAGGGCATGACCATGATGTGCGTGACCCACGAGATGGGCTTCGCCCGGCGCGTGGCCGACCGCGTGATTTTCATGGACGAGGGACGCATCCTCGAAGACTGCCCGACCGAGCAGTTTTTCGGCGAGGCCGGGGCGCGGGCGCCGCGCGCGCAGGAATTCCTGGCGCGCGTGCTCCCGCACTAGGTCAGATCTCGATTTTCGTCCCGAGCTCGACCACCCGGTTCGGCGGGATCCGGAAGAAGTCGGAGGGCTTGGCCGCGTTCTGCATCATCCAGCCGAACAGCCGCTCGCGCCAGATCGCCATGCCCGGCAGCTTGCTCGGCACGACGGTGTCGCGTGCGAGGAAGAATGAGGTATCCGACAGCTCTAGCTTCAGCCCGTGCTGCTGCTCGAGCAGGGTCAGCACATGGTTGATGTCCGGCGTTTCCTTGAAGCCGTGCACGGCACGCACGACATAGCAGTTGCCCCCGAGCTCGCCGATCGTCAGGCGTTCGTCGTCGCGCACATAGGGCACGTCCCAGGTCGACAATTTCAGGAACAGCACCCGCTGGTGCAGTACCCGGTTGTGCTTCAGGTTGTGCAGCAGCGCGGCCGGCACGTAGTCGATATGCGCGGTCAGGAATACCGCCGTGCCGTCGACCCGGTGCGGCGGGTGGGCCAGCAGCGCCTGGATGAATTCCGGCAGCCGGATCGAGTCGCTGACCACGCGCTCGCGCAGCAGCCGGCGGCCGGTGTACCAGGTCGTGATCAGCACGAAGCAGATCGCGCCCAGCATCAGCGGATACCAGCCGCCATCCTTCACCTTGATTACGTTCGCAGTCCAGAACGACAGGTCGATCGCGAAAAACAGCAGTACCAGCAGCACCACCAGCGCCGGCCTGATTTTCCATTCGCGGTGCATCACCACGGCCAGCAGGCTGGTGGTGATCATCATCGTGGTGGTGACCGAGATGCCGTACGCGGCGGCGAGGTTGCCGGATTCGCGGAACTCGATCACGGTGAAAATCACCAGCGCGAGTAGTACCCAGTTCACCATCGGCATGTAAATTTGCCCGCGCTCGGTGTCCGATGTGTGCTGGATGTGCATGCGCGGCAGGAAGCCGAGCAGGATGCCCTGGTTGGCGAGCGAGAACGCACCGGAGATCACGGCCTGCGACGCGATCACGGTCGCCAGTGTCGCCAGCCCGATCATGGGCCACAGCGCCCAGGTCGGCAGCATCAGGAAGAAGGGATTCGAGACCGCGCCCGGATTGGACAGGATCAGCGCGCCCTGGCCGAAGTAATTGATCATCAGCGCCGGCAGCGCGACGAACAGCCAGGCCAGCCGTACCGGGCGGCGACCGAAGTGACCCATGTCGAGATAGAGCGCCTCCACACCGGTCACCACCAGTACCACCGATCCCATCACGATATAGGCCTGCAGGGTGTGCTCGGCAATGAAATCGACCGCATGCGCGGGATGGATGGCCTGCAGGATTTGCGGATCCTGCAGCACGCTCGAGACACCGAATCCTGCCAGCGCAGTAAACCAGACCACCATGACCGGGCCGAAGAAGCGGCCGACCGCAGCGGTGCCATAGCGCTGTATGGCAAACAGCGCGACCAGGATCACCAGGGTGATCGGAATGACGAAGCGACGCAGGTCCGGCTGGATCACTTCCAGCCCCTCGACCGCGGACAGCACCGAAATGGCCGGCGTGATCACCGATTCGCCGAGCAGCATGCAGGCGCCGAGCGCGCCGAGCATCAGCAGCAGCAGGTAACGCCGGCGGTCGCTGCGTGCAGAGCGCAGGGCGAGCGCCATCAGCGACAGCACGCCGCCTTCACCGTTATTGTCGGCACGCAGCACGAACACCACATACTTGACGGTGACCACCAGCAGCAGCGCCCAGAAAATCATCGACAGAATGCCCAGCACGGCCGCCGGCGAGTACGGAATCCCGTGTTCCGGGCTGAAGCATTCCTTCAGTGCATACAGCGGGCTGGTTCCGATATCGCCGAACACGATGCCGACGGCAGCCAGCACCAGTGCGGCCGTCGGCGCCTGGCCGTGTGCGCCGGTACCGGTAACGGCCACCGGCCGCATAACCGAGGATTGGGAAAACTCTGGATTGCTGATCGACACGAGGTGTTCCTGATTCTTGTTGCTGCTGCGGGAAAGTCGTTGGAAGCGTGGGCTCCGCCGCAGTTCAACGGGCTGCCGGTGGCAGCGGTCGGGTGACGACGACCGCGCCGCGCAATTGTCCGACGCTGTAGCCGGTGGCCTGGTCCTGCGGATACTCGGTGCGCAGCTTTTCCGTGATCGCGGCAGGCATGTCCTCCGGCTTGCCATGGCAGGTGACGCACATCGGCTGCACCGTGATCGCCTTGGCGTAGCGCAGTTCGCGCTGCCCGCCGGCCGTTTCTGCCACACGCCAGGCCTCGAGCGCGGACGGCTGCTCGCCGGCAGCGAGGCGCGTTTCGAACTGCGCCAGCGCTTCCTGTTGCCAGTCGTTCGGCACGCCGGTCCGCGGGTTGCGCGCCCGGGTGCCGACCCGGACCACCCGCGCCCCATGGCGTGCCGACAGGCGCTCGGCGATCGCCGGTGCGGCCTCTTTGCATACGCTGACTGCAGCCACCGGTCCGTCGCTCGACAGGGTGCCCTTCAGGGTGCGGCCGAGTTCGTTCACCAGTTCGCCGGCGATCTGGCGGGTGGATTGCAGGAGTTCGGCATCAGGCTCGGGCGCGGCATCAGCCAGCGCGGGCAGGGTGAACGGCAGGCAGGCGGCCAGCACCAGCAGCAGGCGGCAGGTCGGACGGTGGCACATGCAAGGGCTCCTCGCGGTCGGCGTAAACAGTTGGCCTGTCGATTCGCACGGCAATACCGGCGCGCTTCGGCAGTCACGGCGCGATTATATCGCTCTGCAACATTGCACCTGCCAATGCGTTCGGGCATCGTCAGCATGCTTTGCGTCAACGCCGTAAAATCACGGCACGAGATGTCCGTTCGCCTGATCCCCGTTTCCGGAGGCTGGATTGAAACTTGTGTATCTGACTGCCGCGCTCACCACCTGCATGCTGCTGATCACCGGCCCGGCCCATGCCGGTGAAACTGTCATTGGCAGCGGGCTGACCGGCTGTGATGCTTATCTCGACGCTGACGAAGCCGCCAAGCTCTCGAGCGAGAACTGGGTGCTGGGTTTCCTGAGCTCCGCCAACCTGCGGGCACGCAATCTCGATTTGCTGGTCCGGATGGACAACGGCACCGTGATTGATGCGGTGGAAGACTACTGCCGGCAGAACCCGTCGGCATCGATCACGGATGCATCGATCGCGTTGCTCAAGAATCTGGTCGACAGCGCCGACGGCGATTGCCTGCACGGCCCCGGCGCGCGGACGGCAGCGGGCCAGCTCAGCCTCTGCAAGGTACCCGGGGCAGCGGACAGTACGCGCGACTCCCGAAGCTGGCAGATGCGCACGCCGGGTGCCGAGTAAATTCCCCTGGGGAATCAATTCTTTCCCTAGGGGAATTGAACCGGCGGCAAGGAGTCGATCTGGATCAGATTCGTTCCAGTCATCAATACTTTTGGTCGCCGGATTGCCGGGCGCCCGTGGGATAATCGGCGGCCGAGACTGACTCGCCGACACAGGTGCGCGCATGAAGAAATCCCGTCCGATCTGCAGCGATGGCTATGACCCAGGCCGCTTGTTCAATGCGCTGCAGGCCCACCTCAAGCTGCGCAGCGATGCGTCGCTGGCGCGTCTGCTGGAGGTGCCAACGCCGCTGGTGCGGCTGGTGCGCACGCGCGACATACCCGTCACGCCGGAGTTGCTGATCCGGATGGAGGAGGTCAGCGGCTGGACCGGCCGCGAGCTGCGCGACATGATGGGCGACCGTCGCCGCAAGTTTCGTTTCGACGAAGTGCGCGACCCGGCCCTCGGCGACATCCTGACCGAAATCTACGAAGCAGCGGCTGCCAAGAAAAGCGCCTGACATGACGGCGCCGCGGTCGGCGCGCCGCGCCGGCCAGGATTGATTTTCTGGCATCGTCCGGGCGCGCCGCGCCCGCCGGACGCTGCAATCCCACCTTCGGAATTCGCAAATTGTCCGGCCGCCTGCGCTGGCGGAGAATGCGTTCGAATTCGCCTTTCGTGCCCCCATGCTTTCATCGGAAACCGACCTCGATCTGCTGCAGCAGTGGATCGGCCGCAGCGAGACACGCAGCGACCTGATCCACGCCAGCCCTGCGACTGCGCTCGCCGCCACCCTCGGGCGCGATGCCGGGTGGCGCGACGGCGACCCGCTGCCGCCGCTCTGGCACTGGGTCTATTTCTGGTCGCCGACGCCGGCGGCCGAGATCGGCGCCGACGGCCATGCAGCGCGCGGCGGCTTCCTGCCCTCGGTCGCGCTGCCGCGCCGCATGTGGGCCGGCGGGCGGCTTCGCTTCGACGCGCCGCTGGCCATCGGGGATCCTGCGCAGCGCGTTTCCCGGATCGTCGATGTGAAACCCAGGCAAGGTGCGTCCGGTGCGCTGGTGTTCGTCACCGTCGAACACCGGATCCTGGTCGACGGCGTTTGCCGCATCACCGAAGAGCACGATATCGTGTACCGCGAGGCGCCGAAACCCGGAGCGCCTGCACCCGCACCGAAGCTTGCACCGACCGATGCCTTGTGGTCACGCGAAGTGACGCCGGATCCGGTGCTGCTGTTCCGCTACTCGGCGCTGACCTTCAATGGCCACCGCATCCATTACGACCGCCGCTATGTGACCGAGGTCGAGGGCTATCCCGGGCTGGTCGTGCACGGCCCGCTGATCGCGACCCTGCTGCTGGAACTGCTGTCGGAATCCATGCCCGGACGAAGCGTGACCAGCTTCGCATTTCGCGCGCTCAGCCCGGTGTTCGACCTCGAGCCGGTGACGCTGGGCGGGCGACCGGCGGATGACGGCCGCTCTGTGCTGCTCTGGGCGGCAAATGCGCGCGGCGAGATGGCGATGCAGGCGGAGGCGATGCTCGCCTGAGCGCCACCCAAACCAATTCAAAGGAGAACAGATGCGTCCGCTGGACGGAATTACGGTAGTCACCCTGGAGCATGCGATTGCTGCCCCGTTCTGCACGCGGCAGCTGGCCGACCTCGGTGCGCGCGTGATCAAGGTCGAGCGACCGGGTGTGGGCGACTTCGCGCGTGCCTACGACGAGCGGGTCGACGGCCTCGCTTCGCATTTCGTCTGGACCAATCGCTCGAAAGAAAGCCTGACGCTAGACGTCAAGCAGGACGAGGCGCGCGTGGTGCTCGACAAGCTGCTGGCAAAAGCGGACGTGCTGGTCCAGAACCTTGCCCCGGGCGCGGCAGCGCGACTCGGCCTGTCCTATGAGGCGCTGTCCGGCAAGTATCCGCAGCTGATCGTCTGCGATATCTCCGGCTACGGCGCCGACGGTCCCTACCGCGACAAGAAGGCCTACGACCTGCTGATCCAGAGCGAATCCGGCTTCCTGTCGGTGACTGGCAGCGAGGATGCGCCCGCGAAGGCCGGTGCATCGATCGCCGACATTGCCGCCGGCATGTATGCGTACACCAACATCCTTGCCTCCCTGATCCAGCGCGGCCGCACCGGCAAGGGCTGCCACATCGACGTGTCGATGCTGGAGAGCATGGTCGAGTGGATGAACTTCCCGCTGTACTACGCGTACAAGGGAGCGACGCCGCCGGTGCGTGCAGGTGCGGCGCATGCGACGATTTATCCCTACGGTCCGTTCCCGGCCGGCGACGGCAAGACGGTGATGCTCGGGCTGCAGAACGAACGCGAATGGGTGGTGTTCTGCGAGAAGGTGCTGCAGCAGCCGGATCTGGCGTCCGACCCGCGCTTCTCGTCGAGCAGCCGGCGCAGCGGCGCACGCCGCGAGCTGTACGCGCTGATCTGCGAGGCCTTCCAGCCCTTGACGGCAGAGCAGGTGATTGCGCGCCTCGACGAGGCGCAAATCGCCAATGCGCGCCTGAATGACATGCACGAAGTCTGGTCGCATGCCCAGTTGCGCGCGCGCCAGCGCTGGACCGAAGTGGCGACCCCGGCCGGACCGGTGCCGGCCCTGCTGCCGCCGGGCGCCAGCAGTGGCTGGGACGCGCGCATGGACCCGATTCCCGCACTCGGCGAGCACTCCGAGGCAATCCTGCGCGAGCTCGGCTATGCCGACGCCGACATTGACCAACTGAAGGCCAGCGAGGTGATCTGAATGAGCGCGCTGCCCCCGTCCGGCACTGTTCCGGTTTCCTATCTGTTCGTGCCGGGCAATCGCCCGGAGCGCTTCGGCAAGGCACTGGCCTCGGGCGCCGACCAGGTGATCCTCGACCTCGAGGATGCCGTCGGCCCGGGCGACAAAGTGGTGGCGCGCGATGCAGTGCGCGCCTCGCTCGACCCGGACTATCCGGCCGCGGTGCGCATCAACAGTGCCGACTCCGAATGGTTCGAACAGGACCTGCTACTGTGCGGCCTGCCCGGCGTTTCAGCCGTCGTGCTGCCGAAAGCGGCGCGGGTCGATGAGGTGCGCCGCGTGCTCGATGCCGGCGCTCCGAAGGTACTGGCGCTGATCGAAAGCGCTGAAGGTATCGCCAATGCATTTGCGCTCGCAGCGACTGCGGGCGTGGCCCGGCTGATGTTCGGCAGCATTGATTTCAGCGTCGACCTCGGCATCGAGGGCGACGAGCGCGAGCTCGATTACTTTCGCTCGCAGCTGGTGCTGGCGTCGCGGCTTGCCGGCATTGCGCCGCCGGTCGATGGCGTGACGACGGCGATCGACGATGCCGCGCTGCTCCAAGCCGAGACGCTGCGCGGCAAGCGCTTCGGCTTCGGCGGCAAGCTCTGCATTCATCCGAAACAGCTGGCCACCGTGCATTCGGCCTATCTGCCGTCGAATGAGGAAGTGCATTGGGCGATGCGGGTGGTGGATGCGGCGCGCACCGCGAACGGCGGCGCTGTCGCGGTCGACGGCAAGATGGTCGACCGCCCGGTGATGGTCAGGGCGGAGCGCATCCTGCAGGCAGCATCGCGATTGCGCTAGGGCTGCGCAGCGCCGGTTCACCCGGTCGATGCCAGCAGCGGGCAGCCCCTATCCGGGAATTTTTGACTGAGGTCAAGAAAGTTCCCGGGCAGAAATTCGAGAATGGATCATCGTTGATTCACTCGAAGGAAGGCTGGCCATGAAACTGCTGATTGATCTTTTTTCCACCGACTACGGCCTGCTCAGCCTCGGCGTGATCGGGTTGACCGTGCTGCTGATGATTTTTTTCACCGTGCAGTTCTTCAGGCGGATGGAAAGCGGCGGCTAATTTGCTTGATCAAATGACATGAAAGACAAGGGCGCCCGTGGCGCCCTTGTCGTTTGTGCTCCTGCGGTGATCAGACCGCTGTCGGCAGCGGCTTGTCGAGATCCAGTTCGAGCCGGGCTGCAATCGCCCGCATCTCGTCGGCCGTCTTGATGCCGGCATACAGTTCGGCCAGCGCTGCATAGGTAATCCACTTCGCATCCACTTCGAAGAAATCGCGCAGGCTGGCCCGCGTGTCACTGCGTCCGAATCCGTCGGTGCCGAGCGTGACATAGCGTGCAGGAATGAAGGCGCGCACGCTTTCCGGCACGGCGCGCACGTAATCGGAAACCGCAAGTACCGGCGCATCCGACCCGTGCAGCTGCTGCGTGATCCATGGCTGCGCATCCGATTGCTGCATCCGCCGTGCCCGCTCGCACGCCGTGCCTTCGCGTGCCAGTTCGGAGAAGCTGGTCACGCTCCAGACTTCCGTCTTGATATCGAAGATGCCCTCCAGCAGCGTGGCAGCCGACAGCGCTTCCTTCAGCAGCGGCCCCGCTGCCAGCAGCCGTACCCCTGCCTGATCGCTGCGCTGCACGCAATGCATGCCGCGCAGAATGCCTTCGCGCGCGTTGGCCGGCATGCTGGGTTGCGCCTCGTTTTCATTGGTGACCGTCACGTAATAGAACACGTCCTCGTTCCGCTGGAGCATGCGCTGCATGCCTTCGTCGACGATGACGGCCAGCTCGTAGGCATAGGCCGGATCGTAGGACACGCAGTTCGGTACCGTGGCTGCGACCAGGTGGCTGCTGCCGTCCTGATGCTGCAGGCCCTCGCCGCCGAGCGTAGTCCGGCCGGAAGTGGCGCCGATCAGGAAGCCCCGCGAGCGCTGGTCGGCAGCAGCCCAGATGAGGTCGCCAATGCGCTGGAAGCCGAACATCGAGTAGTAGATGTAGAACGGCAGCATGGGCAGGCCGTGCACCGAATAACTGGTCGCTGCTGCAGTCCACGAAGAAATCGCGCCGGCCTCGGTAATGCCTTCCTCGAGAATCTGGCCGTCCTTCGCTTCCCGGTAATACAGGATGGAGCCGATGTCCTCCGGCTGGTACAGCTGGCCCTGTGCGGAATAGATGCCGACCTGCCGGAACAGGTTGGCCATGCCGAAGGTGCGCGCTTCGTCCGCGACGATGGGCACCACATGGCGGCCGAGTCCCGGATCTTTCAGCAGGCTGCCCATCATCCGCACCAGCGCCATCGTGGTCGACATTTCCTTGTGGTCGGCGTCGATCGCGAAGCTCGCATAGGAGGCAAGCGCTGGTACGGGCAGGGCGATGCGGCTGTCCACGCGTGCCGGCAGGTAGCCGCCGAGCGCCGAGCGGCGCGCCTGCAGGTGGCGCACCTCTTCGCTGTCGGGCGCGGGCTTGCAGAACTCCAGCCGCTCGACCTGCGCATCGCTCAGCGGAAGGCGGAAGCGGTCGCGGAATTCCAGCAGGTCCGACAGCTCCAGCTTTTTCTGCTGGTGGGTCGTCATGCGTCCCTGGCCGGCCTTGCCCATGCCGAAACCTTTTTTGGTCTGCGCAAGGATCACGGTCGGCTGCCCGCCGTGGTTGACCGCCGCATGATAGGCCGCGTAAATCTTGCGCAGGTCATGGCCTCCGCGCTTGAGGCGATCGATCTCGTCGTCGGTCAGCATGGCGCCGATGGCCTGCAGGCCCGGCGTCTGTCCGAAGAAGTGCTCGCGGTTGAACGGGCCGTCGTTTGCGGCGAAGGTCTGCAGCTGGCCGTCGACCGTGCGGTTCAGCGCGTCGGCCAGTTCGCCCCGCGTATCCTGCGCAAACAGCGGATCCCAGTCCGAGCCCCAGAGCAGCTTGATCACGTTCCAGCCGGCGCCGCCGAACAGCGTTTCCAGTTCGTCGATGACATGCCCGTTGCCGCGCACCGGCCCATCGAGCCGCTGCAGGTTGCAGTTGATGACGAACACCAGGTTGTCGAGTTTTTCGCGCGAGGCGAGCGACAGTGCCGCCAGCGATTCCGGCTCATCCATCTCGCCGTCGCCGAACACGCCCCACACCTTGCGCGGCTGCTCGGTCATCAGCCCGCGATGCTCGAGGTAGCGCATGAAGCGCGCCTGGTAAATCGCGCTGATCGGTCCGATGCCCATCGAACCGGTCGGGAACTGCCAGAACTCCGGCATCAGCCACGGGTGCGGATACGAGGACAGGCCCTGTATGCCTGCGCGGTGTGCGCCGATCTCCTGCCGGTAGTGGGCGAGGTTGTCCTCGCCGAGCCGCCCCTCGAGGAAGGCACGCGCATAGATGCCCGGTGCGGAATGCGGCTGGAAGTACACCAGGTCGCCGCCGAATTCGTTGCTGCGCGCGCGGAAGAAGTGATTGAAGCCGACCTCGAACAGGTCGGCCGCCGATGCATAGCTGGCGATGTGGCCGCCAAGCTCGCCGTACGCGCGGTTGGCGCGCACCACCATCGCCAGCGCATTCCAGCGCAGGATGCCTGCGATGCGCTCCTCGATTTCAAGCGCGTCGGAGCCTCCGGGGTAGGGCGGCTCGTCTTTTGCGCGGATGGTGTTCACATAGGGCGTGATGCGCGCATCGCGCCATTTCAGGCCGGCGTCGCGCGCGGCTGCCGCGAGCTGCGACAGCAGGAAGCGCGCACGCTCGGGTCCGGAAGCGGCCAGTACCGACTGCAGTGCGTCGATCCATTCGGCTGTCTCGCGCTCATCGATATCGGCCTGGCGCACCAGGTGTTCGGGGGTGATCATGTCCATCGCAGCGGCCTGCCTCAAGTGTCGATTTGATGCCGACAAGTTAACTGATTCCTTGCCGCAGGTGCTGCCGAAAAACTTCGCATGGATGTCCATGCGCAGCATAAAATGCTGGACAAATAAAAATTGAAGGCATCAAGATATGACTGAACTGGATCTCACCGATTTTCGCATCCTGCGCCAGCTGCAGCAGGATGCCAGCCTGACCAATGTCGATCTGGCGGCGCGCGTGAACCTCTCCCCGTCACCGACGCTGGCGAGGGTCAAGCGGCTCGAGAGCGAGGGCGTGATCTCGCGCTATGTGGCGTTGGTCGATCCGCATGCACTGGGACTGAAGGTGAATGTGTTCGTGCGTGTCTCGCTCGAGAAGCAGGAGGCCGGTGCGCTGGAACGCTTCGAGAAGGCGGTGAGCCGCTTTGATGAAGTGATGGAGGTCTACCTGATGACCGGCGATGAGGACTACCTGCTGCGCATCGTCGTGCCCGACATCCAGGCACTCGAGCACTTCATCCTCGATAATCTGACGCGCATACAGGGCATCAAGAACATCAAATCGAGCTTCGCACTCAAGCAGGTTAAGTACAAGACCGCGCTGCCGATCGCGGAGCATTTGCGTTGACGCAGCCGCATGCGATGAGAGTGATCGTTGCTTCCTCGCTGTTGTGTCGCCTCAAGAAAGCGGAAACCCATGTTGTCAGAATGCGAGTGGATTAATCACTTGCACGAGGACACCATGGAACAAGACAAGATGCAATCGATGCAGCGCTACGATCCGGACCAGTTGCTCGCGTCATTGATCGGCAGGCTGAATCTGAAGAACGATGCGGCGCTGTCACGTGCGCTCGAGGTGTCGCCGCCGGTGATCAGCAAGATACGTCACCGACGCCTGCCGGTCACTGCTTCGCTGCTGATACGCATGCATGAAGTCAGTGCGCTGTCGATTTCGGAGTTGCGGCAGCTGATGGGCGACCGTCGCTCCAAGTTTCGTATCAGCGACAAGCATTTCAAACCCAGGGACGCTGCCCAAAAATAAAATCGAACGCGCCTCCCAGACCGGGGGCGCGTCAAACCGTCAGGCAGCTGCAGTAGCGCAGAAAGATGCGGCGCGCCTGTTTCGCTTCTTGTGCGCCGGATTGCAGCCAGCTTGCGCGTTGCGAAGCCGGCTATCGCGGGCGACTGCCCGCGGCGGGATCAGGTGACCGGTCAGTATGGCGAGGCCGGGGGCGTCAGTCGTGCCTGCCGCGTCAGCGCTTGCAAGTCGTCCGGGGTGTTCACATTCGTGAAGCTGTCCTCGTGTTCGAACCACACCTCGACGGAGCGTATCGAACCCAGCCATCCGTCCACCTTCCGGCTGCCTGCGGCAATATAGCCGGCGAGGTTGTTCGCCAGCGCAGCCCTGGCCAGCATGAACACCGGATGTCGGCGCCTGTGTGCGCCATCGCCCGACACCGCGAGCGCCGCGTCGGCACCGGATGCTTCGAGTGCCAGTGCGAGCCTCTGCACCAGATCCGTCGGCAGCAGCGGGGCGTCGCACGGCGAGGTTGCAAGAAATTCGGTCGGACAGCGCGCCAGTCCCGCGTGAATGCCGGCCAGCGGGCCGGCATAGCCTTCCACGTCATCGGGAAAAACCGGGACGCCGAGTTTGGCGTACTCATCATGATGACGATTGGCATTGATCATCAGCTGGCCGACCTGGGGCTGCAAGCGCCGCATCACGTGCGCCACCATGGGCTCGTCCAGGAACACCTGCAGACCCTTGTCGACCCCGCCCATGCGCGTCGCGCGTCCGCCAGCCAGTACCAGGCCGGCAATCTGCTCTCTCGGTATGACCATGGTGAAACTCAGGGGGCCTTGCGAGGCGCTGCGCTGAATGCCTGTGGCAGCGTGAGGATCTCGCCGGTATCGCTCGCGTCATAGCCAGCCAGTTGCTGGACCGAGCGCCGGAAATCCTGCGAGCGCACGACATCGACGACCTTGCGCATCTTCGGTTGCTCGAGCGCCTCGGCGCTGACCGCAAAGAAATAGCGTTCGCGCGCCACCGGGATGAAGTCGAGCTTGAAGCGCTCGGCCGCGGTCTGCACGCCGAAGCCGACGTCGGCCATGCCGCTTGCGATGAAGGCGGCCACGGCAGAATGGGTGAACTCGGTATTCTCGTAACCGTTCACCATGGCCGGAGTGATGTCCAGCCTCGGCAGCATCAGCTCCAGCAGCAGCCGCGTACCGGAGCCGACTTGGCGGTTGACGAAGCGCACGTCAGGCCGTGTCAGGTCGTCGAGGCCGCTGATCCCGAGCGGGTTGCCGGGGTTGACGAACAGGCCCTGGGTGCGGACCGCCAGATGGATCAGCCGGTGCGTTTTCGCATCCAGCCACTTGCCATAGCGCTCGACCGACAGCGACTCGAATTCGCCGAGCGGCACATGAAAGCCGGCGAGGTCGGACTCGCCGCGCGACAGCGCAGCGACTGCATCGGTGCTGTTGCGGTAACGCAGGTCGATCGGCAAGCCCGACTCGCCGGCGAGCTTCAGGAATGCAGCCACCGCAAAGCCATGGCTGGCGTCCAGCCGCACCATGGCGGGCACGGTGCCCAGGGTCTTGCTGAGTTCTGTTTCGAGTTCGGAAGCCAGGCTGTCGAGCGTCGGGGACAGCCGTGCGGCAATGCGCCGGTCTGCCCAGATCAGCTTTTCGGCAAGCGGGGACAACTGCGTACCGCGACCGCGGCCGGTCTGCATCAGGCTGCAGCCGAACAGCTCCTCGGCTTCACGCAGCAGGCCCCATGCGTAGCGATAGGAAAGGCTGACCGCCTGCGCTGCGCGGGCGATCGAACCGGTTTCCTCGATCGCACGCAGCAGCGACAGCAGCACGGCCGTGTCGAGCGGCTGCGCATCGTCGCGAGAAATTTCCCAGTGAGGGTTGATTCTGACCTTGAACATTATGTCTACACTAGCATATTGCAACGTAGAATGCCGAGTGTTAGCTTCGGGGCGCTTTGCGATTCACCCGACATGAGAATACGCATAAATACGGCCACCGCCCGATCGGTGGCAACTCAGGAGGAGATATGGCATTAGCAGGTTTGCTCGCCAAGGAGCGCACAATTGCCGGCCCTGGTTTCAACCGCTGGCTGGTTCCCCCCGCTGCACTCGCCATCCACCTCTGCATCGGCATGGCCTATGGTTTTTCGGTCTTCTGGAAGCCGCTCGGCAACGCGCTCAAGGGCGAGGATGGCGCGCCGCTGGCCTCCTGCGCTGCAGGTGCGACCACCTTCGGCGAAAAACTGGCCGGTACCGGGCGGGCGCTGTTTGCCACGGACTGCAACTGGACGCAGTTCGACCTCGGCTGGATGTACACGCTGTTTTTCGTGGTGCTCGGCTGTGCGGCCGCCATCTGGGGCGGATGGCTCGAACGCTCCGGTCCGCGCAAGGCCGGCCTGGTGTCGGCCGTCTGCTGGTGCGGCGGCCTGCTGATCTCTGCGCTCGGCATCCACGAGCACCAGTTGTGGATGCTCTGGCTGGGTTCCGGCGTCATCGGCGGCATTGGCCTCGGGCTCGGCTACATCTCGCCGGTATCGACACTGATCAAGTGGTTCCCCGACCGGCGCGGCATGGCCACCGGCATGGCGATCATGGGCTTCGGTGGCGGCGCCATGATCGGTTCCCCGCTGGCGACCCTGCTGATGTCGAAGTTCGCGACGCCGACGGATCCGGGCGTCTGGCAGACTTTCGTCGCGCTGGCCATCATCTATGCGGTATTCATGTTCTCCGGTGCCTTCGGCTACCGGGTCCCGCCCACCGGATGGAAGCCGGAGGGCTGGGAGCCGCCCGCGCCATCGGCCAGGGGCATGATCGCGACCCGCCATGTCCATTTGAAAAACGCGCACAAGACGCCGCAGTTCTGGCTGCTCTGGACGGTGCTCTGCATGAACGTGTCTGCCGGCATCGGCATCATCGGCGCGGCTTCGCCCATGCTGCAGGAGACCTTCGGCGGCACGCTGGTGGGTGAGTCAGGCGTCAGCTTCGCCCAGTTGAAGGGCAATCCGGAATTGCTGGCGGGGGCGGTGGCGATCGGTGCCGGCTTCGTCGGCCTGATATCGCTGTTCAATATCGGCGGACGTTTCGTCTGGGCCTCGTCGTCGGATGCGCTGGGCCGGCAGCGTACCTACGTGATCTTCTTCGTGCTCGGCATTGCCCTGTATGTGCTGGCGGCACTGGCTGCCGAATGGAAGTCGCTGCCGATCTTCGTGGGCTGCTTCTGCGTCATCGCCTCGATGTACGGCGGCGGCTTTGCCACCATCCCGGCCTATCTGGCCGACCTGTTCGGCACCCAGTTCGTCGGCGCAATCCATGGCCGCCTGCTGACTGCATGGGCGACCGCCGGCATCCTCGGGCCGGTGGTAGTCAACTACATGCATGACATCCGGCTGGAGCAGGGCGTGCCGTTCGATGACATCTACGCACCGATCTTCTACGTACTGGCGGCAATGCTGGTGATCGGCCTGATCGCCAACCTGCTGGTGCGTCCGGTCGACGAGCGCTGGACCATGTCGGACGAGGAACTGGCGCGCGAAAAGCAGCTCGCGCACGAAAAGTCGCAGGCGGCGGTTGTTGCTGCCGGCAGCAGCGGGGCGCTGCGAGGCAATTCGCTGGCAGCCACGCTTGCCTGGGTGGCGGTCGGCATACCGCTCGCTTACGGCATCTGGGTCACGCTGCAGAAATCGGCAGTGCTCTTCAGCTGACATCGCCGGCACCTGAAACCCGCGGCCGCGCCCGACAGGCGCGGCCGCTTTCGTTTAGACTTGCGGTCTTCTGTTGGGAGACGCAATGAGCACCACTGTAGATTCCGTGCGCGACGCCCTGTCGCGCGTGATCGACCCGAATACCGGCAAGGACCTGATCGCCGGCAAATCCGTGAAAAATGTCCAGCTGGACGGCGGCAATGTGTCGATTGATGTCGAGCTTGGCTATCCGGCCAAAAGCCAGATCGACGGGATCCGCCAGCACGTGATCGACGCGGCGCGCGCGCTGCCCGGCGTGAATAATGTCAGCGTGAACGTCAGCGTGAAGATCGTCGCGCATGCGGTGCAGCGCGGCGTCAAGCTGATGAGCAATGTGCGCAACATCATCGCCGTGGCTTCCGGCAAGGGCGGCGTCGGCAAGTCGACCACCGCAGTCAATCTTGCGCTGGCGCTGTCGGCCGAGGGCGCGCGTGTCGGCCTGCTGGATGCCGACATCTACGGCCCGTCCCAGCCCATGATGATGGGCGTGTCCGGCCGGCCGGACAGCCATGATGGCAAGACCATGGAGCCACTGGAAAACCATGGGGTGCAGGTGGCCTCCATCGGCTTCATGATCGACCCCGACCAGCCGATGGTCTGGCGCGGACCGATCGTTACCCAGGCGCTGCAGCAATTGCTGGAGCAGACCAACTGGCGCGACCTCGATTACCTGATCGTCGACATGCCGCCCGGCACCGGCGACGTGCAGCTGACCCTGTCGCAGAAAGTGCCTGTCACCGGTGCCGTGATCGTTACCACGCCGCAGGACATCGCCTTGCTTGATGCTCGCAAGGGTTTGAAGATGTTCGAGAAGGTCGGCATTCCCATCCTCGGCATCGTCGAGAACATGAGCATGCATGTGTGCAGCAACTGCGGGCATGCGGAGCCGATCTTCGGGCAGGGTGGCGGCGAGACCATGTGTCGCGATTTCGGGGTCGACTTCCTCGGCGCGCTGCCGCTGACGATGAGCATCCGCGAGCAGGCCGATTCCGGCCGCCCGACCGTGGTCGCCGATCCGGACGGGCAGGTGGCACAGATCTACCGCGGGATCGCGCGCAAGGTAGCGGTCAAGGTGGCGGAGAAGGCAAAGGACATGACCAGCAAATTCCCCAGCATCGTGATCAAGAACGACTGATTCCTGCCGTCAGTACAGAAGCTGCCCGAGCCAGTCTGCGATTGGCGACGGCAGCTTTTTTTACGGACGTGAATAGGCTGTAAGAAGCATATTGACATCTGGTATACGCAGGCAGATGATGCAGCGAGTCATAGAAAACCAAGGCTTCCGGGGCTTGTCTTAATATGTTTTCGGAAGCATAAAATACACCGGAGACCCTGATGTCCGCTGCATCCTTTGATGCCTGTGTCGACACCACGCTGGCCGAACTCGGCGCGCCGGACGGTGCGCTGCTGCCCATCCTGCACGCGATACAGGCCGAGCATGGCCATGTGCCCGCCGACGCGGTGCCCCTGATCGCCGATCGCCTCAACCTCTCGCGCGCGGAAGTGCACGGCGTGCTCAGCTATTACCACCACTTCCGCAAGGAGCCGGCCGGCAAAGTGGTCGTGCAGCTCTGTCGTGCCGAGGCATGCCAGGCGGTGGGCGCAGAGGCGCTGGCCGAGCATGCAAGGGCGTCACTGGGCTGCGACTTCCACCAGACGACGGCGGACGGCACCGTCACGCTTGAGCCCGTCTACTGCCTCGGGCAGTGCGCGTGCGGGCCGGCGATGATGGTCGGCGATCGGGTGCATGCGCGGCTGACGAAGGAAAAATTCGATGCGCTGGTCGAGCGCGCAAGGAGGCAGCCATGAGCGTGAAGATCTACGTGCCGCGCGATTCCACCGCGCTGGCGCTCGGGGCGGACGAGGTTGCGGCGGCCATCGTCGCCGAGGCGGCGCGGCGCGGAATCGAGATCCAGCTGGTGCGCAATGGCTCGCGCGGCCTGTTTTTCCTGGAGCCGCTGGTCGAGGTCGAACAGCCCGGCGGCCGCCTTGCCTATGGTCCGGTGGAAGAGGGAGACGTCGCTTCGCTGTTCGATGCCGGCTTTATTGATGGCGGTGCCCATCGGCTGGCACTCGGCCTGACCGACGAGATCCCGTTCCTGAAGAAGCAGGAGCGGCTCACCTTCGCGCGCGTCGGCATTACCGATCCGCTGTCGATCGACGACTATGTCGCGCATGAGGGCTATGCCGGACTGCAGCGCGCATTGCAGATGAGCGAAGCGCAGATCGTGCAGGAAGTGACCGACTCCGGCCTGCGCGGCCGCGGCGGCGCTGCCTTCCCGACCGGCATCAAGTGGAACACCGTGCGCAATACGGCCGCCGACCGCAAATACATCGTCTGCAATGCGGACGAGGGCGATTCCGGTACCTTCTCCGACCGGATGGTGATGGAAGACGACCCGTTCATGCTGATCGAGGGCATGACCATCGCCGGCCTGGGCGTCGGCGCTACCAAAGGCTACATCTACGTACGCTCCGAATATCCGCATGCGATCGCCACGCTGAACGAAGCGATCGCGATCGCGCGCACCCATGGCTATCTCGGCCCTGACATCCGCGGCTCCGGCAAGGCTTTCAACCTCGAGGTACGGGTCGGCGCCGGTTCCTATGTGTGCGGCGAAGAGACGGCACTGCTCGAGAGCATCGAGGGCAAGCGCGGCATCGTGCGCGCCAAGCCGCCGCTGCCGGCCATCTCCGGCCTGTTCGGCAAGCCGACCGTCATCAACAACGTAATCTCGCTGGCCACGGTGCCGGTGATCTTTGCGCGCGGCGCCGCCTATTACCAGGAGTTCGGCATGGGCCGCTCGCGCGGAACGCTGCCGATGCAGCTGGCCGGCAACGTCCGCTGCGGCGGACTGGTGGAAAAGGCTTTCGGGCTGACGCTGCGCGAAATGCTGGTTGATTTCGGCGGCGGCACGCGCTCGGGTCGCCCGATTCGCGCAGTGCAGGTCGGCGGGCCGCTCGGCGCCTACCTGCCGGAGTCGCAGTTCGACACGCCGCTCGACTATGAAGCCTTCCTGAAGATCGGCGGCACGCTCGGGCACGGCGGCATCGTGGTATTCGATGACAGCGTGAACATGCTCAGGCAGGCGCGCTATGCGATGGAATTCTGTGCGATTGAATCCTGCGGCAAATGCACGCCGTGCCGTATCGGTTCGACGCGCGGCAAGGAAGCGCTCGATAAAGTAATGCGCGGCGAGGAGCGCGAGCAGCAGATCCACCTGGTGCGCGACCTGTGCGACCTGATGCTGAACGGCTCGCTGTGTGCCATGGGCGGCATGACACCGTTCCCGGTGCTGTCGGCCATGAACCATTTTCCCGAAGATTTCGGCGTGGCTGCCGAACAGGCGAAGGAGTTGGCATGAACGCGATCGACGACAAGGACTTTGGTACACCCGAGCGCGAATCCGGCGCCCCGGTCATGCTCGAGATTGACGGCGTCTCCGTCACGGTGCCTGCCGGCACCTCAGTGATGCGGGCCAGTATCGAGGCAGGCATCAATGTGCCCAAGCTGTGCGCCACCGATTCGCTGGAAGCCTTCGGCTCCTGCCGCGTCTGCCTGGTGGAGATCGAGGGACGCCGAGGCTATCCGGCATCCTGTACCACGCCGGTCGAGCCCGGCATGAAGGTGCGCACCCAGACGCCCAAACTGGCCGATATCCGCAGGGGCATGCTCGAGCTTTACATCTCCGACCATCCGCTCGATTGCCTGACCTGCCCGACCAATGGCAATTGCGAACTGCAGGACGTGGCCGGGCTGGTCGGCCTGCGCGAAGTCCGCTACAGCAAGGGCAAGAGCCATGTCGACCTGAAGAAAGACGAGTCCAACCCCTATTTCACCTACGACCCGTCGAAGTGCATCGTCTGCAATCGCTGCGTGCGCGCCTGCGAGGAAACGCAGGGCACCTTTGCGCTGACCATCGATGGCCGTGGCTTCGACTCGCGCGTGGCCGCCAGCCAGAACGAGCCGTTCATGGAGTCCGAGTGCGTGTCCTGCGGCGCCTGCGTGCAGGCCTGCCCGACCGCGACGCTCACCGAGAAGAGCGTGATCCGGATCGGCATTGCCGAGCACAGCGCCATCACCACCTGCGCATACTGCGGCGTCGGCTGCGCGTTCAAGGCCGAAATGAAGGGCAGCGAAGTGGTCCGCATGGTGCCGTACAAGGACGGCAAGGCCAATCACGGCCATTCCTGCGTGAAGGGGCGCTTCGCGTGGGGCTATGCGACGCACAAGGACAGGATCCTGAAGCCGATGATCCGCAAGAAGATCACCGATCCGTGGCGCGAGGTTTCGTGGGAAGACGCGATCAGCTACGCGGCCGGCGAATTCCGGCGCATCCAGCAGCAGTACGGCCAGGATTCGGTGGGCGGCATCACGTCCTCCCGCTGCACGAATGAAGAGACTTACCTGGTGCAGAAGCTGGTGCGGGCTGCATTCGGCAACAACAATGTCGACACCTGCGCGCGCGTCTGCCATTCGCCGACCGGCTACGGGCTGAAGCAGACGCTGGGCGAATCCGCCGGTACCCAGACGTTCGACTCGGTGATGCAGGCCGACGTGATCATGGTGATCGGCGCCAACCCGGCCGCCGGCCATCCGGTATTCGCGTCGCAAATGAAGCGCCGCCTGCGCCAGGGCGCAAAGCTGATCGTGGTCGACCCGCGCACCACTGAAATGGTGAAGGGCGCGCACTACCAGGCCGACTATCACCTGAAGCTCCGGCCGGGAACCAATGTCGCAGTGATCGATGCACTCGCGCATGTGGTCGTGACCGAGGGCCTGCTGAAGGAAGATTTCATCCGCGAGCGCTGCGACCTGGCGTCGTTCGAGCAGTGGAAAGCCTTTGTCGCGCAGCCGGAAAACTCGCCGGAAGCCATGCAAGCCGTGACCGGCGTTCCGGCCGACCTGCTGCGCAGTGCGGCACGGCTGTATGCGACGGGCGGCAATGCGGCGATCTACTATGGCCTCGGCGTGACCGAACATGCGCAGGGTTCGACGATGGTGATGGGTATCGCCAATCTTGCGATGGCCACCGGCAATGTCGGCCGCCTCGGCGTTGGCGTGAACCCGCTGCGCGGCCAGAACAATGTGCAGGGCTCCTGCGACATGGGCTCCTTCCCGCACGAGCTGCCGGGCTATCGCCACATATCCGACAGCACGGTGCGCAGCGAGTTTGAAGCGCACTGGGGCGTGACGCTGAGCCCGGAGCCGGGCCTGCGGATCCCGAACATGTTCGACGCCGCAATGGACGGCAGCTTCAGGGGGCTGTACTGCCAGGGCGAGGATATCGTCCAGTCCGACCCGAACACCCAGCATGTGGCCGCGGCGCTGAGTTCAATGGAATGCATTGTCGTGCAGGACATTTTCCTCAACGAGACCGCGAAATACGCGCACGTCTTCCTTCCCGGTTCGTCCTTCCTCGAGAAGGATGGCACGTTCACGAATGCCGAGCGCCGCATCTCGCGCGTGCGCAAGGTGATGCCGGCGAAGGCCGGCTATTCGGACTGGGAAGTGACGCAGCTGCTGGCAAATGCGCTCGGCTATCCGATGAACTACGGTCATCCGTCCGAGATCATGGCCGAGATCGCGGCGCTGACGCCGACCTTCCGCGGCGTGACTTATGAAAAGATCGACCGCCTTGGCAGCATCCAGTGGCCGTGCAACGAGCAGGCGCCGGATGGCACGCCGATCATGCACACCGAGGCCTTCGTGCGCGGCAAGGGCCGATTCATCATCACCCGCTATGTCGCCACCGACGAGAAGGTCAACCAGCGCTTCCCGCTGATCCTGACGACCGGCCGCATCCTGTCCCAGTACAATGTCGGCGCGCAGACCCGTCGTACCGAGAACGTGCAGTGGCACAGCGAGGACCGGCTCGAGATCCATCCGCATGATGCCGAAGAGCGCGGGATACGCGAGGGCGACTGGGTCGGCATCGAATCGCGCTCCGGACAGACGGTGCTGCGTGCAACGATCACCGACAACGTCCAGCCGGGCGTGGTCTACACCACTTTCCATTTCCCGGAATCCGGCGCCAACGTGATCACCACCGACAACTCCGACTGGGCGACCAACTGTCCCGAGTACAAAGTGACGGCGGTGCAGGTGATGCCGGTGACGCAGCCGTCGGAATGGCAGAAAAACTACCAGCGCTTCAACCGGGAGCAGCTGGATCTGGCGAAGGTCGATGCGACCTGACGTCGAGGGACATTTATGGGACATGACCCGAAAGCCAGCCAGCTGGACGACGCAGCCGGCACGCTGGCGACGGTATCCGTGCTGCGCAGCCGCGACGGCACGCTGAACCGCTCCGAGGATGTCCTGGCGGTCGAGATGCCGGTGGCGCTCGAATACAACGGCATCTCGCATGTGGTGATGCTGGCTTCGCCTGCGGACCTCGAGGATTTTGCGCTCGGCTTCTCGCTCACCGAAGGCATCATCGGGTCGCCGGCCGAGTGTTATGGCATCGAGCCTGAGCAGCGGCCCGACGGCCGCCTGGTTCATATCGAGATCGCGTCCGGGCGTTTTGCAGCACTGAAGGAGCGCCGGCGCAATCTGGCCGGCCGCACCGGCTGCGGCCTGTGCGGCACCGAGGCGCTGGACCAGGTGACGCGCGTGGTGGACCCGGTCGCGCACCGGCATCCTGTGCGTCCGGCATCGATGACGGCCGGCATGCGCGCAATGCAGGCGCTGCAGACGATGCAGCAGCAAAGCGGCGCGACCCATGCGGCAGCCTGGATGAACGAGGCCGGCGAGGTGGTCTGCGTGCGCGAGGATGTGGGCCGCCACAATGCGCTCGACAAGCTCATCGGCGCGCTCGCTGCGCAGGCGACCGACTTTACGCGCGGTTCGCTGCTGATCACTAGTCGCGCCAGCTATGAAATGGTGCAGAAGGCGGCCATCATGGGCATCGGCGCCATCGCCGCGATCTCTGCGCCGACCAGCTTTGCGGTGCAGCTGGCCGAGCAGGCCGGCGTGACCCTGCTCGGTTTCATGCGCGATGCTTCCTATGTGGTTTACGCGCATCCCGAGCGCCTGCAGATGGAGTGACACGATGGATGTACATCACCTCGTAAAAATGGCAAACCAGATCGGCGTGTTTTTCGAAAGCATGCCCGACCGCGAACAGGCGAAAGCCGATATCGCGACCCACCTGAAAAAGTTCTGGGCGCCGCGCATGCGGCAGACCATCGTGCAAAAGATGGATGGCGACGAGACGCAGGAGCTGCTGCCGATCGTGCGCGAGGCCATCGATGCGCATCGCGGCGTCCTGGTCTGACAGACAAGCTGCCTTGCCGTCGAAAGCCGGCTTCGCCTGCTAATCCGCCATCCCTGGCTGGTCGCCGCTACCCGAACCGAAGAACAGGCGCATCGCCGCCTTGAAATCCGCCTGCGAATGTTTTGACCTGCCCAGCACGAACAGGGCATGCCGGTCTGCCTCGCCCAGTCGCTGCCAGTGCCCGACCGCAGGCAGCGGCAACTGCTGCCGCGCGCACTGATCAACCACCACCTGCGGCCAGCAGGACAGCGTGAGCCACGGCTCATCGCCCGTCAGTGGATGGCTGGTCGGCGGCACCGCATGATGGCGATCCACCATCTTGTTGAGCAGCTCCCGGTAGGCATCGATTTCCGCAGCCGTGCCGCACGGAGCGCGCAGTAATTGCGCGCGCTCGCCATGACCCAGCGAGTGCCATTGCGGCAGGTGCAGTTTGATTTCCGCGCAATCAAGCTTGTGGCGGATCGAGAGAGGGATCAGCTCCAGGCTGGTGGCCTCGGGGCCTTCGAAAGGGTAGAAGCCGTCAGTGGCGTAAGCGGAGCTCATCGGGCGGAAGGGTGGCGGAAGAGCGTGGGAGTCGAACCCACCAAAGATTGCTGGCAACCTCTGCAGGGTTTGAAGTCCAGAAGACTCTTATAAAATCAAGGACTTAGCTAATCTTTCCTGTCATTTTCAGTCATTTCCACATACGGAATTGACAGGAATCTGACAGTCCAAACACGCTAATTCAACAAATCTGCAAGAAGTTGCTCTCCTTTATCGGTGAGCGTAAGTAATTTTTGCTTTCGGTCGTAAGGGTTTTCCTGCGCACGAAGCAGTTCAAGCCCCTCTTCTCCAAGGACGGGTCTTCCTTTAGATAAAAACTGCACGTACCGAGCAGCTGAGGCGTACGGGACATCGGCAAGTTCTGCAATTTCCTTAACCGATTTTTCCGGATACCTCGCAACTGCCAGAAAAACCAAAATTTGAGAAACCGGCATGGTTGAGTCGAGTTTTCTAAAGGTTTCTAGAAGCTCAATTTTTTCGACAAGTTTGGAGTGTGACACAGTATTTAAAACTCTTATCTAAATTGCAGGAGGGAAATTTAAAGAAAATCGGTGGCAACGGACATCACTGCCAGTGTTGAGAACCTGCGGATACATTAGAAGGAGCGGCGTAGGAAAATCAGCTAAAAGAAGAAACCGTGGCGCGCTCGCACAATTCCCAGAAAAAGAAGCTAACTCGCGTCATGACACTTAAGTTTAATCTTAAGTGTCAGTCTATTTTGCAATGAAAATCCGTGGAATCCCGCATAAATCCACATTTATTGTTGTCACATTTGAGATGTTTTCAGAAAAAAATGACAGAAATCTGTCAACTGGCAACTTTTTGTTTCGATATCTTCAGTATCCGCTTTTTCGGCACTTTCACGAATGCGGAATAGAGGGGTGAAAAGGCTCCCCGCGAGGGGGAGCTAAGTTACTGTATCTGAAGAGGATTTTCGTGGTCGATCAAGCTAGCACTTGATCTATTAAACCGGGCGGAAGAGCGTGAGAGTCGAACTCACCTGGCTTAGCTCGCTAAGCCAACAGGGGTTGAAGCCCTGCCGCCCCACCGGGGATCGAAGCTCTTCCATGCGCGTTGGTGCGATGCGCGATTATACGTGGGAATCTAGGCCCACATCTGCGGCTGCCGGATCACATGATGCTCCCTGATCCGTCGGGTGTAGCCGATGTTGTCGAAGAATTCCAGAATCTGTATCGCCAGCTTGCGCCCGGTGTGGATACGGTCGCGAAAGGGCGCGGCTTTCGCCATGCCTTCCGACGCACACAGCTCGGCGACATGCGCGGCAAGCTCCCTGACCGAGTCCGCAAGATAGTAGTGATCATGCGCGACGCGGTAGGT
>JAIXTG010000347.1 GCA_027484285.1 Oxalobacteraceae bacterium | reverse complement strand
AGTGCCGCCGCCAGCCCGGCCGCCGCCCCGACCTTCTGCGCCGGCACCCGCAGCGGCAGGCCGATGCCGATGAATAGCGAATGACGCCACAGGAAGTGCGCAATGCCCGCCACCAGTGCCGCAATCATCGTGATGTGCAGGCCCGAAATCGAGATTAGATGCGTCAAATACCCATCATCTCCGAGAAACCTTCGGAACTCGCACCAAACCCATGGCTGGAGCTTCGGGGCCAGCTAGAAGGATCGGAAAAGACACTTCCAACCTAGAACACATCTAGATCGACATAGGGGGGGAGGAGAAACCAATTTGGCTATGCTTCAGGATCCGTCCCATCCACATTAAAGAACAGAATCAAGAACGAAAGTACCCTGATGCGTCGAAGTTGCATCATGAAAACGTAGACATGAAATACCGGCAGTTAGGAAAGCCACAACGGGGTGTGGACTCTAAGATGACAAGACTGACGGCGCCATCACCGAGATGCCAAGGCCATGAAAATGCGCTCTTTCTTTCAAGTTCTTACACACTCAACTTGATCAGAGGAACGGAGGCAAGACAAGTTTAAAAATCAGATTTTCGAGCGATGTAATTGATATACCCTTTGAGCCTCTACATCACCAGCACAAGGGCGAGCGGATCCGAAAAAGAGGTATTGAATTCGCAACAAGTGTCGACCATCATGTAAATGCACTTGCAAATTTTACGCAAGTGAATGAACACAAATTCAAATTTCAGCTAAGTTTAAAAGAAGCATTGATGAGATTCCCTGTGTTCGAAACATCTCAATCGGACCAATTTGTTGAACTTCTGGCTGATCTGATCCCTGGTGAGAGATCCATTAGGCGGAGGGTGAGACTTTTGGATGGTTGCACCGCCCCCCCCTCTCGCCTCCACCGAAGTTAGTTAAGGCGCTTTCGTAACTGCAGCACTCCTTCAAGCGCTCTCATGAGGAGATCACCTCGTGCAAGATCAAAAACACCCTAGCAAATCTTGACGAGTCCAGTTATGTCTAGACCCGATCGACCAGTAACGCGCCGACCTCCTCGTGCTCTTTAAGACAATTTGAGGACCAACTAGAGCTTTTCCGCTACCACTTTTACGTGGCCGTCACCGTAAAGAAGCTTTGATAAACGGGTGTCACGGTTATAGTGAAGGGGGGCTAGAAACTTCCTATAGTCGCTACGTACCCAGTATTTTTCAGGTACTCGCCGGATATTTTTAAAGCCCAGCCTATCGAGCTTATCTTTTATCCAGTCAAAACCTAGGACAGTGCCCAACTGCACTGGAACCTGAAGCATGTTCTGGGTGAAGGTGGCTGAATCTAAAGTGAAAAGAGTTTGAATGTAACCTTGCAGAGAGGGAGGAAATGACTTGTCAAATTCTTGTGCTGAGGAAAAGCAAGTAAGTAAGTCAGAGGTCACCTGCTCTGGCGTGATGTTATCAATGTACTGTCGAAAGTCACTATCCTCTTGATAGGCTTTTCTTAGAGCGGGAACGATGTACCGATCCACTATCCCTGGAGATGATATTCCTGCGTACGCATAGATGAGCCCACCTTTTTTGGTAACACGTGCTAGTTCACAGAGTGCCTTTTCAGCCTCAATGGCTGACTCTAGATGCATTAGCACCCCATTACTGGCAACAAAGTCAAAGGATTCATCCGCAAATGGTAGAGCGGCTGTAGACCCCTCCCTGTAACTTAAAGCCGAATCTGGAATCCCGTGTTCCTTCATTACCTTTTCTAGTTCAGGCATCCACTCCGTTCCCAGATCTAAGCAAGTGATATGCGAGGCTCCAAGGGCATGCATGGCAACTTGAAAATAGCCAGTGTTTCCACAACCAGCATCCAACACCGACTTGCCTGCGAAAAACTCTTTAGGAAGATCGTATGACTTTGGGTCTAACGCGACGGCAAGGAAACGGTTAAAAATTGACTTATCTCTCGAGTAGTTTTTGTGTTGCTCAATGTATATTTCCTTAGTTCGCTTTTGAAGATCACTGTAGCCCTTCGCCCCCATTTGGTTTTCCGACACTCCCAAGTTAATCCCCTAATAGCCATAAAAGGAGTATCGATTGAACCATAGTTCTATCCAGTGCGCTACTAAATTGCGCAAAAGGAATCACTGAACAATGAGCCTTTGCCTCCGATTCGTAGGCGCTAGCTTCAGGCATATTCTTCATTGTTTGAATTCGTTACCTAAACACTAATATTTATTAGCGGATTTAATAGCAATTCCACGAAACGTCTGCCTCTCCCTGAATTGGGTAGCTCTGCCAAAACAAGGTTTTAATGCTGAAGACCTTTCCTCGTAGTTTGCTTGGACCAGTAGTGCATTCCTTCTTCTCTGTCTATCCACTGTCTACTTCTCTATCTGTCTCTAGTCACTATTGATAAGGGAATACGGACGCAGTAATGAAGAGATACTGTAGAGGTGCTGAAGAGGTGCTGAAGAGGTGCTGTAGAGGTGCTGTAGAGGTGCTGTAGAGGTGCTGTAGAGGTGCTGTAGAGGTGCTGTAGAGGTGCTGTAGAGGTGCTGTAGAGGT
>JAIXTG010000426.1 GCA_027484285.1 Oxalobacteraceae bacterium | reverse complement strand
TCGACCTGCGCTGGTCGCTGAACGCCTTGACGACCGCCAGTCCGCGGGCGAGGGAGGTCATGAAGCTGGGGTCGGTCAGTGCATCGATTTCCTCTGCGATGGTAAGCGGCCGCGTGGCCGGTGCAGGGGAGGCGTCCTCCTTGTCCTGCCCGGCTGCCTGAGGGTCGGCCGCTGTCAGAAGAGTGTCGGGGTGAGTGGCGGTGGGAAAAGTCTGCATGTTCAGATTAATGATGAGTAGTGACTTTCAAGCACAGGTCATGCCGTGGGAAACACGGACTTCGGACCCCGGGAACGGGATCTGCATTACCGTAACGGAACTAGATATTGTTTTGATAATTCTTGTGCCGTGCGACGCTGCTTCGGTTTTCGCGTCAGCAATGCTGGCAAATCTGTTGCGTTCCTCGGACACAATCCACTGCGTCAGGCATTTTTCAGGTGGTGCGAATAGCGAACATTTGTTGAGGTTGCTTCCTTGTCGATAAACAAGTGTCCCGTTACACTTTGGTCAGTGTTCTATTAACAGATAATTGTGCGTTAATCGCACATTGCGCCCGAAATTTAACATGAGGCCGGGCAAGCAGTACTGAGGAGCAAGGGTTTGATTAACAAAATTTTTGCCGAGCCCGAACTGGCAGTGGCCGGTATCGGGGATGGCGCCACCGTCATGATCGGCGGGTTTGGCAATGCGGGCATGCCCTCGGCGCTTATTGATGCCCTGATTGCCCAGGGGGCACGTGAACTGACCATCGTCAACAACAATGCCGGCAATGGCGACACCGGGCTGGCTGCGCTGCTGGCAGCCGGTCGCGTGCGGAAAATCATTTGTTCGTTTCCGCGCCAGGCCGATTCGCACGTGTTTGACAGTCTTTACCGCGCAGGGAAGATCGAACTGGAACTGACCCCGCAGGGCAATCTGGCCGAGCGCATCCGTGCCGCCGGCGCCGGCATCGGTGGCTTCTTCACCCCGACCGGCTACGGCACGCGACTTGCCGAGGGAAAGGAAACCCGTTTCATCAATGGCAGGCACTATGTGCTGGAGTCGCCGATCCATGCCGACTACGCGCTGATCAAGGCGCTCAGGGGCGATCGCTGGGGCAACCTCGTCTACCGCAAGGCGGCACGCAATTTCGGTCCGGTGATGGCGATGGCGGCGAAGTGCACGATTGCACAAGTCGACCAGGTGGTCGGGCTGGGGGAGCTGGATCCGGAAGCAATCATCACGCCCGGCATTTTTGTCCAGCGTATCGTTCCCGTCGGAGGTCGCCAATGATTCGCCGTACACGTGACGAGATCGCGCAGCGCGTGGCGCTCGATATTCCGGAAGGGTCCTACGTCAATCTGGGCATCGGCTTGCCGACGATGGTGGCCAATCACCTCGACCCGGATCGGGAGATTTTCCTGCACAGCGAGAACGGCATCCTCGGCATGGGGCCGGCGCCGGCGCCGGGCGACGAAGATGAGGACCTGATCAATGCCGGCAAACAGCCGGTGACGCTGTTGACCGGCGGTGCGTATTTCCACCATGCCGACTCGTTTGCGATGATGCGCGGCGGCCATCTCGACATCTGCGTGCTGGGCGCGTTCCAGGTGTCGGCCACGGGCGACCTGGCGAACTGGCACACGGGTGCAGCAGATGCCATACCGGCCGTCGGCGGTGCGATGGACCTCGCCATTGGCGCCCGGCAGGTGTTTGTCATGATGGAGCACCAGACCAAAGCCGGCGAAAGCAAGATCGTCGAGCGCTGCACCTACCCATTGACCGGCGTGGGCTGTGTGTCGCGCATCTACACGGACCTGGCGACCATTGACGTCACGCCGCAGGGACTGCGGGTGGTCGACATGATCGACGGGCTGACGCTGGAGCGTTTGCAGGAAATGACGGGTGTGCCGCTGGCGCACGCCTGATGCCACCTGCGCAGGGATCCCGGCTGGTGCCGGGGTGACGATTCACTCGCTGCCGCGCCAGACCGGTGATGCCGGTGCCAACGGGAAGCCACTTTCCCTCTCGCGGCAGCATTAACTGAACCAATCAAGCATGAAACAAGCCTTCATCTGCGACGCCATTCGAACCCCCATCGGCCGCTACGGCGGCGCGCTCAAGGAAATGCGTGCCGACGACCTGGGTGCCGTGCCATTGCGCGCTCTGCAGGAGCGCAATCCGACTGTCGACTGGGCGGCGGTCGATGAAGTGATTTACGGTTGCGCGAACCAGGCCGGCGAGGACAACCGCAATGTCGCGCGCATGGCGGCACTGCTGGCCGGCTTGCCAGTCTCGGTCCCGGGCACGACCGTCAACCGCCTGTGCGGCTCCGGCATGGATGCGGTCGGCACCGCCGCGCGCGCAATCCGTGCCGGCGAGGCCGGCCTGATGATCGCCGGCGGCGTCGAATCGATGACGCGTGCACCTTTCGTGATGGGCAAGGCCGACAGCGCGTTCTCGCGCAATGCGCAGATCTTCGATACCACCATCGGCTGGCGCTTCGTCAATCCGCAGATGAAGGCGCTGTACGGCGTCGATTCCATGCCGGAGACGGCCGAGAATGTGGCAACGGACTTCAACATCAGCCGTGCGGACCAGGATGCGTTTGCCGTGCGCAGCCAGGCCAAGGCGGCTGCGGCCCAGGCAAGCGGCGTCCTGGCCGATGAAATCGTGCCCGTCATCATCCCGCAAAAGAAGGGCGAGCCGGTGACCGTGCTGCATGACGAGCACCCGCGCGCGACTAGTGTCGAGGCACTGGCCAAGCTCAAGGGTGTCGTCCGGCCCGACGGCAGCGTCACTGCCGGCAACGCTTCGGGCGTCAACGACGGCGCCTGTGCGCTGCTGCTGGCCGATGAGGCGGGTGCAAATCGCTTCGGGCTGGTACCAAAAGCGCGCATCGTCGGCATGGCCACCGCCGGCGTGGCACCGCGGGTAATGGGCATCGGGCCGGTACCGGCGGTCAGGAAGCTGCTGCAGCAGACCGGCATCTCGCTGGCGCAAATCGACGTGATCGAGCTGAACGAAGCGTTCGCCGCGCAGGGACTGGCGGTGCTGCGCGAACTGGGCATTGCCGATGATGACCCGCGCGTGAACCCGAACGGCGGCGCGATCGCGCTTGGCCATCCGCTGGGCATGAGCGGCGCGCGCCTGGCGACGACAGCGACCTGGCAGCTGCAGCGCAGCGGCGGGCGCTATGCACTGTGCACGATGTGCATCGGTGTCGGCCAGGGCATTGCGCTGCTGATCGAGCGGGTCTGACCGGGTTGCGTGCGTCGCCGGACATTTTCAATTTGCCGCGCATCGGCGACAATCGCGCCACGGGATAAACACAAAAACTTCCGAGACAAGGAACATGTATGCCCAAGCCTGATTCCTACCGCAAGCCGGCGGCAGGAAGCCATTCCGATTACCTGTATCCGGGTTATGCATCGACGATCACCCGGACACCGTCCAAACCGCTGATCCTGCTGCCGCAATCTCTGTCCGAGATCACCGGGCCCGTGTTCGGGCATGATCGCGTGCAACCGGGCGATGCCGACCTCACCCGCCAGCACGCAGGCGAGCCGCTGGGAGAGCGCATCATTGTCGCGGGCCGTGTGCTGGACGAGGACGGCAAGCCGGTGCCGCATACGCTGGTCGAGGTCTGGCAAGCAAATGCTGCAGGCCGTTACCAGCACAAGCGCGACCAGCATGATGCGCCCCTCGACCCCAACTTCACCGGCACTGGCCGCGCCCTGACCGATGCCGACGGCAATTACCGTTTCATGACGATCCGTCCCGGCGCTTATCCGTGGCGCAATCATCCGAATGCATGGCGCCCGGCCCATATTCATTTCTCTCTGTTCGGCAATGCATTTGCGACCCGCCTCGTCACCCAAATGTATTTCCCGGGTGATCCGCTGCTGGCATTCGATCCCATCTACCACAGCGTGCCGGACGGTGCGCGCCAGCGCATGATCTCCGACTTCGACCTTGCACTGACCGAGCCGGAGCATGCGCTCGGCTTCCGGTTCGATATCGTGCTGCGCGGGCGCGATGCCACCCCGATGGAGCGCTGACATGGGTCTTCCACTCACTCCTTCCCAGACGGTCGGACCCTACCTGCATATCGGTCTCGACTGGCTGAACACCACCGAACTTGCTGCGCCCGGCGTCAGCGGCGAGCGTATCGTCCTCGAGGGCCGGCTGCTGGATGCCGAAGGCAAGCCGGTGCCTGACGGACTGGTCGAGATCTGGCAGGCGAATGCGCATGGGCGCTATGCCCATCCCGAAGACACAGGCCCGGCGCCGCTCGAACCCGGCTTTCACGGTTTCGGGCGCTGCCCGACGGATGCCGATGGCATGTTCCGCTTTTCCACCATCAAGCCCGGCAGCGTTCCCGGTGCCGATGGCCGGCCGCAGGCACCGCACATCATGGTCAATGTGTTCGCGCGCGGCCTGCTGAAGCAATTGATCACCCGGGTCTATTTCCCCGGCGACCTGCATGCAGCCGACACCGCGCTCGCCAGCGTGCCCGCCGAGCGGCGACCGGTACTCATTGCAAAACCGTCGGCCGGGCGTGCCGGCGTACTCGAGTGGAACATCGTGCTCGGTGGCGGTGGTGACGACGAGACCGTATTCTTCGATCTCTGATCTAACTTCGCCAGCGACCCGACATGTCCTACCTGACTTCCTACATGTTCTCCGGCGAAAGCATGCGGCGTGTGTTTTCGCCGCAGGCAACTGTGCAGCGCATGCTGGATGTCGAGGCCGCCCTGTGCGAGGCACTGGCCGACTGCGAGGTCATTCCTGCAGCCGCAGTCGTCTCAGTCCGTGCCAGCTGCGATGTCTCCCGCTACGACCTCGACGCACTGGCCAGGGCAGCGCGCGATGCCGGCAATCTGGCGATCCCGCTGGTCAAGGCGCTGACTGCAGACGTGGCCGGCAGCGATGCCGAGGCTGCGCGCTACGTGCACTGGGGGGCGACCAGCCAGGATGTGATCGATACCGGCATGGTGCTCCAGTTGCGCGATGCGCTGGATCTGCTGACCGTCGACCTGGCGGAACTGGCCGATGCACTCGCGGCGCTTGCGCACCGGCACCGCAGCACCCCGATGATCGGTCGCACTTGGCTGCAGCATGCACTGCCGATTACCTTCGGGCTGAAAGTGGCCGGATGGCTGGATGCGGTGCTGCGGCACCAGCAGCGCCTGCGGGAACTGCGGACGCGCCTGTGCGTTCTGCAATTCGGCGGAGCGGCGGGCACCCTCGCCAGCCTCGGCGATCGCGGCCTGCCTGTGGCACACGCGCTCGGACGGCTGCTCGGCCTTCCGGTTCCGGCGCTTCCCTGGCATGCCCATCGCGACCGCATGGCCGAATGCGCCACCGTACTGGGCCTGCTGACCGGCACCCTCGGAAAGATCGCGCGCGATGTTTCATTGTCGAACCAGACGGAGGTCGCGGAATTGTCCGAGCCGGTCGCGGTCGGACGCGGGGGATCGTCGGCCATGCCGCACAAACGCAATCCTGTCGGTTGCGCTGCCGTGCTGACGGCCGCCACCCGGGTACCGGGGCTGGTGGCGACCATGCTGTCGGGCATGACCAACGAGCATGAGCGGGCACTCGGTGGCTGGCAAGCCGAATGGGACACCCTGCCCGACATTGCAGCGCTGTGCTCGGCGGCGCTTTCGCAGATGCGCGATGTGATCACGGGCCTTGGCGTCGACGCGTCCCGCATGCGTGCCAACATCGATGCCACCCGGGGACTGGTGATGGCCGAGCCGGTTTCGCTGGCCCTTGCCGCCCACGTGGGACGTGCGAAAGCGCATGAGATCATCGAGGCAGGCTGCCATACTGCACTCGAAACCGGGCGGCCGCTGGCCGAGGTGCTGGCGACCCATGCCGAGGTATCCCGCCTTCTCGGGCCGGGACAGGTCGCGCAGCTGCTGGACCCCGTTCATTATTGCGGCGAGGCGGCTGCCTTCGTCGACCGCGTGCTTGCCGCGCATCGGCAAGCCAAGGCTTGAGTCATAGTCCAAGGAGTCAAGATGCCTTTCTTCGATACCGGAACCGGCAAGCTGCACTATGCCCTTGAAGGTGCTGCCGAAGCGCCCGTGCTGGTGCTGTCCAATTCCCTCGGCACCACGATGGATATGTGGCTGCCGCAGATGCCCTCGCTGCTCGATCACTTTCGCGTGCTGCGGTATGACACGCGCGGGCATGGTCAGTCGGATGTGACGCCCGGTCCTTACAGCATGGCGCAGCTCGGCGGCGACGTCGTCGCACTGCTGGATCACCTGAATATCCCCCGGGCGCATTTCTGCGGCCTGTCCATGGGCGGAATGACCGGGCTGTGGCTGGGCATTAACCAGCCGACCCGGGTGGAGCGGCTCGTGCTGTGCAACACCAGTGCCGCAATCGGCGTACCCGAAATGTGGAATGCCCGCATCGCGCAGGTGCGGCAGGGCGGCATGGCAGCCGTCGTCGATACCGTGCTCGATCGCTGGTTCACGGCCGATTTCCTCGCCCATGCGCCGGCCCAGGTGGATCGCGTGAAGGCCATGCTGGCAAGAACCTCGGTCGACGGCTATGTCGCCAACTGTGCAGCCGTGCGTGACATGGATCAACGGGCCGATCTCGGACGCATCGCGGTGCCCGCCCTAGTCATCGGCGGCAAATATGACAAATCGACGCCGCCCGAGCATGGCGAGCTGATCGCCCGTTCCATCCCCGGCGCGCGCTATGTCGAGCTGAATGCGGCGCATCTGTCGAACTGGGAAGTGGCGCAGGCCTTCACCCAGCAGGTCCTGAATTTCCTGCTTGATTCCCGACCTTCCCGGTAGCGCGCAATGGACGACGAACAACGCTACGACAATGGCATGGCGGTGCGCCGTGCCGTGCTGGGAGATGCCCACGTCGACCGCGCGCAGGCGGGGCTGAACGATTTCAATGCCGAATTCCAGAACCTGATCACGCGTTATGCGTGGGGCGAAATCTGGACGCGCCCCGGACTGCCGCGCCAGACCCGCAGCCTGATGACCATTTGCATGATGGTGGCCCTCAATCGCGAGGAGGAGCTCAAGCTCCATCTGCGGGCCGCCGCCAACAACGGTGTCAGCCGCGACCAGATCCGCGAAGCGCTGCTGCAGGCGGCCATCTATTGCGGCGTGCCAGCAGCCAATTCGGCTTTCGCGCTCGCGCAGAAAGTGTTTGCAGAAATGGACGCCGCCGAAGGCACTTGATGCCGATCCAAGACGCTTGAGTTGACCCGGCCTTTCGCGGGCGAGGGCGGTCACATGCTCAGCCGCCTTTTCGTGAAAGGATCAAGTCATGAGCACCAAGCGCTTTGCAATGATTGCAGGCATCGTTTATCTGCTGGTCGGTATCGCCGGCTTTTTCCCGGCATTGCTGGCTCCTCCCGACCCTGCCCACGACGTGGGCCTGAACGTACTGCACGGCGACCTGCTCGGACTGTTCCCGGTCAATATTGCGCATACCCTCGTACACCTGGCCATTGGTGCATGGGGCGTTGCAGCGGCGCGCACCGAGGGGGCTGCAGTGACTTATTCGCGCTCACTGGCAATCCTCTATGCGGTACTGGCGATCATGGGGCTCTTCCCGGGACTGAACACAGTGTTCGGCCTGCTCCCGCTGCACAGCAATGACATCTGGCTGCACGCAGGCACAGCGGCCGTGGCTGCCTACTTCGGCTGGTATGCGCGCCAGCGGGCCAACGTCTGATCTGCTGAAGCCGGTGTTTGTCGCACGCGATCGGTTATATTCGACCGTCCATTCAGGCAAGAAGAAGGGAAACGGTCGATGGAGACATTGCGATTCGCTGTCGTGGGCGCGGGCGCCGTAGGATGCTACTTCGGCGGCATGCTGGCGCGGGCTGGCATGCCGGTCGTGCTGATCGGTCGCGCCGGCCATGTCGATGCAATGCGCGAGCATGGCCTGCGTCTTGAAACACAAATGTTCGACGAGACGGTGCGGGTCGAGGCAAGCACTGACATCAGTGCCGTCGCCGGTGCCGATGTCGTGCTGGTCTGCGTGAAGTCGACCGACTCGGCGGCGTCGGC
>JAIXTG010000005.1 GCA_027484285.1 Oxalobacteraceae bacterium | reverse complement strand
GCATCGCCGACCGCGCGCTGTATGCGCGCCAGGGCGGCGTCATCCTCGGCCTCGAAACGGAGCACCAGCACGGGCGTGGTGTTCGAAGCACGGCACAGGCCGAAGCCGTCCGGATATTCGACCCGCACACCGTCAATCGTCACCACCCGCGAGGCGCCGGGCCACTGCGCCTCTTTCTGCAGGCGCGCGACCAGCGCATGGTTCTCGCCCTCGGCCAGCTTCACCTGCAGCTCGGGCGTGGATCGCGACTGCGGCAAGGCGTTCAGGGACTGCGTGATGTCCTGCATGCGGCTGGCCAGCTCGAGCAGGCGGGCACCGGCGTAGAGGCCGTCGTCGAAGCCGTACCAGCGATCCTTGAAAAACAGGTGTCCGCTCATTTCGCCGCCGAACGGTGCGCCGGTTTCGCGCATCTTTGCCTTCACCAGCGAATGCCCGGTCTGGCACATCACCGGCTGCCCGCCGGCGGCTTCCACCACAGGCGCGATGTGGCGCGTGCATTTCACGTCATACAAGATGGTGCCGCCCGGATGCCGGGTCAGCACGTCCTGCGCAAACAGCATCAACTGCCGGTCCGGGAAAATCACCTGCCCGTCCTTGGTCACCACGCCCAGCCGGTCGCCGTCGCCGTCGAATGCGAGTCCGAGCTCGGCGTCGCCGTCGGCCAGCGCGCGCACCAGGTCCTGCAGGTTCTCGAGATGGGCGGGATCCGGATGATGATTCGGAAAGTTGCCGTCGACCTCGCAGAACAGTTCGGTCACTTCGCAGCCGAGCCCGCGGTACAGGTCACCGGCCACGCTGCCGGCAACGCCGTTGCCGCAGTCGATCGCGATCTTCAGCGGCCGCGCCAGCGCCACGTCGCCGATGATGCGCTCGAGGTAGGCGGCACGCACGTCATGCTGGCGATAGCTGCCCTGCCCGCTGCGAACCCGGTGCTCGACGATGCGCCGGTGCAGCGCCTGGATGGCTTCGCCGTAAATGGCCTCGCCGGCCAGCACCATCTTGAAACCGTTGTAGTCGGGCGGGTTATGGCTGCCGGTCACCATGATGCCGCTGGCCGCGCCCAGCACATGCGTCGCGTAGTACAGCATGGGCGTGGCCACCATACCAATGTCGATCACGTCAGCGCCGGCCGCCTGCAGCCCTTCGGCCAGCGCGGCCGACAGCGACGGGCCGGACAGGCGTCCGTCGCGACCGATCACGACCGTCTGCTCGCCCTTGTCGAGCGCGGCCGAACCGAATGCCAGGCCGATCTGGCGGGCAATTGCCGGGTCGAGCGTGCTGCCAAGCACGCCGCGGATGTCATAGGCCTTGAAGATGCCGGGGGTCAGGATTGCAGAAGTCATTGGCTCAGGCTTTCATGGCTGGGTCGCCGCGCAGCTGCAGGCAGGTGTCGAGCGCCTCGTCCCACGCGGGAAGGTCGCCGAACCGGCGGCGGAATTTGTCAGTGTTCAGCATGGAATTCTTCGGCCGCACGGCGGGCGTCGGATATTCGGCGGTGCTGATTGCCCGTAAGGCCGGTCGTTGCGCTACCTGCGCATGCGAAAAGATCCGCTGTGCGAAACCGAACCAGCTGGTGTGCCCGCCTGCACACAAATGATAGATGCCTGTATCGGACGCAAGCTGCGCAGGCTCACCTGCGCTGCGGATCACGGCGGCAGTCGCCTCGGCGATGGTCCGGCTCCAGGTCGGCGCGCCGATCTGGTCGTCGACAATGGACAGCTGGTCGCGGGTTTCGGCCAGCTTCAGCATGGTCAGCAGGAAGTTTTTGCCAGTAAGGCCATAGACCCAGCTGGTGCGCAGGATCAGGTGAATGCCGCCAACGTCGGCAATCGCCTGTTCGCCGGCAAGCTTGCTGTGGCCGTAGACGGACAGGGGGGCAGGCTGGTCATCTTCCAGCCATGCGCCGTCCTTGCTGCCGTCAAACACATAGTCGGTCGAATAGTGGATCAGCGCCGCGCCGACGCGCTCGGCCTCCTCGGCCAGTACGCGCGGGGCGTCCGCATTGATGCGAAAGGCCAGTGCTCGCTCGGACTCGGCCAGGTCCACCGCGGTGTAAGCGGCCGCGTTGATCACCAGCGCAGGACGCAGTTCGCGCACGGCGCTGCGCACCGCATCGAGGTTGGCCAAGTCGAGTTGAGAGCGATCAAGTGCGACCAGTTCGCCCAACCCCTGAAGCGACTGCTCCAGCGCCGCGCCGACCTGGCCGTTGCGCCCGGTGATCAGGATCCTCATGCGTAGGTTTCCGCGTCGGCCAGCGGCCTTCCCGCCTGGTCCTTGGACGACAGCGTGGGCGGGCCGTCGAGCGGCCACGCGATGTCCAGCGCCGGATCGTTCCACAGCAGGGAACGCTCATGCTCGGGCGCGTAATAGTCGGTCGTCTTGTAGACGAAATCGGCGCTGTCGCTGGTGACCAGGAAGCCATGCGCAAAACCGGGCGGCACCCACAGCTGCCGGTGGTTATCGGCCGACAGGGCCACGCAGACCGACTTGCCGAAGCTGGGCGAGCTGCGCCGCAGGTCGACGCAGACATCGAAGACCTCGCCGGCGATTACCCGCACCAGCTTGCCCTGCGGCTGCCGGATCTGGTAGTGCAGGCCGCGCAGTACGCCGCGCGCGGAGCGCGAGTGATTGTCCTGCACGAAGGTCGGCGCAAAGCCGGCCAGCTGCTCGAATTTCTGCTGGTTGTAGCTTTCAAAAAAAAAGCCGCGTGCGTCGCCGAACACCGTCGGCTCGATGATCAGCACGTCGGGGATGTCGGTGCGTAGGATATTCATTGAAGGTGCGATTCAGAAAACCTGGTCCTGCAGCAGCCGCAGCAGGTACTGGCCATAGGCATTTTTTTTCATTGGTTCGGCCAGCTGCGCGAGGCGGCCGGCATCGATGTAGCCCTTGCGATAGGCCACTTCCTCCGGGCAGGCGACCTTCAGTCCCTGGCGCTTTTCCAGCGTGGCGATGAACTGTCCGGCTTCCAGCAGCGATTCATGCGTGCCGGTATCAAGCCACGCCATGCCGCGCCCCATCACCTCGACCTGCAACCGGCCCTGCTCGAGATAAATGCGGTTGACGTCGGTGATCTCGAGTTCGCCGCGTGCGGACGGGCGGATCGAAGCGGCAATCTCGCACACCTCGCTGTCGTAGAAATACAGGCCGGTGACTGCATAGTTCGATTGCGGCCGGGCCGGCTTTTCCTCGATGCTGACTGCGCGCCGCTGCGCATCGAAGCCGACCACGCCATACCGTTCGGGATCGGTCACGTGATACGCGAAAACCGTTGCGCACTGCTCGCGGGAGTTGGCAGCCGTCAGTGACTTCTCGAGGTCATGCCCGTAATACAGGTTGTCGCCGAGGATCAGTGCCGACGGATGATGGCCGACAAACTCGCGCCCGATGATGAAGGCCTGCGCGAGGCCGTCCGGCGAAGGCTGTACTGCGTAGCGGATGTCCAGGCCCCACTGGCTGCCGTCGCCGAGCAGCTGCTCGAAGCGCGGCGTGTCCTGCGGCGTCGAGATCAGCAGGATCTCGCGTATTCCGGCCAGCATCAGCGTGGTCAGCGGATAGTAGATCATCGGCTTGTCGTATACCGGCAGCAGCTGCTTGGATACCGCCATCGTGACCGGATACAGCCGGGTGCCGGAGCCGCCGGCGAGGATGATGCCGCGCCGGTTCATGCCGGGCTCCCCTGGCGTTGTCCGTAGTTTTCGCTGATCCATTGCTGGTAGGCGCCCGACTGCACGTTGCGCACCCAGTCCTGATGGTCGAGGTACCACTGCACGGTTTTCCTCAGCCCGGTTTCGAACGTCTCGGCCGGCCGCCAGCCAAGCTCGCGCTCGATCTTGCGCGCATCGATTGCATAGCGGCGGTCATGCCCGGGCCGGTCGGTGACGAAGGCAATCAGGTCTTTGTACGAGCGGTCGGTCGGCTTCAGTTCATCGAGCAGCGCGCACAAGGTGTGCACCACATCGATATTGGCTTTTTCGTTCCAGCCGCCGATGTTGTAGGTTTCGCCGGGGCGCCCCGCCTCGAGCACGCGGCGCAGCGCGGTGCAGTGGTCGCCGACATACAGCCAGTCGCGGACCTGGCGGCCATCGCCGTAGACCGGCAGCGGCTTGCCGGCGAGCGCATTGGCGATCATCAGCGGAATCAGCTTCTCGGGAAACTGCAATGGCCCGTAGTTGTTCGAGCAGTTGCCGGTCAGGACAGGCAGGCCATAGGTGTGATGCCAGGCGCGCACCAGGTGGTCGCTGGCGGCCTTGGAAGCCGAATAGGGGCTGTTCGGCGCGTAAGGCGTGTCCTCGGAAAACGGCGGGTCGGTGGGCGACAGGCTGCCAAACACTTCATCGGTCGACACATGCAGGAAACGGAAAGCCGCCTTGCCTGTCCCGTCGAGCGCGGCATGATAGGCTCGCGCTGCCTCGAGCAGGGTGAAGGTGCCGTCGACATTGGTGCGGACGAACTCTGCCGGCCCATGAATGGAGCGGTCGACATGGCTCTCGGCCGCGAAGTGCACGATGGCGCGCGGCCGGTGGCGTGCGAGCAGGTCCTCCACCAGCGCGCGGTCGCAGATGTCGCCATGCACGAAGACATGGCGCGCATCGCCGGCCAGCGGCGCGAGGTTGTCGGGATTGCCGGCATAGGTCAGGCGATCAAGATTGACCACCGGCTCGTCGCAGCCGTGAAGCCAGTCGAGCACGAAATTGGCGCCAATAAAACCGGCGCCGCCAGTGACAAGAATCATGCGGGCCCTAGCGAATTGAGAAATGCGTCATGCAAAGCGGGCATTTTACGCGAGTGACCAAGGGCACCCCGCAAAACTACAATGGCCGGAATTACGATTTTTTAATGCAACGATGGATACTTTTGCGATCGGCGATTTGCAGGGCTGCGCTGCGGAACTGACCCGGCTGCTCGACCGGATCGACACGGTCTCGCCGGGCGCGCAGCTGGTCTTCGTCGGCGACCTGGTCAACCGCGGCCCGGCGTCGCTGGAGACACTGCGCAAGGTGCGGCAGCTGGGCGCGCGCGCGCGGACGGTACTTGGCAACCATGACCTGCACCTGCTGGCTGTCCGGCAAGGGATCCGTCCGCCGTCGTCCGGCGACACGCTGGACGCACTGCTGGCCGCGCCCGACTGCGACGAGCTGCTCGACTGGCTGCGGCACCAGCCGCTGGCAATGATGGCGGACGGTCATCTGGTCGTCCATGCCGGCGTACTCCCGCCGTGGAGCGCGGCACAGGTACTGGACCTGGCGTCAGAGGTCGGGCATGCGCTGCAGGGCAAGGGCTGGCCAGATTTCCTGCGCACGATGTACGGCAACCAGCCGGCGCGCTGGGACGACAAGCTGCAAGGCGCGGACCGCCTGCGCTGCATCGTGAATGCGCTGACACGACTGCGCTTCTGCAGCACCGGGGGCGAGATGGAGTTCGCGACCAAGGAAGGCCCGGGCCGTCCGCCGGACGGCTACCTGCCGTGGTTCGATGTACCGGGCCGCCGGACGGCGGACACGCCGGTGGTGTTTGGCCACTGGTCGGCACTGGGCCTGGTGCAGCGGGAATACCTGACCGGGCTCGACAGCGGTTGCGTGTGGGGCGGCAAGCTGAGCGCAAGGCGACTGTCGGACGGCCTGCTGGTGCAGGTGGACTGCAAGGGATACCAGCAACCGGGGCAGCCGCCAGCACGCCGTGCCGGATCAGTCGACCAGCGCGGCCTGTGAAGGCAGCAGCACGCCGGCGACCGCATCATGCGCGGCCCTCGCCAGCTCGCGACGGTGCGCGCCATCCGTGTTGATGGCCGGCAGCCGGACCAGCTCCGCAGTCATGCCGCCGCTCTTCATGATTGCGATCACGCTCTCGACAAAACTCATCTCGCCGACGAAGTCTGCCGAACTGTGCAGGCTGCCGTCGGCGTCGAGATAGCGGATCGCATACGGCTGCACCGGCACCCGGGCCTCGATGGCAGCCTCGAACAGGTTGGCATGGAAGGGCAGCACCGTGCCTTGCGTGGAGGTGGTGCCCTCGGGGAAAAACGCGACCCGCTCGCCGTCGTGGATGCTGCGCACCAGGCCTTCGTAAATGCGGCGCACGTCGCGCGCGCGGCCGCGGGCGATGAAGATGGTGCCGGTGTGCTCGCAGAGCCAGCCGATCAGGGGCCAGCCGCGGATGTCAGACTTGGCCACGAAACGGCACGGATGCAGCGTATTGAGCACGAAAATGTCCAGCCACGAAATGTGGTTGCAGACAATCAGTGCGGGCGACACCGGATCCCGCTGTCGCACCTCATCGAACCGCATCCTGACGCCGCAGATACCGACCAGCTGGCGCGACCAGCGCTGCACGCGCCGCTCGCGACCGGCGGCGTCAAGGAAGGGAAACAGCAGCGCGACCTTGAGCAGGCCGACGACGAGGTGCACGGCCAGCCGCGCGAGTCCGAACGCCAGCATGGACTCAGCCGCCGAATGCCAGGCGGCCCGAGACCAGCGTGTACCTGACCTGTCCGGGCAGTTCATAGCCGAGGAACGGCGTGTGGCGACCCTGGCTGCGCAGTGCCGATGCATCCACCTTCCAGCGCACGGCCGGATCGAAGACGCACAGGTCGGCCGCAGCGCCCGGCGACAGCGTGCCGGCCTGCAGGCCGGCCACCCGTGCCGGCTCGCAGCTGACGCGCGCAATGGCCGCCGGCAATCCGGCACCTGCCTCGTCGGCCCATTTCAGGGCCAGCGACAACAGCAGTTCGAGGCCGGTCGCGCCGGGCGACGCCTCGCCGAACGGCAGCAGCTTCTCTTCGTCGTCGAGCGGCGTGTGGTCGGAGCAGATCGCATCGATGGTGCCATCCAGCAGGCCATGCCGGATCGCATCGCGATCGCGCTGGCTGCGCAGCGGCGGCGTCAGCCGCGCATTCGGATCGAAGAAGCCGATGTCATTGTCGGTCAGGTGCACATGATGGGCACCCACATCGCAACTGACGGGCAGGCCCTCGGCACGCGCGGCCCGGACCAGTTCGATTGCAGCCGCCGACGACAGCCGGCACAGATGCACGCGCGCTCCGGTACTGCGCATCAGTTCGAAAATGGTGTGCAGGGCGATGGTCTCGCTCATTACCGGCACGCCGGACAGGCCGAGGCGGGAGGCCAGCGGCCCGCTGTGCGCGACGCCGCCCTTGCCGAGGTGCGGATCCTGCGGCCTCAGCCACACGGTATAGCCAAAGGTGTGTGCATACTGCATGGCGCGCAGCAGCACGGTGCTGTCGAGGATGGTTTCCTCGGCCTGCGAAAAGCCGACGCAGCCCGCCTCGGTGAGCTCGGCCATCTCGGTCAGTTCCTTGCCCTTCAGGCCGACGGTGAGCGCACCCAGCGGATAGACATGCGAGCGATTCAGCAGCCGCGCACGATGCACCAGCATTTCGACCAGGCCGGGCTCGTCGAGCACCGGGTCGGTGTCGGGCGGGCACAGCAGCGTGGTTACCCCGCCGGCCAGCGCCGCGCTGAGTTCGGACTCGAGCGTGGCCTTGTATTCATAGCCCGGCTCGCGCAGCCGTGCGGAGAGGTCGACCAGGCCCGGCACGACCACCAGCCCGCTGGCATCGATCACCTGCTCCGCCTCGAAGCCGGCAGGGGCACTGCCGAGCGCCGCAATCCTGCCATCGGCGATATAGACATCCTGTTGTGCGTCGACTTTGTTTGCCGGATCGACTACGCGGCCATTGCTGATCTTGATTTTCATGCTCATCGTCTCGTCCTGCACCTCATGCCGCTGCCAGCATGCTCATCACTGCCATGCGCACCGCAATGCCAAACGTGACCTGCGGAAGGATCACTGCCTGCGCGCCGTCGGCCACCGCCGAGTCGATTTCGACGCCGCGGTTCATCGGGCCGGGGTGCATGACGATCGCGTCCGGCTTGGCCAGCGCCAGGCGCTCGGGAGTCAGGCCGTAGCTCTTGAAGTATTCCTGTGCCGAGGGCAGCAGCGCGCCGCTCATGCGCTCGTTCTGCAGGCGCAGCATGATGATGACGTCGACGCCCTTCAGGCCTTCGTTCATGTCGGTGAATACGCGCACGCCCATCTGCTCGAGGCCGCCCGGCAGCAGGGTGCGCGGCCCGATGGCGCGCACTTCGGGCACGCCGAGGGTGGTCAGGCCGTGGATGTCGGAACGCGCAACCCGGCTGTGAAGGATGTCACCGACGATCGCCACCGTCAGGTTGCTGAAGTCCTTCTTGTAATGACGGATGGTGTACATGTCGAGCAGGCCCTGGGTCGGATGCGCATGGCGCCCGTCGCCCGCATTCACCACATGCACGTGATCCTGGCCTGTCTCGGTTAGGTGCTTGGCAATCAGGTAAGGCGCACCCGACTGCGCATGGCGCACCACGAACATGTCGGCATGCATCGCCGACAGGTTGTCGATGGTATCGAGCAGGGACTCGCCCTTGGCCGTCGACGAAGCCGATATGTTGAGGTTGATGACGTCGGCCGACAGGCGCTTGGACGCAATCTCGAACGTGGTGCGGGTCCGCGTGGAATTCTCGAAGAAGAGGTTGAACACACTTTTGCCGCGCATCAGCGGCACTTTTTTCACTTCGCGGTCGCTGACGCTGACGAACGAGGCTGCCGTGTCGAGAATGCGCTGGATGATGGCCTTCGGCAGGCCGTCGAGGGTGAGCAGGTGCTGCAGCTCGCCGTGCTTGTTCAGTTGCGGGTTATGCATGATCTATCGTGAGTGAGAGTCGGCCGTTGTCATCCTGCTGCAGAACCAGCAGTTCCTGGTCGGCCACCGTTACGGATTGCGCGACGAAGTCAGCGGCGACAGGCAGTTCGCGGCCGCCCCGGTCGACCAGTGCGGCAAGCATGATCCGCGCCGGCCGGCCGTAGTCGAACAGGGTATTGATTGCGGCGCGCGTGGTGCGGCCGGTGTACAGCACATCATCGACCAGCAGGATGGTGGCACCGTCGACGTCGAAGCCCAGCTGGCTGGGACGCACCCCGGCCGAGAGTCCGCGTTCTGCCACGTCGTCGCGGTGGAAAGCGACGTCGACGTAGCCGAGATCGCTGACATCAAGGGCGCGCGCCAGCCGTTTGGCCAGCCAGGCGCCCCCCGAGTAAATGCCGACCACGGCCAGGTGGCGGGTACCCTTGAGGGCGGCAATGACCTTTGATTCGAGTTGCGCATACAGCGCTTCGGCATCCAGTTCAGCGGGCGTCATATTGGTCAAAGTATTGTTGGAGTATCAGTGCGGCAGCATCGCTGTCGACGTGCTGGCCGCGCTGCCCGGACAGCACGGCGGATGTATACCGCTCGTCGACCAGCACGGTCGGCAGGCCGTAGCGGCCATGGATCTGGTTGGCGAAACGGCGGCAGCGCACGGTCATCTCGTGTTCGGCGCCATCCGGATGCAGCGGCAGGCCGACTACCACGGCGTCCGGCTGCCACTCGCCCAGTACCGCGGCGATCTGCGCAAACTTGCCATCATTGGTGGCGGCCTCGATCACCGCTAGTGGCGTGGCCTGCTTCAGCAGCAGGTTGCCGACCGCGACACCGATGCGCTTGAGGCCGAAATCAAAAGCAATCACCGTGCTCATGCGGGAGGGCTGCCCTCACGCATGTCCGGCTTCCCCTGTCAGGTCGGTCGGGTTGATGCCCAGCAGATGCACTGCAGCCGCAAAGCGCTCTTCGATCGGCAGGTCGAACAGGATGGCGGGATCCGCCTTCACGGTCAGCCAGCCGTTGCGCAGGATTTCGTCCTCGAGCTGGCCGGCGCCCCAGCCCGCGCAGCCGAGGGTCACCAGCAGGCGCTCCGGTCCCTGGCCGGCAGCGACGGCTTCGAGCACATCGCGCGATGTCGTGAGCGCCACCTCGTTGGAGACTTTCAATGAGGAACTGTAACCGGTCTGCGGCGCATGCAGCACGAAGCCGCGCTCGACCTGCACCGGGCCGCCGAACATCACCGGCTTGCCCGAACGAGACTCGCCGTGCGGGCTGATCTCGAGTGCCAGGTCGAGGCGCTCGAACAGCACATCCATCGTCATGTCGGTCGGACGGTTGATGATCATGCCGAGCGCACCGCCGTCATGATGCTCGCATACGTACACCACGGTGCCGCCAAACATGGGGTCGAGCATGCTCGGCATCGCGATCAGGAAATGGTCGGCGAGCTGCAGTTCGGGCAGGTTCGGGGAAAAACTGGTCGCGTCCGCGCCGTGCGCGGAGGGAGACTTGGATGGTGGCTTGTCTTGCTTGGCCATGCGCGGCATTTTAGCAGCTTTGCACGTATCTCCCGCATCGCCGCTACACTGCCGGCTGCTTTCCCTGCCCCACTGCCAAGCCATGACAACCAAAAAATACGAGCGGGCGCTGGTCTGGTTCCGCCGCGACCTGCGCAATTTCGATCATGCAGCGCTGCACCATGCGCTGGCCTCGAGCCGCCGCGTCTATTGCGCTTTCATTTTTGACAAGGACATCCTCGACCCGCTGCTGGCCTGGGGCCCGCAGGACCGCAGGATTGCATTCATTCATGCCAGCCTGATTGAACTCAATGCCGAACTCGGGCGCGAGGGCGGCGGCCTGATCGTGCGCCATGCACGCGCTGCAGAAGCCATTCCGCACATGGCCGCCGAACTCGAGGTCGACGCAGTGTTCTGCAACCACGACTACGAACCGGCAGCGATCGCCCGCGACCGTGAAGTGGCCCTGGCGCTGGAGCGGCAGGGACGGCGGCTGTTCAGCTTCAAGGACCAGGTGCTGCGCGAAAAGGACGAGGTGCTGTCGCTGTCGGCCAAGCCGTTCTCGGTATTCACTCCTTACAAGAATGCGTGGCTGAAGAGCTTTGGCGCTGCGTCGGGCGAGCCCGACAGCTCGCTGCTGCCGCATTACGACTGCACGCCTGCTGCAGGCCAGCTGGCGCTGCCGGCCCCGGCACCGGCCATGCCGAGCCTGCAGCAAATGGGATTTGACGAGTGTGACCTGCAGTCCATCAACATCCGGACGGGCATGAGCGGCGGACAGGCGCTGCTCGACGACTTCCTCACGCGCATCGGCCGTTACCGGACGGCGCGCGAATTTCCGGCGGTGAAAGGACCGTCCTACCTGTCGGTGCACCTGCGCTTTGGCACGGTGTCGGTGCGCGCACTGGCACGCCATGCGATGGATGCCATGCGCTCAGGCACAGGTGCCGACGGCGCCGCAGGCTGGCTGTCGGAGCTGGTCTGGCGGGACTTCTATTTCATGATCCTGCATCACCATCCCCGGGTGGCCGAGGGCGAGGCTTTCAAGCCGGAATATGATCGCATCGGCTGGGAGGAAGGCGAGCATGCGGATGAAATATTTGCTGCATGGTGCGAGGGCCGCACCGGCTATCCGTTGGTAGATGCAGCGATGATGCAGCTCAACCGTACCGGCTTCATGCACAACCGGCTGCGCATGGTGACCGCCTGCTTCCTGATCAAGGATTTGGGCATCGACTGGCGACGTGGCGAAGCTTATTTCGCGCGGATGCTGAACGACTTCGACCTGTCCGCCAACAACGGCGGCTGGCAATGGGCATCCTCATCGGGCTGCGATGCCCAGCCCTACTTCCGCATCTTCAACCCGATCACGCAATCGGAAAAATTCGACCCGGAAGGAAAATTCATCAAACGCTACCTGCCGCAACTGGCGAAGCTGGATGGCAAGCACATTCATGCCCCCTGGCTGGCACCGGCCATGACGCTGGAGATGGCGGGCCTGCGACTGGGCAGCGACTATCCGCGTCCCGTCGTGGCGCATGACGAGGCAAGGAAGCGCACGCTGGAACGCTATGAAGTCGTGAAAAAGACGACTATTGTGCAGAGCGGCTGATCGCCCGGCTGTGGCGCGCCAGGTCGTACTGCGTGAGCCCGCTGTCACGGCCGGCAAACTTCAGCCAGTCCGGGTGGGCGAGCGTGTCGCCCAGGTCGCGCCGTCCGGCTTCCCAGCGCTGCTTGATGGTCGCTCGCGAGAACTCGTAGTCTTTCGATTCTCGCTCGAACGGTCCCTGGCGATAAATGAGGTGCACGATGTCAATCGGCGCCACCCGCGCAAAATCCTGCAGGTGCCTGACTTCGGGATCGTCCAGCAGGTGTTCCGGCAGCTTTGCGATCAGGTCGGTGATGGCGCGGCGCGTATTGGCCAGCTCGGCCGCCATGTTGCTGGTGTAGCGGGTGCGACTCGAGTACAGGATGTCCTTGTGCCGCTCCAGTACCTCGTCGAAGTTGCGCGGCAGATCGCCGCGCGCATTGAACAAGTCGACCTGGAACACCAGCATGCTTTCCTCTTTTTTGCACAGATCGAGCACATGTTGCAGCGGCGTGTTCGACAGGATGCCGCCGTCCCACCAGGCTTCGCCATCAATCATTACCGGCGGGAATGAAGGCGGCAGCGCACCGCTGGCCATGACATGCTCCGGACCGATGCGGGTTTCGCGGCTGTCGAAATAATGCGAGTTCCCGGTACGCACATTGACCGCGCCCAGCGACAAGCGCAGGCCGCCATCATTCAGGCGATCGAAATCGATCAGTGCTTCCAGCGTCGCCCGCAAGGGTCCGGTGTCATACAGGCTGAGTGCCCCCGGAGTGCCTTCCGGCTGGAATGGCGGCGGCGGCACGCGGGGCTGGAAAAAGCCCGGGATCCCCAGCCAGGCCGCATGCCAGGCGCTCAGCTGGTGCAGGGCACTGCGCTGCTCGCTATTCTCGGTCAGCGCGCGCAACCAGGGCATGACGAGAGTGGGATCGGGAAAACCGGGCACACCCGAGGACACCCGGTCCCAGAACTGCCGCAACCTTGGCACCCGCTGCTGCGGCGGGTTCCCGGCGATGATGGCTGCATTGATGGCGCCGATCGACACGCCCACCACCCAGTCAGGCTGCCATTGGGTTCCGGCCAATGTCTCATAGGCGCCGGCCTGGTAAGCACCGAGTGCACCCCCGCCCTGCAATACCAGTGCAATCCGGTCATGCGGCCGCTTCGGGCCGGCACGATCGCGATTGATCTTCCAGTCGACTTTCACGTTCGCCTCCCGAAATGGTTGCCACGCCTCAGCTCACGCAGCAGCACGCTGCGCGGCACACAGACCTGACAGCAGTCTGATCAGTTCCTCTTCCTGGAACGGCTTGCCCAGGTAAGCACTGGCGCCCAACTGGAATGCCCGGTCGCGATGACGGTTCGCAATCCGCGAGGTAATCATCACCACCGGTATCGTGCGCAGCCGGGCATCGTCGCGCAGTACGGACAGCAATTCGAAACCATCCATGCGCGGCATCTCGATGTCGAGCAGCATTGCGGAGGGCAGCACGTCGCGCAGCAACTCGAGCGCCTCGACGCCGTCTCGCGCGAGCGTGACCGCAAAACCATGGCGCTCCAGCACCCGCTGGCTGGCACGCCGGACGGTCAGCGAATCATCAACCACCATCACCAGCGGCCGTGCATCGGCCTCGGTCGGCACGGTCGGCACGGTCGGCTGGCCCGGCGCCGCAAGCCGCAGCCGGAACGGATCGATGATCAGTGCAATGCCACCGTCCCCGAGCAGGCTGGCGCCGACCAGTCCGGGCACGCGTGACAGCTGCGGACCCGGGTTCCGGACCACCAGCTCGCGCTGGCCATCGACGGCATCGACCTGAAGTGCCAACCAGCGTCCGGCGTCATGCAAGATTGCGACCGTCAGGCTGGCACCGGGCGCGGGGACGGGCGCCGGCTCACCCAGCAGCTGCGAAAACTGGATCAATGGCAGCACCTGGTCTTGCCAGCGAACTTTCAGGCCGTCGGCATCTCGCAGCAGCTGCTCGGGCCGCAGCTGCAGCAATTGCTGCAGCCGGCTTGCCGACAGTGCGATCCGGTGCCGCCCGGCAGCTACCAGGACTACCGGCAGCGTTGCCAGTGACAGTGGCACGCCAAGCGAGAAGCAGCAGCCCTGTCCGGGGCTGCTGCGGACGCCGACCCGCCCGCCCAGCAATTGCAGTTCCGCGCTCACCGCGTCCAGGCCGATGCCACGACCCGACAGTGCGGTGACTTCGCTGGAGGTCGACAACCCCGGGCTGAAGATCAGGTCGGCCAGCTGCCGGAGGTCGACATCGACGTCCGCCGGCAGCAGCCCGGCGGCGGCGGCGCGAGCGCGGATGCGATCGTAATCGAGCCCGCGGCCATCGTCGGCCAGTTCCAGTTGCAGCTCGGTGGCAGACGGGCGAACGGTGAGCGCAATCTTGCCGGCGCGCGGCTTGCCGATCGATTCGCGCTGGTCGGGCGGCTCGATTCCGTGCACCAGCGCATTGCGCAGCAGGTGCTCAAGCGGGCCGCAAAGCCTATCCAGCAGCGAGCGTTCGACCTGCGTCGCGCCGCCCTCGACCACCAGCACCGCTTCACGCCCTGCCTCGCGCGCTGCCTGGCGAAGCATGTGGCGCAGCCTCGGCTCGATGGTGCTGAACGGCTGCGAGCGAACTGCCTGCACTTCGGACTGCAAGCGACGGAGCTCGCGTGCGTGGGCATCGCCGGACTGTGACATTCCTTCCAGCTGGCGCTGCAACCCGCGCTGCAAGTCGGTGAGGTCGGCCACGCTTTCCGCGATCATGCGGGTGATCTCGTGCAGTCGTGTGTAGTGGTCCAGTTCCAGCGGATCGAAGCCGGCCAAGGCAGCGGGCGCGGCGCCGGACAGGATGCGCGACTCCGTATCGATTTCCAGCTCGCGCAACTGGGAGCGGAG
>JAIXTG010000385.1 GCA_027484285.1 Oxalobacteraceae bacterium | reverse complement strand
GTGCGGCCGATCCCGATGTCGCAGGAAGCGCTGCTGGGCCTGTTCGCCGCCGATACCGTCGGTCGCGATGTGGTGCTGCAGCCGGCGACCGACGCCGACATGATGGGCCGCGAAATCATCGCGAAGCCCTCGCTTGAAGTCATCTACGACGAGGCCTGAGCCGACCATGAGCCATCCCGTGATACCGATCGTTGCCAATCCGGCCGCCCTCGAAGGTGACGGCGCAGGCTGCCATGCGGGTCGCGACCAGATGGCGTCGGCCGCGCGCGCTGCCGGCAAGAGCGACACGCTCGACCGTTATGCGGCCGACTATCCGGCCGGCCCGCATGACCAGCCGCAGAGCATGTGCCCGGCGTTCGGCTCGCTGCGCGTCGGCCTGCGCATGCGGCGCACCGCGACCATCCTGTCCGGCTCCGCCTGCTGCGTCTACGGACTGACCTTTACCTCGCATTTCTACGGCGCGCGCCGCAGCGTCGGCTACGTGCCGTTCAATTCCGAGAGCCTGGTGACCGGCAAGCTGTTCGAAGACATCCGCGATGCGGTCCACAAGGAAGCCGACCCGGCGCGCTATGACGCGATCGTGGTAATCAACCTGTGCGTGCCGACCGCCTCCGGCGTGCCGCTGCAGATCCTGCCGAAGTCCATCAACGGCGTGCGCGTGATCGGCATCGACGTGCCCGGCTTCGGCGTACCCACGCATGCCGAGGCGAAAGACGTGCTGGCCGCTGCCATGCTGAAGTACGCGCGCAGCGAAATTGCGGCCGGACCGGTGGCCGCTCCGCGCGCCGGCATCAGCCACAAGCCGACGGTCACCCTGCTAGGCGAGATGTTCCCCGCCGACCCGATGACCATCGGCGGCATGCTGGACCTGATGGGCCTCGCCGCCGGACCGGTGGTCCCGACCCGCGAATGGCGCGAACTGTATGCGGCACTCGACTGTGCGGCGGTGGCCGCGATCCATCCTTTTTACACCGCCAGCCTGCGCGAATTCGAGGCCGCCGGCCGCCGCGCGGTCGGCTCGGCGCCGGTCGGCCATGACGGCACCGAAGCCTGGCTGCAGTCGATTGGCGATGCCTGCAATGTCGGGCAGGCGATGATCGACAGCGCAAAGAACCGCTGGCTGCCGGCCATCAAGAATGTGCTGGCGATGTCGCCGATCCGCGGCCGCATCACGCTCTCCGGCTACGAAGGTTCGGAGCTGCTGGTGGCGCGCCTGCTGGTCGAGAGCGGCGCCGACCTGCGCTATGTCGGCACCGCGTGTCCGCAGACGCCGTCGTCGGATGCCGACCGCGAATGGCTGCAGTCCAAGGGCGTGCACGTGCAGTACCGCGCCTCGCTCGAGCAGGACCTGGCAGCGGTCGAAGAATTCCAGCCCGACCTCGCGATCGGCACCACGCCGGTGGTGCAGGCGGCGAAGCAGAAATCGATACCGTCGCTGTACTTCACCAACCTGATTTCCGCCCGCCCGCTGATGGGCGCGGCCGGCGCCGGCTCGCTGGCGACCGTGATCAATGCCGCCATCGCGAATCGTCCGCGGATGGAAGCAATGAAGGCTTTCTTCGACAACGTCGGCGACGGCGACCGCGCGGGCGTCTGGGAACAGACGCCGGTGCTGCGTCCGGAATTCCGCGAGAACACCCGCCGCCGCCTCGAGAAGGCCGCGAAAAAACGCAAGGCGGAGGAGATGATATGAACATCATCGACCACGATCGCGCGGGCGGCTACTGGGGTGCGGTGTATGTGTTCACCGCCATCAAGGGACTGCAGGTCATCATCGACGGCCCGGTCGGCTGCGAGAACCTGCCGGTGACGTCGGTGCTGCATTACACCGATGCGCTGCCGCCGCATGAATTGCCGATCGTGGTCACCGGCCTGGCCGAAGAGCAGCTGGGCCGCGAAGGCACCGAAGGCGCGATGAAGCGCGCCCACCGCACGCTCGACCCGGACCTGCCGGCGGTGGTGGTGACGGGTTCGATCGCCGAGATGATCGGCGGCGGCGTCACGCCCGAAGGCACCAGCATCCTGCGCTTTTTGCCGCGCACGATCGACGAAGACCAGTGGCAGTGCGCGAACCGCGCGATGCTGTGGCTGTGGACGGAATACGGCCTGCGCCACATTCCGGCGCGCACGCCGTTTGCCGAGCGTCCGGCCGGCGAAAAGCCGCGCGTGAACCTGATCGGGCCCAGCTACGGCACCTTCAACATGCCGAGCGACCTGGCCGAGATCCGCCGCCTGGTCGAGGGCATCGGCGCCGAGGTGAATCTGGTATTCCCGCTCGGCAGCCACCTGGCCGACGTGCAGAAGCTGGCCGATGCCGACGTGAACATCTGCCTGTACCGCGAGTTCGGCCAGCTGCTGTGCGAAGCGCTCGAGCGGCCGTGGGTGCAGGCGCCGATCGGCGTGCACAGCACCACGAAATTCCTGCGCAAGCTCGGCGAGCTGCTGCAGCTGGATCCCGAACCCTTCATCGAGCGCGAGAAGCACACCACCATCAAGCCGGTGTGGGACCTGTGGCGCTCGGTCACCCAGGACTTTTTCGGCACCGCCAGCTTCGCGATCGTCGCCGGCGAGACCTATGCGCGCGGACTGCGCCATTTTTTCGAGGACGAGCTGGGGCTGCCCTGCCAGTTCGCCATCGCGCGCAAGCCGGGCGAAAAGACCGACAGCGAAGCGATCCGCAAGATGCTGCGCGAGAAGCCGCCGCTGGTGATGTACGGCAGCTATAACGAGCGCATGTACCTGGCCGAGGCCGGCGGCGCGTCGCCGATGAAGCCGTCTTTCATTCCCGCTTCCTTCCCGGGCGCGATCATTCGCCGCCATACCGGCACGCCGTTCATGGGCTATGCCGGGGCCACCTGGCTGGTGCAGGAATTCTGCAACTGCCTGTTCGATGCGCTGTTCAACATCCTGCCGCTCGGCACCGAGATGGACAGCGTCGACCCGACGCCGGTGCGCGCACAGGCGGCCTGGGACGAGGAGGCAAGTGCCCTGCTGAATTCGCTGGTGGCGTCGGAGCCGGTACTGGTGCAGATCTCTGCCGCGAAGCGGCTGCGCGACCGTGCCGAGCGCGATGCGCGCCGCGCGGGCGAAGCCAGCGTGTCGGCCGAGCGGGTCGCGAGCGCCAGGCAGTCGCTGCAGCTCGGGGTGGCGGCATGAGCCGCACAAGAATGTCGTGGCAGTTCGCCACGGATGCCTATGGTTGCGGGGCTGTACGCACCACTGGCCGCAAGGCCATTTTGAAGGAGCGTTCTCATGGCTGAAAGGAAAAGCATTTCCGGCCTGACCGATGAAGAGGCTCAGGAATTCCATGCGTATTACATGCAGGGACTGGTCGGCTTCACGGCAATCGCCGTCGTCGCCCACATCCTCGTATGGGCATGGCGTCCCTGGATCGTCTGATCCCGGCTAGTCGATAAGCAAAGGAATCACTATGGCTCACACGCAAACGCACACGGAACACCGCCTGTCGGTAGAAAGCTCGACCTTCAGGATGATCTTCGCAATGGGCTTCGTCGTAGTACTCGCAATCGCCCTGGTCGGCTCGCTGACCGGAATGCGATGGCGCAGCTGGCTGCCCGGCGCGGAATGCGGCAAGTCCCTGTTCGGCAGCGTGCAGGCCGCAGTGTATTCATTCATGTCACACACACTTTAGGGAGATAGGACCATGTGGAGAATATGGCGCCTTTACGATCCGCTGCGGGCGATGGTTGTCCAGGGGATCTTTTTGTTCGGTCTCGCAGCAATGATTCACCTTATCCTGCTGTCGACGAACAAGTTCAACTGGCTGGACGGCGCGAAGCAGGCACCGACCGCGCAAAACGCACCGATGCCGAAAGCATCGTCGTAAAACCACCCTTGCGGTGGCGGGCGGGGCCGGTGCGGCTGCACCAGCACCTGCCTGTTCAAGGATAACGAGGGGATGCAAACGGCATTTCCTGCAGGAGGGCTCGATCATGGCCATGTTGAGTTTTGAAAAAAAATATCGCGTACGCGGAGGCACCCTGGTGGGGGGTGACCTGTTCGACTTCTGGGTCGGTCCCTTCTACGTCGGCTTCTTCGGCGTCACCACGCTGTTCTTCAGCTTCCTCGGCACTGCGCTGATCCTCTGGGGTGCGTCGCAGGGACCGACCTGGAACCTCTGGCAGATCAATATCGCCCCACCGGACCTGGCGTACGGGCTGCGAATGGCGCCGCTGCTGGAAGGCGGCCTGTGGCAGCTGATCACAGTCTGCGCCATCGGCGCGTTCTGTTCGTGGGCGCTGCGCGAAGTCGAGATCTGTCGCAAGCTCGGCATGGGCTATCACGTGCCGTTCGCGTTCTCGGTCGCGATCCTCGCGTATGTGACGCTGAACGTGATCCGCCCGCTGCTGATGGGCGCGTGGGGCCACGGCTTCCCGTACGGGATCTTCAGCCACCTCGACTGGGTCTCGAACGTCGGCTACCAGTACCTGCACTTCCATTACAACCCGGCGCACATGCTGGCGATCACCTTCTTCTTCACCACCACGCTGGCGCTGTCGATGCACGGCGGCCTGGTGCTGTCGTCGACCAACCCGCCGAAGGGGCAGGTCGTGAAGACGCCGGAGCATGAAGACACCTATTTCCGCGACCTGATCGGCTACTCGGTCGGCACGCTCGGCATTCACCGCCTCGGGCTGTTCCTGGCGCTGGCGGCCGTGCTGTTCTCGGCACTCTGCATCGTCATCTCCGGACCATTCTGGAGCCGCGGCTGGCCGGAGTGGTGGGGCTGGTGGCTGAACATGCCGATCTGGAACTGACAAGGAGCACGCGATGGCTGAATATCAAAACCTTTTCACCAGCGTGCAGGTCGTCGGACCGCTGCACGATGGCATTCCGCAGTACAAGCCGGCGCTGCCACGCACCGGCAATCCGCGGCTGTGGCACCTGGCCGGCCGGCTCGGCAATGCGCAGATCGGCCCGATCTACCTCGGCGTGCTCGGCACGCTGTCGCTGGTGCTCGGCACGATCGCTTTCGTCATCATCGGCATGAACATGCTGGCGTCGGTGAACTGGAACCCGATCCAGTTCGTGCGCCAGCTGTTCTGGCTGGCGCTCGAGCCGCCGGCGCCCGGTAACGGACTGAAGCTGGCGCCGCTGAACCAGGGCGGCTGGTGGCAGATCGCCGGCCTGTTCCTCACGATCTCGGTGCTGCTCTGGTGGGGCAACGTGTACCGCCGCGCGCGCGCGCTCGGCATGGGCACCCATGTCGCCTGGGCATTCGCGGCAGCGATCTGGCTGTTCCTGGTGCTGGGCCTGATCCGTCCGGTGCTGATGGGCAGCTGGGCCGAGGCAGTCCCGTTCGGCATCTTCCCGCACCTCGACTGGACGGCCGCTTTCTCGCTGCGCTACGGGAACCTGTTCTACAACCCGTTCCATGCGCTGTCGATCGCCTTCCTGTACGGATCGGCACTGCTGTTCGCGATGCACGGCGCGACCATCCTCGCGGTGGGCCGCTACGGCGGCGAGCGCGAGATCGAGCAGATTATCGACCGCGGCACTGCGACCGAGCGCGCCGCGCTGTTCTGGCGCTGGACCATGGGCTTCAACGCGACGATGGAATCGATCCACCGCTGGGCGTGGTGGTTCGCCGTGCTGTGCCCGCTGACTGGCGGCATCGGCATCCTGCTGACCGGCACCGTGGTCGACAACTGGTATCTGTGGGCGGTCAAGCACGGCGTCGCCCCGCCTTATCCGCCTGTGTGGGGCGACGTGATCGACCCCGCCACTCTGCAGGGAGCCAAGCCATGAACTTCCGATCACTGAAAATTGCCGCAGCGCTGGTGCTTGGCGCCGGCCTGCTGAGCGGCTGCGAACAGTCGCCGGTCGAGCGCCCGCCGATGGACAGCGTGCAGCACGGCTTCCGCGGCACCGGCATGGTCCAGGTCTACAACCCGCGCCATCTCGAGACGCAGGATGCGCTGAACACTGCGCCGCCCGCGACGCCGCCGGCCTCGGCCGACGGCCCGAAGGCGACCGAGGCCTATCAGAACGTGAAGGTGCTGGGCGACCTGTCGGCCGGCCAGTTCATCAACCTGATGACCGCGATGACTGCCTGGGTGTCGCCAAAAGAAGGCTGCGCGTACTGCCACAACGTGCAGAATTTTGCCGACGACAGCAAGTACACCAAGACTGTCGCGCGCAAGATGATCGAGATGACGCGCCACATCAACAGCAACTGGCAGAAGCATGTGGCCGACACCGGCGTCACCTGCTACACCTGCCACCGCGGGAACCCGGTGCCGCAGCAGGTCTGGTTCACGCCGCTGGAGCAGGACAAGCGGGCCGACTTCATCGGCGACCGCGCCGGACAGAACACGCCGGCGCCGCTGGCCAACCTGTCGTCGCTGCCGACCGATGCGCTGACGCCCTTCCTGCTGGAAGACAAGCCGATCCGCGTGAATGGCGATACCGCGCTGCCGTCGGGCAACCGCCAGTCGATCAAGCAGGCCGAGTGGACTTACAGCCTGATGACCCACATGTCGACTTCGCTAGGCGTGAACTGCACCTACTGCCACAACACCCGTGCAGCCGCGAACTGGAAGGAAAGCCCGCCGCAGCGCATCACCGCGTATCACGGCATCCGGATGGCGCGTGAGGTGAACAATGAGTACATGGTGCCGCTGACCGATGTGTTCCCGGTGACCCGCAAGGGCCCCGGTGGCGATGTCGCCAAGGTCAGCTGCGCCACCTGCCACCAGGGCGCGTTCAAGCCGCTGTACGGCACGTCGATGCTGGGCAGTCACCCCGAACTGGCGAAGGCGCCCTATGCGGCGGAGGGAAAGTAGCGCAGACGGGCAACCGGGCGGCGTCGCAGTCATGCTGCTGGCAAGACTGCACGCCGCACACTGGGCGTGGGGATGGAACCGCATTGCGTTTTCGCGCTGGCTCCCGAACCGCACACCCGGCCTGCGCTTCATGAAGACCCTCGGCAGCGGACGCGGCGGCGGCTTCGGCCTGCTGCCCAGTCCGTCGCACCAGGGCCTGTTCTGCCTGTTCGACGCACGCGAGTCCGCCGCACAGTTTGTCGCCAGCTCTCCGCTGGTCGCGCGCTACCGTGAAGCCAGCAGCGAGTGCCTGCTGCTGACGCTGCAGCCGTGCTCGGCGCGCGGCAGCTGGGACGGCATCGCACTTCCTGCATCAGCGCCGCTGGCCGACAACGCGCCGGTCGCCGCACTGACCCGCGCCTCCATCCGTCCGCTGGCCGCGCCTGCCTTCTGGGCCCATGCGCCGGCGGCACAGGCCGGTCTTGCCGGTGCACCCGGCTGCGAACTGGCCATCGGCCTGGGCGAGGCGCCGCTGCTCCGGCAGGCCACCTTCAGTCTGTGGCGCGACACGGCCGCGATGGATGCGTATGCGCGCACCGGTCCCCACCAGCAGGCGATACGCGCGGCATGGCAGCAGCGCTTTTTTTCCGAATCGATGTTCGTGCGCTTCGCGCCGCTGGCGATCGAGGGCCAATGGCAGGGGCGCCGCCATGGCTGACCCGACGCGCGCGCACCGGGTAGTGGTGGTCGGCGCCGGCATCGGCGGGCTGGTCGCCGCGCTGCAGCTGGCACAGCGCGGGCTGCAGGTAACGCTGCTGGAAGCGGCCGATGTCCCGGGCGGCAAGCTGCGCCAGCCGCTGGTCGATGGCGCGCCGATCGACAGCGGCCCGACGGTATTCACCATGCGCTGGGTGTTCGAGCAGATTTACGCGTCGGCCGGTGCACGCCTGGAGGACGAGCTGCAACTGTCATCGCTGCCGGTGCTGGCGCGCCATGCATGGGGTGCGCAGCAGCGGCTGGACCTGTTTGCCGATCCGGCCCGCTCGCGCGAGGCGATCGCGCAATTCGCCGGCCCGGCGGAAGCGGCGCGCTTTGTGGATTTCTGCCGGCAGGCGCGCGCAGTGTATGACGCGCTGGAAGGTCCCTTCATCCGCTCGCAGTCGCCGACGCTGGCCAGCATGGCCGGCGACCTCGGCCTGCGCGGCCTCGCGGTGCTGGCGTCGCTGGGGCCGATGCGCAACCTGTGGGAGGTGCTCGGCAAGCATTTCCACGACCCGCGGCTGCGCCAGCTGTTCGCGCGCTATGCCACCTACTGCGGTTCGTCGCCATGGCAGGCGCCGGCCACGCTGATGCTGGTGACCCAGGTCGAACTCGACGGCGTCTGGTCGGTAGAGGGCGGCATGCATGCGCTGGCGGCATCGCTGGCTGCGCTTGCGCAGCGGCGCGGCGTACGGATCCGCTATCGCGCGCCGGTCGCTGCCATTGAAACGGCCGGCGGCCGGGCCAGCGGCGTGCGGCTGGCCAGTGGCGAACAGATTGCGGCCGACAGCGTGGTGTTCAACGGCGACATGTCGGCCCTCGGGCTCGGGCTGCTGGGGGCGGGCGCACAGCGTGCGGCGCGGCCGCTGCAGCCGTCGCAGCGATCCCTGTCGGCGCTGACCTGGAGCCTGCATGCGCAGACCGGCGGCTTTCCGCTCGAGCGCCACAATGTTTTTTTCCAGTCGGACTATCGCAGCGAATTCAGTGACATCTTCGGCCGTGGCCGGCTGCCGCAGTCCCCGACCGTCTATGTGTGCGCGCAGGACCGCGGCACCGGCGACGCCAACCCCGAGCGCGACCGGCTGCTGGTGCTGGTCAATGCCCCGCCCGAGGGCGAGCACCCTCTCACCGACACGGAGATCGACGCATGCGAGCGCCATTCCTTTTCCCTGCTGGCAGGCTGCGGCCTGACTGTCAGGCGCACGCCGCAGAATTCGCTGCGCACCAGTCCGGCCGACTTCGCGCGGATGTTCCCGGGCAGCGCGGGGAGCCTGTACGGGATGGCGACCCACGGCTGGATGTCGGCCTTTGCGCGCAACGGCGCGACGACCCGGCTGCCCGGACTGTATCTGGCGGGCGGCAGTGTGCATCCGGGACCGGGGGTGCCGATGGCGGCGATGTCGGGCCAGCTGGCGGCCGCGACGCTGATGGCGCACCTCGATTCGACCAGCCGCTGGCGCCGGGTGCGTATCTCTGGTGGTACGTCGACGCCCTCTCCGACTGCGGCAACTACGGCCTGACCCTGATTGCTTTCGTCGGCAGCGTGTTCTCGCCGTACTACCGGGCAGCATTCGCGCGCGGCGCGGGCGAACCGGACAATCACTGCGCGCTGAATGTCGCGCTGTACGGCAGGAAGCGCCGCTGGACCATGACCGAGCGCGGCCGCAGCGGCATCGAGCGCGACGCACGGCAGTTCACCATCGGTCCCAGCCAGCTGCACTGGAACGGGCGCTGGCTGGAGATCGACATCCGCGAGATCGGCATGCCGCTGCCGTGGCCGGTGCGCGGCAGGATCCGCGTGCATCCGTCGGCGCTGTCGCGCTTCTGCATGCCGCTGGATGCGGCCGGTCGCCACCGCTGGGGGCCGATCGCGCCCTGTGCGCGGGTGGAGGTCGAGCTCACGCATCCGTCCTTGCGCTGGCACGGGCATGCGTATCTTGATTCGAACGAAGGCGACGAGCCGGTCGACCGGGCGTTCCGCGAATGGGACTGGTCGCGCGCGACGCTGGCCGACGGCTCGACCGCGGTGATCTACGATGTGCAGCCGACCGACGGACCCGACCGGCTGGTCGCGCAGCGCTTCTTCACCGACGGCAGCTCGGTGCCTTTCATTGCGCCGCCGCGGCAGCCTTTGCCGAAGACCGGATGGCGGATCGCGCGCCGCATCCGCAGCGAGGCCGGCGCGCCGGTGTCCGTGATCGACCAGCTGGAGGACACGCCGTTCTACCAGCGCTCGGTGCTGGCCAGCGGCCTGTTCGGCCAGACCGTGATCAGCATGCACGAGACCCTGAATGTGCCGCGGCTGGTATCGCCAGTGGTGCAGCGCATGCTGCCGTTCAGGATGCCGCGCACCTGAGGCCGCCGGTCTATCGGGCTCAGGCCGCGCAGGCCACCCCGTTCGCCTGCTGCCATTCCTTCAGCCGCTCCGGCCGCAGCGGCCGGCTGATCAGGTAGCCCTGCCCATGCCCGCAGCCGAGCTTGCGCAGCAGCGCCATGGCGGCCGGACTCTCGATCCCTTCGGCAACCACTTCCACGCCGAGTTTCTGGCCGAGCGCGAGCACGGTCTCTGCAATCGCCAGCGAGCGCGGGTCGGTATCGATATGGGTGACGAACGCACGGTCTACCTTCAGCTTGTCGATCGGCAGCCGCGCGAGCTGGCTGAGGCTGGAGTAGCCGGTGCCGAAATCATCGAGCGCGACTTTCAGCCCGAGTCCTTTCAGCCAGTCCAGCGTATCGGCCGCCTTGTCAACCTCGTTCATCACTGCGCTTTCGGTCACCTCGAGCTCCAGGCAGGCGGGATCCATCGATACGCTGCCATGCATGGCCGACATCAGGCGCTCGCGGAATTCCGCCGAGCGGAACTGCACCGGCGACACATTGACCGCCACCCGGATCGGCGGCAGGCCTTCGCCTCGCCACACCTCGTGTTGCCGGCAGGCTTCGCGAATCACCCATTCGCCGATCTGGTGGATCAGCCCGCTGGCCTCGGCCGCGGCGATGAACTCGCCCGGCAGCAGCTCGCCGCCATCCGCCTGCCGCCAGCGGATCAGCGCTTCAACCGATGCCAGCTGGCCGGTGCGCATGTCGATCACGGGCTGGTAGACCAGTTCGAAGTCGTCTTCGTGCAGGCTGCGCCGCAGCCGCTGCTCGAGTTCGAACACGCGCGCGGTGTTGCGCCGGATCTCGTCCGAGAAATACTGGTAGTTGTTCCGCCCGCTGGTTTTCGCGTGGTACATCGCCTCGTCGGCCTGGCGGATCAGGGTGTCGACACCGGTGCCGTCGCCCGGGTATACGCTGATGCCGATGCTGGGCGAGGTGTGCAGCTCCAGCGATTCGATACGGTAAGGCTCCGACAGCCGCTGCAGCAGGTGGGCGGCAATGCCCTCGAGATGGTCGGCCGAGCCGAGGTCGGACAGCACGGCAATGAATTCGTCGCCGCCGAGGCGGCCCACCAGGTCGCTCGCGCGTACCGACCCCTGCAGCCGGCGTGCCACTTCCTGCAGCATCAGGTCGCCGACCCGATGCCCGTAGGTATCGTTGATGGGCTTGAAACGGTCGAGGTCGAAGAACATCACCGCCAGCATGGTGCGGTGCCGGTTGGCGGCGCTGATCATCTGCGAGCCCAGTTCATAGACCAGCGCGCGGTTGGGCAGCCCGGTCAGCGAGTCGTGCTGCGCGGCATGCCGGATGCGCTCTTCCGCTTTTTTCAATTCCGTGATGTCGATCGCGAAGCCGCCGACGCCGAACGGCTCGTCGGTGTCCAGATAACGCAGCGGGAACTTCACCAGATGGTAGGTATGCAGCTCGCCGCCCGGATGGCGCAGCTCGAAATCCAGTTCATCGGCGCGGCCGCTGCCGAGCACTTCGCGGTTCGATGCGGCGATCTGGCCGGCGAGTACCGCCGGAAACACGGCTTCCATCGGCTGGCCGACGATCTCCGCTTCGGGCCGGCCGAGTACCGCCGCAAAGCTGCGGTTGATGAGGTGGACGCGCCCGTCGAGGTCCTGCATCGATACCAGCACCGGCGTATGGTCGACCAGGCTGCGCAGTTCCGAGCGCTCGCGCAGCAGTGCCGCTTCCATTGCCTTGCGCTGGGTGACGTCGGAGACGAACGAGACGCCCATCTTGCCGTGCGGCGCATCCGTCACCGTGATCAGGGCTTCGATCGGGAACAGCGTGCCGTCCTTGCGCCGGCCCTCGAGTTTCAGCCCGTGCATCATCGGGCGCTCCTTGGGCGCTTCGAAGAACTGCTGGCGGTGCCGCGCATGCGCGGCGCGCTGCGGCTGATTGACCAGCAGCTCGATCGACTGGCCCAGAAGTTCGCGCGGCTCGTAGCCGAACATCCGGTGCGCCGCGCCATTGACAATGCGTATCTTGCCGTCGATGTCGATGCCGAAAATGCCTTGCGACGAGGATTCCAGCAGCGCCTCGGTCGTGCGCTCGCTGAGTTCGGCATCGCGCCGGGTCTGTTCCAGCGATTCCAGCAGTTCTGCCTTGCG
>JAIXTG010000265.1 GCA_027484285.1 Oxalobacteraceae bacterium | reverse complement strand
TCGTCGCTGAAAATCAGCGGCAGGCCGGTCACGCACACCACCAGCATGAAGGCGGTGCAGATCAGGCTGGACCAGGTATGGGTCCAGTCCCAGAAGCGCCGGCCCGGCGTCATCAGAAGTCGACGGTGGCGCTGACGGTCAGCGTGCGCGGCATGCCGAGCACCAGATAGCCATAGCCGGGATAGCCGCCGGTGGACGCCCAGTAGTTGCGGTCGAGCAGGTTGTCGACGCGGGCGCGGAAGGTCACCACCTGCTTGCTGATCTCGGTCACATAGCGCGCGCCGATGTCGACCCGGGTCCACGACGGAATGCTCAGGGTATTGTTCGCGTCGGCGAACTGCGAGCCGGTGTAGATCACGCGCGAGCTGAGCGCGAGTCCGGATACGCCCGGCACGTCGAAGTCGGCGCCGACGGTCGCCTGGCTGCGCGGCACGCCGATGGGGCGCTTGCCTTCCAGCGCGCCGTTCACGCCGCGGGTGATTTCGCCGTCGAGCAGCGTCACGCCGCCGAGCAGGCGCAGGCCGCGCGCGGCCTCGCCGAACATCGACAGCTCAACGCCCTGGTTGCGCTGCTCGCCGCCGTCGACGAACAGGCTGGCCGAGTTCAGCATGCCGAAAGGCTTGGTGGTGGAGAACACCGACAGGCCGGCGCCGAAGCGGCCGCCGTCGTACTTGACGCCGGCTTCCTGCTGTTTGGATACATGCGGCGCCAGCGAGCGGCCGGCATTGGTCGCGTTCCACGGCGCGGTATCGCCCGCGGTCAGGCCTTCGATGTAATTGGCATACAGCGATACCGCCGGCTGCAGGCGGAATACCACGCCGGCCATCGGCATGACGCGCGATTCGCCATAACGCTTGGTCTCGGCGCCGCTGTTGTAGTCGTATTCGCGGTTGTCGATGCGCTGGTTGCGTGCACCGACGGTCACGCGCACACGGTCCTGCGCGAAGGCCAGCGTGTCGGCCAGTGCGAAGGTGGTGCTGTTGTTGCGGAAGGTCACCAGCGGATCGGCATAGTTGCCGCTGCTGTTGACGATCGCGGGCATCGAGACCGTGCCCGGGCTCGACAGGTTGCCGAGGACGTCGCCCAGAAAGCCGTTGGCGGACCAGTTCGAGCCGCCCCACGCATTGCGCGACGTCAGTTCATAGCGCGACGCGGAGGCCACGGCCGTGTGCTTCACTGCCCCGGTGGTGAACTGGTGGCGCAGGCCGACTTCGGCGGTGCGCACCTGGTCCTTGCGGAGGTTGTCGAAGCGGTAGGCATTCGTCACGCCGGCAGCAGTCGAGGTCGGGTTCGCGAGGCGGTTCTCTTCTTCGCTGTTGCGCAGGCCGAATGCAGCCCAAGCGGTGGTGGCGTCGCCGAGGTCGTATTCCGCACGTGCGGTGGCGAAGGTCGAGCGCTCTTTCGCGAAGGTCCACGGCTGCGCGAAATTGCGGCTGGCATCCGGTGCGGCGGGCAGCACGGTCGAGCCGAAGGCCGGGGTCACGCTCGGACGCGGCGCATTGATCTTGTGGTCCTGGTAGCCGGCATCGGCCGACAGGCGCAGATTGCGGCTGCGGAAATCTGCGCCGACCGACAGCAGGCTCAGTTCGCGGTCTTCGCGCTTGACGGTGCCGGAACCGTCGCGGCGCGCGGCATTGATGCGCAGGCCGGTGCTCTGGTCGGGGCCGAAGCGGCGGCTGATGTCGGTCGCCAGCAGGCCATGGCCGCCGTTGTCGATGCCGGCGGTGATCTGGTTCAGCGGATCGTTGCCGGCGCGCTTGGGCAGCACGTTGACAGTGCCGCCGATGCCGAAGCCCGACACCGCACCGGTACCGCCGTTCAGGAAGGCATTCGTGCCGCGCAGCACTTCCACCCGCTCGACCAGTTCGGCCGCCACATATTGGCGCGGCAGCACGCCGTACAGGCCGTTGTAGGTCATGTCGTCGGACGGCACCGGGAAGCCGCGGATCACATACAGCTCCTGGAAATTGCCGAAGCCGCGCGCCGAGCGCACCGTCGGGTCATTCAGCAGCACGTCGGACACACTCCTTGCCTGCTGGTCCTGGATCAGCGCCGACGTGTAGGCGGTGGTGCTGAACGGGGTATCCATGAGGTCCTGCGTGCCGAGCAGGCCGACCCGGCCGCCGCGTGCGACCTGGTTGCCGGCATAGGCCTTGGCCAGACCTTCGGCCGACGCATCGGCGCTGGCGGTGACTTCGACCGCGCCCAGAGTTTTCTCCGGGCTGGTGGTTTCAGGCTTGTCGGCGGCGATGCCGTCGAGCGTGGCGGCCAGCATCAGGCTGCCGACCATCAGGCGGGTAGCAGCAGCGATCGGGAGCAGGCGGAGTGCGGGGGTATTTTGCTGGAGTGACATTTTGACGGGAAGAAGCGGATTGAAAACCGGTGCCAATGATCCGCCGCAACGGCAAACCATAAATGAGAATGGTTTGCATTTTCAATTACTTCTTCCCGTGTGTCAATTTTTAGAACACGGCAGATCGTCCGGCGATCCGCCTGCCCTTCCTGCCCGCTCAGCCCAGCCCGAATGCGACAGCCAGCCGGTAGGTAATGAACGCGAACAGGTAAGCCAGCGCGAACAGGTAGCCGGCGGCCGCCAGCGCCATCGTCCAGCCGCCGGTCTCGCGCCGGATGGTGGCCAGGGTGCCGATGCACATCGGCGCAAACACATACCAGGCCAGCAGCGCGAGCGCGGTGGCGAGGCTCCAGTCGCCGGCAATCAGCGGGCTCAGCGAAGCGGCCGCATCGTCGGCGGTGGCCGACAGTGCGTACACCGTGCCCAGTGCACTGACCGCGACTTCGCGCGCTGCAAGGCCGGGCACCAGCGCGATGCTGATCTGCCAGTTGAAGCCGATCGGCTCCAGCAGCACCGCCAGCGCGCGGCCGAGGGTGCCGGCCAGGCTGTATTCGATCGCTGGCCCGGTCGCGCCGGCCGGCGGGGCCGGGAAACTGGCGAGGAACCAAAGCAGCACGGTCAGCAGCAGGATGATGCCGCCGACGCGGCGCATGAAAATCTTCACCCGCTGCCAGAGGCCGATCGCAATATTGCGCGCCACCGGCCAGTGGTAGTCGGGCAGTTCCATCATCAGGGTGCGCACCTGCCCGCGGCTGGTGAACTGCTTCAGCACCCAGGCCACCAGCATGGCGCCGGCGATGCCGGCCGCATACAGCCCGAACAGCACCAGCCCCTGCAGTTCCAGCCCGCCCCAGACCTCGCGCGACGGGATGAACGCGCCGATCAGCAGTGCATACACCGGCAGGCGCGCCGAGCAGGTCATCAGCGGTGCGATCAGGATCGTCACCAGCCGGTCGCGCTGGTTGGAGATGGTGCGCGCGGCCATGATGCCCGGGATCGCGCACGCAAAGCTCGACAGCAGCGGGATGAAGCTGCGCCCGGACAGGCCCACGCTGCCCATCAGGCGGTCGAGCAGGAAGGCGGCGCGCGGCAGGTAGCCGGATTCCTCCAGCACGAGGATGAAGAAGAACAGGATCACGATCTGCGGCAGGAACACCAGCACGCTGCCGACGCCGGCCACGATGCCGTCCGCCAGCAGGCTGCGCAGCAGGCCCGCCGGCAACATCCCGCGCAGGCCCTCGGCCGCCGCTTCGGTGGCTGTCTCGATCCAGCCCATCGGCAGTTCGGCCCATGCGAACACAGCCTGGAAAACCAGGAACAGGATTAACGCCAGCAGCAGCGGGCCGACCACGGGGTGCAGCGCAATGCGGTCGATCCGGTCGCTCAGCCGGTGCGGCACCGTGCGGTCGAGGCCGAGCCGCTCGAGGATGCCGCGCACTGCCTCATGGTCGCCGCGCAGGTCGCGTTCGGGTTCGGCGGGCGGCTCTGGCGATAGCGAACGCTGCCACAGCGCCGGATCGTCGAGCGCCAGCTTCAGCGCCTGCGCGCCGTCGCCCTGCACGGCCACCGTCTTCACGACCGGCAGGCCGAGTTCGCGGGCGAGCGCATCGACGTCGATTGTCAGGCCGCGGCTCTCGGCCAGGTCCATCATGTTGAGCGCGACGATGCAGGGAATGCCGGTGCGCTTGACCGCCAGTACCAGCCGCAGATTGCGCCGCAGGTTGGTGGCGTCCACGACGCAGACCGCGAGATCGGGCCGCTTTTCGCCGGCCGCGTTGCCCATCAGGACATTGACCGTCACCCGCTCGTCGAGCGAGCGCGGGTGCAGGCTATAGGTGCCCGGCAGGTCGAGCAGGCGCAGCGGCTTGCCGGCCACGGTGGCGAAGCGCCCTTCCTTGCGTTCGACCGTCACGCCGGCATAGTTCGCGACCTTCTGCTGGCTGCCGGTGAGCCGGTTGAACAGCGCGGTCTTCCCGCAATTCGGATTGCCGACCAGCGCGACCAGCGGGCCGGTTGGGTACAGGTGGATCTTCGCCTCGGTCATCGCGCGCCCTCCGCGCCAGCGGCCGGCAGCACCCGCACGCATTCTGCCTCGGCTTTCCTCAGCGCGAACGTCGAATCGCCGATCCTGATCACCAGCGGATCGCCGCCGGGTGCGCCGCGCGCAATCACCTGCACACTCTCGCCGGGAAGGAAACCGATCTCGGCGAGCCAGGTGGCCCAGTCAGGCATGGCAGGCGGCGCAAGCACCTCCTGCACGACGGCAGGCACATGCATGCCCAGGTCCGCCAGCGGAACTTGCGAAAAATTTACGACCCGGGAAATCGACATTGGTAGTGCTCTGCGGTGGTGCCTGCGAGGGTGCAGCGAGGGTCGCCATCATACGCGAGTTGACCGCCTCACTGTCCGCCGCATGCGGCTTCGCCCAGCCGCTCGATCGACTGCCGCAATGAACTCACGCCCGGGCTCTCGACATATTCGCAGCGCGTGCCGGTGCGCTTGCAGTAATCCTTCACCTTCCAGTACGACGCATGGCTGATGCAGCCGGTCTGGCAGATCACGTAATCGGCGGCCTGCAGCCCGCTCTCCAGCGTCTGCAGGCTGTGCTCCAGCCCGCCGTCGTGATACAGGAAGCGCGCGCCGGCCTGCTCGATGGTGCAGCGGTATTCATTGAAACTGCCCTGCCGCCCGCCGACCACGAAGACGGTTTTCTGCTCCAGCCGGCGCGCGGGACGCGCCGGCGGGTGTGCAGCGGCGCTCCCTGCGGCAGGCGCGTGCTGCAGGTCGGCTGTGCCGGCACCTTCGTCGACGCCCGGCCTGGCAGCCGGGGCGGCGCGCAGGCGGTCGATATCGGTCGCCTGTGCCTGCAATTTCCTGGTGAGGCGCTCGACGGTGGCCTGCAGCGCCAGGTTCTGCTGCTGCAGTCCGGCGGCGCGCGACAGCCGGCGGTTTTCCGCCTCCCGCTCGTCGAGCTGCGCCTTCAGGCGCACGAGTTCCTGGTCGCGGCGCAGCAGTTCCGCCTGCAGCCGGTCGGCCTGCGCGGTTTTCTCATGCACGAAATCGGTCATCCGCTTCTGTATGCGGCCCATCTCGCGCAGCAGGGTTGCGTTCTCGCGGCCGAGCGCGTCGAACGCCTGCAGGTCGACCCGGATGCTGGCGCCGGCCTGGTGCTGGATCATGTGCACGTCGCGATAGATCAGTTCGCGCACGGCGGAATTGACTTTCGGGTG
>JAIXTG010000349.1 GCA_027484285.1 Oxalobacteraceae bacterium | reverse complement strand
TTCCTCGACCGCATTGCCACCCACATCCTCGCGTTCGAAGGCGAGTCGCAGGTGGTCTTCTTCGACGGTAACTACCAGGAATACGAAGCGGACAAGAAGAAGCGGCTCGGCGAAGAAGGTGCGAAGCCCAAGCGCATCCGCTACAAGCCGCTGCGGTCCTGAGCTATTTGTACGAACCGCTGCCCGGGCCTGCTGTCGGCCCGGCGGCGGATCCGAAGCCATGCGCCTGCAGCAGGCGGGCGATCGATACATGCCCGTGGATCACGGCAGCTGCATGCGGATCACGGCAGGCACCGCCTGCCCTCCGGCCTTCCAGATAACCAGGCGATTGCAGCAGGATGCGAACCACGTCCTGATGCCCCATCCGTGCGGCGAGATACAACGCATCATAGCCAGCGGGGGTGACACGGCCCGCCATCCATCGGCCATGCGGCGAATCCAGCAGCAGTTGCACGACTTCTGCATGGCCCCGCTGGGCCGCCCGCAGCAGCGCATCCGCCCCCTCAGGATCGACACCCGCGGCGAGTGCCTGATGATGGACGGAACCCAACAGGATCCGCACCACCTCGGCATGCCCCCTGTAGGCAGCGGCTGTGAGCGCGCTGATGCCCTTGCTGCCAGCACTGGCAGCCAGTTGTGCGCCGAACGCCGATGCAAGCAGCAACGCCACCACCTGCGGCTGTCCGGCATTGGCCGCATGAACCAGCGGCGAATTGCCGGCCGCAAGTGCCGCAGCCACCTGTTCGCGAGCCGAGGCCATTTCCAGCAGCATCTGCACGATCTCGACGGCACCCGCATGCGCTGCCAGGAGCAGGGGCGCACCGAGCGTTCCGGCGCCCTGCATTGCCTGGGCGTTCCCCGAGGGCAGGACCAGCAGCCGGCGTGCACATTCGGCATCTCTGCGGGAGATTGCGTGGCACAGGGCATTGAAGCCCTCTGAATTGACGGTCGATGCCATCTCGGCGGCATCCGGGCGCCTCAGCAGGGTGGCCACGAGTTCCTGCCTGCCCGACGCAATCGCCGTGCGCAAGAGCGTGCCGCCCGCCGCCAGCACTGCCTCGCGCTGCGACGAGGTGTTGCGGTTCTCCCGAGGCAGCGGCCCCGCGGCCGGGACCGGAATCTGCACCGGTTCGGCCGGCGCCTGCCAGACAATGTGGACCGGCACTCGCCGCACATGCGGACCCAGCAAGGGTGGGCGGCCCTCGTTCAGTCGGGGTGTCGCCTCCTGGCGCGGCCGTGCCGGCGCAAATGCCGAGCGTGGCGGGCCGAATGCCGTGGCCTGCGTGCGTTTCATGGCGCTTCCTTCGTACAATGGGGCTGTACTCAGTGCCGGGCCATTCTTGCCGGTTCCGTTGCCGATCCCACGCCCCGACTCCATGAGCCTTGACCTCTTGCCGCATTGCATTGCTGCACTCGACATCGGCGGCACCAAAATCGCCGCCAGCATTGCCGATGCCAGCGGCCCGCTGATTCGCCTGGTCGAGCCCACCAGGACATCAGGAACCCCGGAAACCGTCGCTCGCCAGGGGCTGGCACTGGTCGATGCCTGCTGCGCACGCCTGGGGCGGGATCCGGCCACCGTCGGCGCGCTCGGCGTCAGCAGTTGCGGCCCGTTCGAGCTGCGCGACGGCGCAGCGGGCATCGTTCCGCCCAACCTGTGCGGCGGACTGCCGAATGGCGACGACCTGCCGAACGACTGGACTTTCCTGCCGCTGGAATCGGTACTGCGCGAACGGTTTGCGACGGTGAAGATTGCCAATGACTGCGTGGCCGCATTGCACGGCGAGCGTGCCTTCGGCAGCGCGCCGCCGAATTCCCTGTATGTCACCTGGAGTACGGGTATCGGATTCGGTTTGTGCGTGGACGGCCGCATCCTGCACGGCAAGGCGGGCAACGCCGGCCATGCCGGCCACATGCTGATGACAGAGAGCACGGATGCGCTGTGCGGCTGCGGTAATCGCGGCGACCTGGAGGCGATGATAGGCGGGCGCAACTTCGGCAAGCATCTCGGCAAGCCTTTGCCCGACATCTTCGGCGATGCGCGCCGCGGCGACCCGGCAGCGCTGGAGGTCGTGCAGCAGGCGGCGCGCTGGTTCGGGCGCGGCCTGTACAACCTGGTCGCCATCCTCGACACCGAGGCGATTTTTATTGGCGGCAGCGTCTGGCAGCACAACCAGGACCTGCTGGCGCCGATCGTCCGGCATGAAATCGACAGCCGCTTCCCGGCACTGACGCGCGGCGTCAGTGTGCAGGGCACCACCCTGGGCGAGCTGGTCACCGACATCGGCGCATTCGCGCTGGTGATGCCCGCCGGGTGGATGGCAGATTGGCAGGTGCGCAGGCCATGGGAATCGACGCGCTCGGCCACTGCGCCCAACGCTGAACCCAGCGCTTCGTAGCCCCTACCGCCGTCCGGCAAAGCCGCTACAATCCGGCGACCGAAAAAGAACAACGCCGGAGACCCGCTTGACTTCCCTCTTCCCCGACCCGCTTGTCATCGACAAGCTGAGCAAAAGCTTCGGCGCGCGGCGCGCGGTGGATGGCGTGAGCTTTTCGGTCGCGCCCGGCGAATTCGTTGCGCTGCTCGGGCCGAACGGCGCAGGGAAGTCGACGCTGTTCCAGATGCTGTCAGGCCTGTTCGTCGCCGACGGCGGCAGCGCGAAGGTGGCCGGACATGACATCGGCATCGCGCCGATCAGTGCGCTGGCCGAGCTGGCCATCGTGTTCCAGCAGCCGGCGCTCGACCTCGATTTGTCGGTGCGCGCCAACCTGCGCTTCCAGACCGACCTGCACGGCATACCGCGCGCCGAGGCACGCACGCGCATTGCGCACTGGCTGCAACGCTTCGGGCTGGCCGAACGCGCGGACGATGCCTGCCGCAACCTGTCGGGCGGCATGCGGCGCAAGGTCGAACTGGCCCGCGCCCTGCTCTCGCAGCCGCAGTTGCTGCTGATGGACGAGGCCACCGTCGGCATCGATCCGGCATCGCGCGCATCGATACTGGCCGACGTGAAGGCGCTGTGCCGCGAACGCGCGATGGGCGTGCTGTGGGCGACTCATCTAGTGGACGAGGCCGAAGCGGCCGACCGCATCGTGGTGATGGCGGCCGGCACCGTGCGCTTCGACGGTGACGCAAAAACGCTGATGCGCAGGGACGGGCACGACAACTTGCTCGATGCCTTCCTGCACCTGACGAAAGCGGAGGGACGCGCATGAAGCTGCTGCACGCACGACTGGCGCTGGCGGCGATCGCCGGGCGCGAGATCCACAAATTCCTGCGCCAGCCCGGCCGGCTGGCATCGTCGCTGGTGCGCCCCTTGCTGTGGATGGTGGTATTCGCCGCCGGCTTCCGGCAAATGCCGGACCTCGGCTCGGTGGTGCCCCATGATCCGCAACTCGACTACCGGCTCTACCTGGTGCCGGGGCTGGC
>JAIXTG010000338.1 GCA_027484285.1 Oxalobacteraceae bacterium | reverse complement strand
TTCAGGTGGCGGAAAGTCCAGGCGGCCGTCATGTCGCCCCAGGTGGAACCGGTCAGCACCGGATTCACCGGCAGCTGGTCATGGTTGCCGCGCAGGACGGTCGCGCCCTGCTGCTGCAGCTCGCGGCAGCGATCCACCACTTCCGACGGATGCGGGCCGTAGCCGACGATGTCGCCGAGGATCGCGATGTCGGTCGCACCCTGCGCCCGCGCATGCGCGAGGCAGGCCTCGAGCGCAGGCAGGTTGGCATGCAGGTCGGATAACAAGGCAAGCTTCAACGACTTCTCCGGAGACGAAATTCAGGCCGCCGCGGCAACCGCCGCCTGGCGCCGATGCACCAGAGTGTAAAGCAGCGGCAGCACCAGCAGCGTGAGCACCGTCGACGACAATATGCCGCCGATCACGACGGTGGCCAGCGGCCGCTGCACTTCGGCACCGGTACCAGTCGCGATCGCCATGGGCAGGAAGCCGAGCGACGCCACCAGCGCCGTCATCAGCACCGGCCGCAGGCGGGTCATCGTGCCCTCGCGCACTGCGTCGTCGAATCCATGTCCATGGTCGATCAGGTTGCGGATGAAGCTGATCAGCACCAGGCCATTCAGCACCGCAACGCCGGACAGCGCAATGAAGCCGACTGCGGCCGAAATCGACAGCGGGATGTCGCGCAGCCACAGCGCCAGAACGCCGCCGGTCAGCGCGAAGGGTATGCCGGTGAACACCAGCAGGCCGTCCTTCAGGTTGCCGAACACCGCAAACAGCAGCACGAACACCAGGAACAGCGCGCCCGGCACCACCAGCTGCAGGCGGTCGGCGGCCGACTGCAGGTTTTCGAAAGTGCCGCCCCAGCTGGTCCAGTAGCCGGTGGGAAGGGGCAGGCCGGACAGCCGCTGCCCGGCCTCGCCGACGAAGGACCCGATGTCGCGCCCGCGCACATTCGCGGTGACCACGACGCGCCGCTTGCCGTTCTCGCGGCTGACCTGGTTCGGGCCCGGCGCCACCGACAGCCCGGCCACTTCGGACAGCTGGATGAAGCCGCCGCCCGGCAGGTTCAGCGGCAGGCGACGGATGGCCTCGATATCGGTACGCAGGTTTTCCGGCAGGCGCACCACGATGTCGAAGCGGCGGTCGCCTTCGAACAGGGTGCCGGCCACACTGCCGCCGACGGCGGCCGCCACCACATCCTGGATGTCGGCCACGTTCAGTCCGTAGCGGGCCGCCTGCTGGCGGTCGATCGCCACGCTCAGCACCGGCAGGCCGGTGGTCTGCTCGACCTTCACCTCGGTCGCGCCGTCCACCTTGCGCAGCCGGGCGGCGACTTCCTCGCCGAGGTGGTTCAGCTGGTCCATGTCGTCACCGAAAATCTTCACCGCCACATCACTGCGCACGCCGGAGATCAGTTCGTTGAAGCGCAGCTGGATGGGCTGCGAGAACTCGTAGTTGTTGCCCGGGATCTTCCACACGGTTTCTTCAATTGCCGCCAGCAATTCATCGCGCGTCTTGCGCGGCTCGGGCCACTGGTCGACCGGCTTGAGCATGATGTAGCCGTCGGACAGGCTGGGCGGCATCGGGTCGGTGGCAATCTCGGCCGTGCCGATGCGGGTGAACACGCGCTCGATTTCCGGGAACTGCTTCTTCAGCGTCAGCTCGATCTGCTGCTGCATCTCGACCGCCTGCGTCAGGCTGACGCCGGGCGCGCGTATGGTCTGGAATGCGAAGTCGCCCTCATTCAAATTGGGAATGAATTCGCTGCCCAGCCGGGTCGCCAGCAGCGAGCACAGCACGACCAGCACCGCGGCCGCAGTCAGCACCAGCGGCTTGGACGCCATCGCCCAGTGGTACAGCGGCTGGTACACCCGGCGGGCGGCGCGCATCAGCGCATTTTCCTTTTCGGTCACGCGGCCGGTGACGAACATCGCGACCGCGGCCGGCACGAAAGTAATCGACAGCACGATGGCGCCCAGCAGTGCAGCCACCACGGTGAATGCCATCGGGTGGAACATCTTGCCCTCGATGCCCGACAGCGTGAAGATCGGCAGGTAGACCACCATGATGATGAACTGGCCGAACAGCAGCGGACGGCGCGATTCACGCGCTGCGGCGAAGACTTCATCGAAGCGCTCGTCGCGCGTCAGGACACGGCCCGCCTGCTGCTGCGCATGCGCGAGCCGCCGCATGCAGTTCTCGACAATCACGACGGCGCCGTCGACGATGATGCCGAAGTCGAGTGCGCCGAGGCTCATCAGGTTCGCGCTGACCTTGTACTCGACCATGCCGGTCAGGGTAAACATCATCGACAGCGGGATCACGGCCGCGGTAATCAGCGCCGCGCGCAGGTTGCCGAGGAAGTAGAACAGCACGGCGATCACCAGCGCTGCCCCCTCGATCAGGTTGGCCGCCACGGTCGCGATCGCCTTGTCGACCAGGTTGGTGCGGTCGTAGACGGTAATGACGCGCACGCCCTTGGGCAGGTTGCGGTTGATCTCCGCCATCTTGCGGTCGACGGCCTGCGACACCGTGCGGCTGTTTTCGCCCATCAGCATGAACACCGTGCCGAGCACCACTTCGCGGCCGTCTTCGGTGGCGGCACCGGTGCGCAGTTCGCGGCCGATGCCGACCTCGGCCACGTCGCGCACCCGCACCGGCACACCGCCGGCGTTCTTGATGACGACAGTGCGGATGTCGTCGATGCTGCGCACCTGCCCCGGCGCGCGCACCAGGTACTGTTCGCCGCGCTTCTCGATATAGCCGGCGCCGGTGTTCTGGTTGTTGCGGTCGATGGCGGTCACCAGCTCGCCGATCGATACGCCGACCGCGGCCAGCCGCTCGGGATTGGGCGCGATCTGGTATTCCTTCACATAGCCGCCAATCGAGTTGATCTCGGTGACGCCCCGCACATTGCGCAGCTGCGGCTTGATGACCCAGTCCTGGATCTCGCGCAGGTCGGTGGGGCCATAAGGCGTGCCGTCAGGCTTCTTTGCCTCCGCGTCCGCCTCGACTGTCCACAGGTAGATCTCGCCGAGGCCGGTGGCGATCGGCCCCATTTCCGGCGTCAGGCCGGCGGGCAGGCGGTCGCGCGCCTGGGCGATTCGCTCATTCACCAGCTGGCGCGCGAAATAGATGTCGGTGCCCTCGTCGAAAATCACGGTCACCTGCGACAGCCCGTAGCGCGACAGCGAGCGTGTCTGCTGCAGGCGAGGCAGGCCGGCCATCGAGGTCTCGATCGGATAAGTGATGCGCTGTTCCACCTCGAGCGGCGAGTAGCCGGGCGCATAGGTATTGATCATCACCTGCACATTGGTGATATCGGGTACCGCGTCGATCGGCAGCCGCTGGTAGCTGAAAATGCCGAACAGCGCCAGCCCGAGCGCGGCGAACATCACCAGCGCGCGCTGCGCAATCGAAAAGCGTATCAGTCGCTCAAACATGAAGTGCGTCCATCGCGGATCAGTAGCCTTCTTCCGAAGCCAGCTTCGACAGCTCGGACTTCAGGATGTAACTGCCGCGCGCCGCATAGCGTTCGCCGGCGGCGAGTCCCTGCACGACCTCCACCTGCCGGCCGTCGGAGCGACCGACTGTTACCGGGCGCGCGGCGAATCCTGCGGCATTCCTGACGAACACCACCTGCTGGGTGCCCAGCGTCTGCAGGGCCTCCGCGTTGACCGCGACCGGCACCTCGGTGCGGGCCGCCCTGACCTCCACATTCACGAACAGGCCGGGGCGCCAGATGCCCGCAGGATTGGGCACCACGATCCTTGCCCGCGCCATCCGGGTCTGCTCGCCCACGAGCGCGCCGATGAAAGCGACCGTACCGGTGGCCTGTGCGTTGAATGCCGCGGCCTGCAGCGACACCCGGTCGCCGACGCGGACCAGCGGCAGGTCGGCGGCCGGAATATGTACCTCGGCCCAGACGGTATTCATGTCCGCAATCGTGAAAATCGGCGTGTCTTCCTTGACTGCCTCGCCGATCGACAGGTTGCGCTCGACCACCAGGCCCGCATACGGCGCGCGCAGTTCGAAACGGTTGGAGCTGCGCTCGCTGCCGCCCACGCCGAGCGCTGCCAGCTTCTGCTGCGCGTTCTGCAGGTCGATCTCGGCCTCCTGCACCGCATGCTGCGCCTGCAGGTAATCCTGCTCGGCCGAGATCCGCTGCTCCCACAGGCGCTTCTCGCGCTCGAGCACCGAGCGGGTATGGTCAAGCCGCCGCTGTGCCATCTGCAGCGCACTGCGCAACTCCGACACCTGCGGGCTGGAGAACACGGCCAGCAGCTGCCCCTGCCGGACCGACTGCCCGACCGACACCTGCACTGTCTCGGCCACGCCCGGCACGCGCGGCACCACATGCGCAGTGCGCTCGTCATTGAGCTGGATCTCGCCGGGGAAGCGGGCCGTCGAGTCGATCTGCGCCGGCCCGGCCGCCTCGACGGCAATCGCGGACGCCGCTACCTGCGCATCATTCATGCCGACCTCGCGGCGCTCACCGGCCGCGGCGGCGCCACTTGCAGGCGCGGTGGCGGCCGGGGAAGGTGCCGCCTCATCATCATCGTCGGGGCCGGCGTGCCGGCCACGCTCCATCGACAGGATCAGCGCGGCCAGCACCAGGCCGGCGGCGATCACGGCAATGATGGCCCATAGCTGCGCCCTGCCGCGCTGGCGGCCGGCGGTAGAACGGCGTGGAATCATCCTGAGTCTCGGTTTCATTGTCATTGTTGTGCGGGCTCGCCGAGCAGTCCTTCCAGCTCGGACAGCGCCCGATGGAAGTTGGCCAGCGCAGCCAAGTACTGCGATTTGGCGGAAAACAGCGTGCGCTGCGCATCGAGTACCTCGAGGAAGCTGAACTTGCCGTTCTCGAAACCGATGGTCGCCGCCTCGTAGGCGCTGCGCGCACCCGGCAGGACGTCCGAGCGCAGCAGCTCGGCTTCGGCGCGACGGGCACCGACGCGCTCGAGCGCCTGCAGGACATCGCTCGACAGCGACAGCTGCACGGCACGCAGTTCATCCCGCGCCTTGTCCTCGCGGCGCAGCGCCTCGAGAATGTTGCCCTGGTTGCGGTTAGCCACCGGCAGCGGCACCTGCACCCCGATGATCACGAGGTTGCCCGGCACTTCGATGCTGCGGCGCACGCCGAGGTTGACCTGGAAATCGGGCACGGCGCGCGCCTGCTCGAGTGCCACCAGCGAGGTGCGCCGCTCGACTTCGCGCCGGGCCCGCAGCAGCAGCGGCGATGTCTCGATCCGCCGCTCGACCAGCTCCGGCGCCGGTACCGGCGGCAGCCGCTCGACTTCGCCGACGGCGCTGCTGAAATTGGGCGACGGATTGCCCCACAGGCTGGACAGGCGGCGACGCGCATTGCGCAATTCGCTCTCTGCCTGGGTCAGTGCCACGCGCACGCCCGCCTCGGCCACGCGGGCCCGGGTTTCCTCGACCGGCGACACCTTGCCAGCAGCGACGCGCCTTGCAGCGATTTCGGTCGCACGCTGCGCAAGGCGCGCACTGTCGGCGGCCAGGGCCGCCTGTTCCTGCGCGGCGAGCACGTCGAAAAACGCGGCCACCACTGAAGTACGGATACGCAGCTCGCGCCCAACCAGCTCGGTGGCCGCAACCTGGCGCCCGAGGTCGGCCGCACGCACCCGCGCTTCGCGCTTGCCTGCGGTCTCGAACGGCAGGCCGATTTCGACCGAGCCGGTACGCGCCGGCCGGCCGGCATCCTCGGCCTGCATTGCAAATTCCGGATTCGGTCGCAGCGAACCCTGCAGCACTTGCGCTTCGCTGGCCTCGACCTCGCGCCGTGCGGCCGAGATGGTCGGATTGCCGTCGAGCGCCAATGCGACCGCCTGCGCCAGCGTCAGCGGCGCCGGCGGCTCGACGAGGGCCTGCTGCGCACTGGCCGGCTGCGCCAGCGCCAGCGCCAGCAAGACGGCCGGCAGCAGCGTGCGGCCGTGCCAGGGTGTCAGGATCATCCGGGTCTCCAGGCTTGCCCGCCGCGGGCGGCAGGCACAAAGACCGCAAAGTTTAGCAGCAAGGCCCGAGCTCCCACAGCCGGGCAGCCGCTCAGCGCCAGTTGCCGGCCGCTTTCAGCAGATGCTCGCGAAATACCGCGGCCAGCGGCGACAGCCGCTTGCCGCGCGGGTGCACCACATGCCATTGCGAATCGAGCGGAAAGCCCTGCACGTCGAGCACCGCGACATCGGTCTCCGCCGCGCCTTCGCGCAGCGCGTGGCGGGACAGCACCGCCACACCGAGGCCACCGGCCACCGCCTGGCGTATCGCTTCGTTGCTGCCCAGCTCCATCCGCAGCCGCGGCTTGAATTTCAGCCGGGCGAACAGCTGCTCGGCCGCCATCCGCGTGCCTGAGCCCTGCTCGCGCAGGATGAAGCGGTCATCCGCAAAACGGTCCAGCGTCAGCCGGCGCCGGCGCGCCAGCGGATGGGCGGGCGAAGCGACCAGCAGCAGCGGATTGGGCATGAAGACGCTGTCCTCCAGGTCCAGGTCTTTGGGCGGCATCGACATGATGTAGAGGTCGTCGAGGTTGTCGCGCATGCGCGCGACCACGCTGTCGCGGTTCATCAGTTCGAGCGAAATATCGACCTCGGGATGGCTGGCACAGAAGCTGCCGAGCAGGCGCGGCATGAAGTACTGCGCGGTATTGACCAGCGAAACCCGCAGCCGGCCGCGGGTCAGCCCGCGCATCGCGTCGAATTTCTGCTGCAGGGATTCCCATTCGTCGGAGATGGCGCGCGCCGTTTCGGCCAGCTCGCGCCCGGCATCGGTCAGGAATACCCGCCGGCCGATCACTTCATAGACCGGCATGCCGAC
>JAIXTG010000396.1 GCA_027484285.1 Oxalobacteraceae bacterium | reverse complement strand
GAGCTTGCCGAACGTGCAAATTGAATTCGCGCAAGTTTAAGTAACTACACGAAATGCCGTCAAGGGAAATTACCGCTGGATTTCTGCTAGTTGCGTTCAGTTTGCCAAGGATGAAAGCAAATTAGCTATCGATAAGTGTTTTTCCATTCGCGCAGTGCAGCGAAGGCCGCGACCGGGTCGGTACCGGACAGTCGGCCTGCCGACTGCAGGCCGGCAATGATCTTGGGTTCGCGATAGCGCAGGAAAGGATTGGTAAGCCGCTCCAGCCCGATGCTTGACGGTACCGTCGCTTCGCCTCGTTCGCGTCGCTGCTGTTCGTGCGCCAGCCGTCCGGCCACTGCCTCATTACCAGGTTCGGCCGCGATTGCGAAGCGCAGGTTGGATACCGTGTACTCGTGGGCACAGTAGACCAGGGTGTCGTCCGGCAGCGCGGCAAGTTTTGCCAGCGACTGCGTCATTTGCCCGGGGGTGCCCTCGAACAGGCGGCCGCATCCGCCGGCAAACAGGGTGTCACCACAGAAAAGCCAGCGCGGATCAGTGGCTACGTAGGCGATGTGGCCGGCGGTGTGGCCCGGCACGTCGAGCACGGACAGCTCCAGCGACAACGAAGGCAGGCTGACGCGATCGCCTTCCGACAAGGGCACGCTGATGCCTGCAATCGCTTCGCGCGCCGGGCCGAACACCGGCACTTTCCTGCGCGCGAGCAGTTGCAGCACGCCACCCGCGTGGTCAGCATGATGGTGAGTGAGTAAAATAGCGTCCAGTGTCAGGTCCAGCGACGCCAGCGCTGCCTCGACCGGGGCCGCATCGCCGGGATCCACGACCGCCGCATGCTGCTGGTCATGAATCAGCCACAGATAATTGTCGGCAAAGGCCGGAATCGCGGTGACTTGCAAGGGCTGACGCACTGACATGGGCATGGATCAACAGGTTTCGGACAAATCGATTATATCGCTCGCCCCGTGGTTCGATACGCCGGCTGGCGCCTATGCACGCGCATGGGAACAGTCGCGACTCGATGAGCTGACCGCCGATATTTTCGGCTACAACGCCGTCCAGCTCGGGCTGCCCCAGATCGACGCGCTGTCAGCCAATCGGATGCCGAACCGCTGGATCACCGACGCCGCGCTGCCGTCGGAAGGCGCGTTGCGGCCGGTCGTGATGCTGCACGACTTCGCCGAGCTGCCGTTCGCCACCCAAAGCCTCGACCTGATCGTGCTGCCGCATGTGCTCGAGTTCGCGGCCGAGCCGCACCAGGTGCTGCGTGAAGTGGAGCGCGTGCTGATCCCCGAGGGGCAGGTGATCATCTGCGGCTTCAATCCGGTCAGCATGTGGGGAATGCGCCAGGTGGCAGGCCGGATGACCGGCGCGCATTTTTTGCCGCTGCACGGCGAGTTCATCAGCGTGCCGCGGCTGAAAGACTGGCTGAAGCTGCTGAACATGGAAATCAACCGCGGGCATTTTGGCTGCTATGCGCCGCCTTGCGTGACCGACCAGTGGCTGCGCCGCTTCGCTTTCCTCGAGAAGGCAGGCAATCGCTGGTGGCCGTATCTGGGCGCACTGTACATCGTGCAGGCGATCAAGCGCGTGAAGGGCATGCGGCTGATCGGGCCTGCATGGCAGAAGCAGCGCGTCACTGCCGGCAGCGTGGTGCCGGCAGCGAACCGAATGAAGAACCGACAGGACAGGCATGGACAAAGTTGAGATTTACACCGATGGCGCCTGCAAGGGCAATCCGGGGCCGGGTGGCTGGGGCGCATGGATGGTGGCAGGCGGCATGGGCACGTGGCAGGCCGAGGGCCGTCCGGCAGCGAGGGAAAAATCGCTGTGCGGCGGCGAGATGGATACCACCAACAACCGGATGGAACTCAAGGCAGTGATCGAGGCGCTGAATGCGCTCAAGCGCCCGTGCGACGTGGTGCTGCACACCGACAGCCAATACGTCCAGAAGGGCATCAGCGAGTGGCTCGCCGGCTGGAAGGCGAGGGGCTGGCGCACGGCGAGCAAGGCGCCGGTGAAGAATGTCGACCTGTGGCAGGCGCTCGACGAGGCGCGCCTGCGCCACACGATCGACTGGCGCTGGGTGAAGGGACACGCCGGACATGAAGGCAACGAGAAGGCTGATGCGCTCGCCAACCAGGGCGTCGTGCTAGCCTTGCGCGCGGCAAAAGCTGCCTGACCAACGAACCCGAGCGGCTAGCCCATGCGACAAATTATTCTCGATACCGAAACCACCGGCCTGAATCCTGCGAGCGGCGACCGCATCATCGAAATCGGCTGCGTTGAGATGGTCAACCGGCGGCTGACCGGCAACAACTTCCACTTTTACCTCAACCCCGAGCGCGACTCCGACCCCGGAGCGCTCGCCGTGCACGGACTGACCACCGAGTTCCTGAGCGACAAGCCGAAGTTCGCCGAAATCGCCGACTCCCTGTGCGAGTACCTGCAGGACGCCGAGGTCATCATCCACAACGCGCCATTCGACGTGGGTTTCCTTGATGCGGAATTCGGCCGGCTCGGCAGGCCGCGCTTCGCAACCCACGTGCTCGGGATCATCGATACGCTGGTGCAGGCGAAGGGGCTCTTTCCGGGCAAGCGCAATTCGCTCGATGCGCTATGCGAGCGCTACGGCATTTCGAATGCACACCGCACGCTGCACGGCGCATTGCTGGATTCGGAACTGCTGGCCGAAGTCTATCTGGCGATGACGCGCGGGCAGGAAAGCCTGACGATGGACTTGCAGGTCGATGCATCAGCCGGTGCAACCGGTACCGGCGTGGCCATGGCCGAGATCCTGGTGCTGGCGCCGACCGATGAAGAACTGTCGGCGCACGAAGCACTCCTGCAGGGGCTGGACAAGGAGGCGAAAGGCGCCTGCCTGTGGCGCCAGCTTTCGGAAGCGCCGAACGATTGATTGTCCGTTCGGAGTGTGTAATAATCTCGCCTCTTTCGGGAGGTTAGCTCAGGGGTAGAGCGATCGCCTCACACGCGATAGGTCGCTGGTTCGAAGCCAGCACTTCCCACCACCGAATGAAAAAGCCGACCAGCGATGGTCGGCTTTTGTTTTTTCAGCGCCGCCTTCTGCGGTCGTTCAGCCGGGGCGCTTGCGCTGTATCGCCGCGCCCGGGCGCAGCTTCTTCTGTCCGAATTTCTTTGCCACTGTCTTCAGCGGCGGCGTCTCTTCGCGCCGGGGACGGCGGGCGAGGGCGGCCACGGCATCCGAGCGCGGCACGAGGTGCTGCGGTCCGTTGCCGATCAGGTCGCTGCGGCCCATGCGTTTCAGGCCTTCGCGCAGGGCTTCCCAGTTGGCCGGATCGTGGTAGCGCAGCAGCGCCTTGTGGAAGCGGCGGATCTTCGCCAGCCGCGGCGTCTCGACGGTTTCCGATTCGCGCGCGATTTTGCGCAGCGGGTTCTTGCGCGTGTGGTACATCGTGGTGGCCATCGCCATCGGCGTCGGCAGGAAGGTCTGCACCTGGTCCAGCCGGAAGTCGTTCTGTTTCAGCCACAGCGCAAGGTGCAGCATGTCTTCGTCCGTGGTGCCCGGATGCGCCGCGATGAAATAGGGGATCAGGTACTGTTCCTTGCCTGCTTCCTTCGAATACTTGTCGAACAGCTCCTTGAACTTGTAGTACGAGCCCATGCCCGGCTTCATCATCTTCGACAGCGGGCCTTCTTCCGAATGCTCGGGCGCGATCTTCAGCAGGCCGCCGACATGGTGGGTGACCAGTTCCTTCACATATTCGGGCGAGCGCACTGCGAGGTCGTAGCGGAGTCCGGAGCTGACCAGGATTTTCTTCACGCCGGGGATCGCGCGCGCCTTGCGGTACAGCTGGATCAGCTTGCCGTGGTCGGTGTTGAGGTTGCTGCAGATGGTCGGGTACACGCACGACAGCCGGCGGCAGGACTCTTCGATCTTCTTGTCCTTGCACGCGAGCCGGTACATGTTGGCGGTCGGTCCGCCAAGGTCGGAGATGGTACCGGTGAAGCCCTTGGTCTTGTCGCGTATCAGCTCGATCTCGCGCAGGATGGACGGTTCTGAGCGGCTCTGGATGATGCGGCCCTCATGCTCCGTGATCGAGCAGAAGGTGCATCCGCCGAAGCAGCCGCGCATGATGTTGACCGAGAAGCGGATCATGTCCCACGCCGGTATCTTGGCGTTGCCGTAAGCCGGATGCGGTGCACGCGCATACGGCAGGTCGTACACATGGTCCATTTCGTCCATCGCCAGCGGCAGGGGCGGCGGGTTCAGCCACACATCGCGTTCGCCATGCGCCTGCACCATCGCGCGCGCATTGCCCGGGTTCGACTCGAGGTGGAACACCCGCGAAGCATGGGCATAGGCGACCGGGTCTTCCTTGACCGTCTCGAAGGACGGCAGGCGCACCACGCTTTTCGCCCGGATTTCTTTCTGCTGCGCGAGGCGCTCCTCGCGGGTCAGGATTTTTATCGGCGCGACTGATGCGGCGCTGCCGTCGGTGCCGCAGGCCTGCGGCTCCTTTTCCTTCATTTCATAGGGATCCGGATGCGGCTCGACCTTGCCCGGCGTGTCGACGCGGGTGGAGTCGATCTCGCTCCAGTCGTCGGCCGGCCGCCAGCCGCGCGGCGCCATGAATGCCGTGCCGCGCAGGTCGCGCATGCCCTTCACCGATTCGCCGGCACCGAGGCGATGCGACAACTCCAGCAGTGCGCGCTCGGCATTGCCGAACAGGAGGATGTCTGCCTTGGAGTCCATCAGCACCGAGCGGCGCACGGTGTCGGACCAGTAGTCGTAATGCGCGATGCGGCGCAGGCTGGCCTCGATGCTGCCGATGATGATCGGCACGCCGGGGAAGGCCTCGCGCGCGCGCTGCGCATACACGGTCAGCGTGCGGTCGGGACGCCGGTTCGGCTCGCCGTTCGGCGTGTAGGCATCTTCAGAGCGCGGCTTGCGGTCGGCGGTGTAGCGGTTGATCATGGAATCCATGTTCCCCGCAGTCACGCCGAAATACAGGTTCGGTTTGCCCAGCGCCCGGAACGGCTCGGCCGAGTGCCAGTCCGGCTGGCTGATGATGCCGACCCGGAAGCCTTGCGATTCCAGCAGCCGCCCGACCAGCGCCATGCCGAAGCTAGGATGGTCGATGTAGGCGTCGCCCGTCACCAGGATGATGTCGCAACTGTCCCAGCCGAGCTTCTCCATTTCCTTGCGCGACATCGGAAGGAAGGGGGCCGGCTTCAGTTCAGGACGGAAGCGCGGATACGAGCGGAGATTGCGGGGTGCGGGGGACATGCGGCCGGGCGGGTTGGTGCGATAGCCCGACAGTATGCCAGTGTTGGCCATCCCTCGCCGGGGAGGGACAGCCGTCAGGCGGGTTATTTGAACGGGTTGTCAATACTGTCAGGCGGCCGGAAGCTGACCTGGTCGGGCAACGCGGCATCGTCCTGCAACGCTTTGACCGCAGCGTCGATCACTTCCTTCAGCTGCAGCGCGCGCTCGAGGCCGGCCTTGTCCCGGGTAATCGACAGGGAGCCATACAGTTCGAGCTGGTCGATCCGGTTCTCGATCGTCAGCTCGTCGATGGCAACCGAGTCGCTCTCGTTTTCAAAAGGTTTGATGCTGGCCATGGCGGCTCCCGTCAGTTGCGCTTGCCGCGGATCTTCGGCGCGGGCAGTTCCATCGCCTGCTGCTTGGCGGCGTCCGGCAGCTTCGGGAACAGATTGATCCCTGCCTTCTTTTCCACCTCGGCGATGCTCACCACCTTGAAGTCGCCGCTATCGTCATTCGGTGCCAGCCACGCCGCGCCTTCGTTGCGCACCGGATCAACGACTGCCTTGAATACATGGGTCGGCACGAAAACCCGTCCGTTCAGGCGCTGGATTTTTTCTCCCTCGAACAGCGGCCCGGTCACGACGTAGAGCTCGCCTCGCTGGTTGGTCAGGTGGCGCGTCGCCCCCTCGATGGCCGACCACAGGATCTGGTTGTTTTTGCGGTTTTGCGGCACCACGTTCGCCAGCGAAAAACTTTCGTGCTGGGCCACCTTGGTGGGCATGTCGGCCGCCGGCGCCATGTGGCCGCGGTCGAAGCCCGAGCGCGCATAGTCCGCCAGTTCCGCGCCGCTCTTCGGCGGCAGCGCTATTTCCGCATGAAAGCTGTCCTCCCGCTTGACTGCCTTGGCGGCCTTCAGGCTGTCGCGCGTGAGGTGCTGCGCCGACCAGAGGGGGGTTTTCGATACGCCGGAGTGCATTGCCGAAAATGCTTCGAAGCAGAGCCCGACCGTGGCCGACTGCAAGGTTTTGCGGGTGAATTCCGGAGGAGCTTTCTGGAAGAAATGCTTGTCGCAGCCCGTCGTTTGCGCATGGGCAAACGCGAATGCAGACAGGCTGAGCAAGGCAGCGAGTATTTTTTTCATGGGCAGCGCGACAAGGGGAACCGGAATTCGAATAAGCGGCTGGAACGAAGTTCCGACATTTGCGGACGATTGATACCGAATTTTACCTTGGAGAAATATTGATCTTTTCTCCCTTCGGCTCAGTCCAATTCCCATGCGAGTTCACGCCGAGCATTTCCGGGACCGGCTCAGCGCCGGTGAGCAGCTGGCGCAGGCGCTGCACGCCCCGCCTTGTGCGAGCGGGACAGTCGTGCTGGCCCTGCCGCGTGGCGGCGTGCCGGTAGGTTTTGCACTGGCCGAAAAGCTGGGGCTGCCGCTGGAGCCGCTGGTGGTGCGCAAGCTGGGCGTGCCGCATTTCCCCGAGCTGGCCATGGGAGCGCTGGCGGCCGGCGGCCATTGCGTGTTCGATCGTGAACTGCAGGACAGGCTCGGGCTGTCGGAACAGGAGGTGCAAGCGGTGGTTCGCTGCGAACAGTCGGAATTGGCGCGCCGCGAGCGCCGCTATCCGCTGAGCGTGCCGCTGACGGCGCTGGGCGGCCGGCCGGTGATCCTGACCGACGATGGCATGGCCACCGGCAGCACGATGCTGGCTGCGATCACGGCGCTGCGCTCGGTGCAGGCGGGCCCGATCACGGTGGCGGTCCCGGTCGCTTCGCGCGAGGCAGTGGACAGGGTGGGTTTACTGGCCGACAGAGTGGTCGCGCTGTCTTGTCCGGAGAGATTCGGCGCGGTCGGCGAATGGTATGGCGACTTCCGGCAGGTAGACGAGCAGGAGGTTGCCGACTGGCTGGGGCGGGCACAGCGTTTGCCTGCTCCGGGGATTTCCGCTGGATCGATGGCTTCACACTGACAAGGAGAACACTGTGGAATATCAGACGACCCGAAGCAGGGACATGCAATGGATGGGCTGGCTCGGTGGCATGGCGCTCGGTGCGCTGGCGATGTATATCGCCGACCCGGCCGAGGGAAGGCGCCGGCGTGCACTGCTGCAGGACAAGATGACGCATTACTCGAACCAGACCCAGAAAATGGTGGGCGGCAAAGTGCGGGACGCGCGCAACCGCCTGACCGGCATGCAGGCGGAGGCGATGAAGATGATGTCCTCGCGGCAGGCCAAGCCGCTTGACAACCATGTACTCGAAGCCCGCGTGCGCTCGCGTATTGCCCGGGCATTTCCGCAGATCGACGAGGTCGATGTCAGCGTCGATGACGGCGTGGTCACCCTGGCGGGTGACATCAACGCCGACTACGAAGACCAGCTGATCGAACTGGTCGAGGGCATACCGGGTGTGGAAGAAGTGCGTCACGGCATGCAGTCCTATGTTGAGGAAGCACGCGGGATGATGTCGTCGATGTTCGCCGGGCGCAGTCCGCTGTGGATCGCAGGCGCAATCGGCGCCGGGGCGCTGACCTGGTTCGCGCTGTCGCGCCGCCAGCCGATGGGACTGGTGGCTGCGGCCACCAGCCTTGGCCTGATGGCGCGCGGCGGACGCGGGGTGCGTGGCCTGGCTGAAAGCTTCATGGGCTCGCAGCAACAGGGCTTCGAGGCGGAATGCTCAATCGAGATCAACGCCTCGCCCGAGGCGGTGTATGACGTCTGGAGCCGGTACGAGAATTTCCCGCATTTCATGTCGCATGTGATCGAGGTGCGCGACCTCGGCCAGGATCGCTCGCATTGGGTGGTCCAGGGGCCGGCAGGCAGCGAAGTGGAATTCGATTCCCGCCTGACCGCATCGGATCGTCCGCGCCGCCTCGCGTGGCAGAGCGAGGCCGGGGCGACCGTGGAAAACGAGGGCACGGTGATGCTCGAGCCGCACGGCAGCGGAACGCGCGCGACGGTACGCATCGGCTGGCGCCCGCCCGCCGGTGCCATCGGCAAGGGCGTGGCAGTGCTGATGGGCGATGACCCGCAAACTGCACTGGAAGACGATTTGCAGCGGATGAAACAGTTCATCGAGCGCGGCCTGCCCGGGCGCGAGGGCGGGGCGGCCACTGGCACTGGCAACGTGCTGCACTAGGCAGCCGGAACTCGGTTGCCGGGCTTTCATCCAACGGGGCCGGGTGCGCCCGGTCCACCCATCCGACGAGGAGACTGAACATGATGCAGGCAGATAAAGTTCGCCAGCGATTTACCCAGATCGAGCAGACCATCCACCAGGCCAGCCAGGCATGCGAGCGCGCCGGCAGCGGTGTGCCGGGTGACCTGAAGAGCAGTATCCAGCAGCTGGATCGTGAATCGATCAAGGCGCGCCAGCAGTTGCAGCAGGCGCAGGATGACCAGGCCATCATTGACTGCGTGGACCAGCTCGAGGAGCTGGGTGACCAGGTCAAGGCGGCCTGCGAGAAGAGCGGCGATGTGGATCAGCAATTGAAGAGTGCCGTGCTGCAGGCGCACGAGGAGCTCAGGCAGCTCAAGCATCAGTTGCACTGACATGGTTGCCGGCTCCCCGCGCGGAGCCGGCATTTCCTGCAAGTGCGGCCCTTCGGCCTGCGCTTGATTTATCATCCTCCCGACAGAACAACAACAATCCGGGAGACCTCCATGGCGGAAGAGAACGTGCTGCTCTGGCAACCCAGCAGGCAGCGCATTGAAAACAGCCGGCTTACCCATTTCATCGACTGGCTCGCCAGTCACCGGGAGCAGCCGTTTCGCACCTATGACGAACTCTGGCAGTGGTCGGTCGATGACCTCGAGGGCTTCTGGTCGTCGGTCTGGCAGTATTTCGACATTCAAAGCTCGCAGCCTTACCAGGAGATCCTGTCGACCCACGCGATGCCGGGCGCGCAGTGGTTTCGCGGCAGCCGCCTGAATTTTGCGGAGCAGCTGTTTCGCTTCAATACCGATGAAGGCAGTGCCGGCAAGCCGGCCATCGTTGCCGAGTCCGAGTCGCGTGCGCCGGTCACGCTCAGCTGGCGCGAGCTGCGTGCGCAGGTCACTGCGGTCGCGAATACCCTGCGTGCACTGGGCGTCGGTCCGGGCGATCGCGTGGTCGCCTACCTGCCCAATACGCCGGAAGCGGCGATCGCTTTCTATGCATGCGCGAGCATCGGCGCGATCTGGTCATCCTGTTCGCCCGACATGGGCACGGCGAGCGTGCTCGACCGCTTCCGCCAGATCGATCCGAAAGTCCTGATTGCGGTCGACGGCTATCGCTACGGCGGCAAGGACTTCGACCGGCTGGACGTAGTGCGTACCATGCGCAGCGAACTGGCGACGCTGGAGCATACAGTGCTGTTTCCCTACCTCGATCCGTCGGCTTCCCTGCCGGGCGCACTGGGCTGGCAGGAACTGCTGTCGCATCCGGCGGCGCAGGCCGGACCGATCCGCTTCGAGCAGCTGCCCTTCGACCATCCGCTGTGGATCCTGTATTCATCCGGCACGACCGGCATGCCCAAGCCGATCGTGCACGGGCATGGCGGCAGTTTGCTGGAGACGCTGAAGGGCCATGCGCTGCACCTCGACCTCGGCGAGGACGATCGCTTCCTCTGGTTCTCAACGACCGGCTGGATCATGTGGAACTCGCAGATCACCGGGCTGCTGGTGGGCGCCACCATCTGCATTTATGACGGCAACCCCGGCTATCCGGACATGGGTCGGCTGTGGCGCTTTGCCGCCGACCATCAGCTGACCTTCATGGGGGTAGGCGCGGCCTTCTATGCCAACTGCATGAAGGCCGGCGTATCGCCCTCGCAGATGGCCGACCTGGCTGCATTGCGTACCGTCGGGGCGACCGGGTCGCCGCTGGCAGCCGAGGCCTACCACTGGATCTACCGCGAGGTGAAGCAGGACCTGATGCTGGCGTCGATCAGCGGCGGTACCGACATCGCCGCGGCCTTTGTTACCTGCTGTCCGAACCTGCCGCTATACGCGGGCGAGATGCAGTGCCGTGCCCTTGGCGTCGCCGTGCATGCGATGGACGACCACGGCCGCGAACTGATCGAGCAGGTCGGCGAACTGGTGGTGACCGAGCCGATGCCCTCGATGCCGCTGTACTTCTGGAATGACGAAGGCAACCGTCGCTATCTCGAAAGCTATTTCGAGCACTATCCCGGCCTGTGGCGCCATGGGGACTGGATACGCATCACGGACCGCGGCGGTGCCGTGATTTACGGCCGTTCGGATGCGACCATCAACCGGCACGGCATACGGATGGGCACGGCCGAGATATATCGTGTGGTCGAGGATTTTGACGAAGTGCTCGATAGCCTGGTGGTCGACCTCGAATACCTGGGGCGCGATTCCTGGATGCCGCTGTTCGTGGTGCTGCGTGACGGCATCACGCTCGACACCGCGCTCGAGCAGCGCATCCGCGACCGGATACGCACGCAGCTGTCGGCGCGGCATGTGCCGAATGATGTATTCGTGGTGTCTGCCGTACCGCGCACGCTGACGGGAAAGAAGATGGAGCTGCCGATCAAGAAGCTGCTGCTCGGCATGCCGGTCGAGAAAGTCGCGAATCCGGATGCGATGGCGAATCCGGAGTCGTTGAGCTGGTTCGCCCGTTTTGCAGAGGGGCGCAAGGTGGCCTGAAACCGCGTCGGACGGCTCAGGCGCCGACGATCCAGCCCTCGAGTCCGTCATGCGGCGGCAAGCCGTAGTCCCGGTCGCGGCGCTGCCATGCCCACGCCGCCATCAGCGCGCACAGCGCCGCATCGAGCAGGTCGCCGCTGCCGTCGTCGAGCAGCTGGTCGCGGAAGCGGCCCGCGTCAAGCCGCACTTGTTGCGGATAGTTGCCGCTCTCCGTCGCCTGCAGGATCGCCTGCCGCGCCGTGCGGCGCTCCGGCGTCTGCAGGCGAGGCGTGTCGCTCTTGTACGAGGCGCGCGTAATGCCGCGCGCCACCAGGCCGGGATAGGCTTCGAGAGCGACCCGGTCGCGGTCGCCTTCGTGCATGAATGGGATGTGCACGCCCGCGTCCAGCAGCAAGGGTGCGCCGGCGCGCAGCATCCATGCGACCGGCGGATTGACCCATTTCATTGGCGACGATGAGCCGGCGGGCAGGTCGCCCGCACGATGGATGAATTTGCTGCCAGCCGGCCGTGCGTCGCATACCGACTTGAAGCGGTCCCGCAGGCTTTCCTTGTCCAGCGCGGCGACATGCCGGATCAGCGCAGGCCAGTCGGTCGGCCAGCCGAGCAGTTCAATCAGCTCGCGCGGGAAAGAGAACGGAAAATCGAAACCGGCCAGCCACGGACCCGGCCTGCGCAGCCAGTCGGTGAAACTGGCGAAGTCGAACAGCGTGACGAGTTCGTCGAGGACTAGGGTGCCGCCGACCAGATGGCCAGATGCGATGGTGATGCCTTTCCTGCTGCGCGGTGCGGACGTGAAGTCCACGCCATGCAGCAGGATGGAACGTGCTTCAGTTGCCGCCATCCGGCAGCACGACATTCACGTCCAGCACTTCGAGGTTGCCCTGCTTGTCGAGCGAGATCTTGATGTCTTCCGGGTTGACTTTCACGTACTTGGAGATCACTTCAATCAGTTCGCGGTGCAGGGCCGGCATGAAGTCCGGGCCGCTGCTGATGTGACGCTCGCGCGCGATGATGATTTGCAGGCGCTCCTTCGCCGTGCTGGCGGACTGCTTTTTGTTATTGAACAGGAAGGAGAACAGGTCCATGTCATTTGCCTCCGAAGATGCGAGCCAGGAGGCCCGGCTTCTCGTATTCGGCAAAACGCAGCGGACGGTCTTCTCCCATGAAGCGTGCGACCACGTCCTTGTAGGCCTCGGATACATCGCTGCCGTCAATGTGGACGGCCGGCGTGCCCTGGTTGGATGCATGGAGTACCGACTCCGACTCGGGAATGATGCCCAGCAGCGGGATGCGCAGGATTTCCTGCACGTCTTCGTATGACAGCATCTCGCCGGCCTCGACCCGCTTGGGCGAGTAGCGCGTGATCAGCAGGTGCTCTTTGACCGGCTCCGCACCGGTTTGCGCACGGCGCGACTTGGCCTGGATGATGCCGAGGATGCGGTCCGAGTCGCGTACCGAAGACACCTCCGGATTGGTGACAATGACCGCTTCGTCGGCAAAGGTCAGGGCCATCACTGCACCGCGCTCGATGCCGGCCGGAGAATCGCAGACGATGTATTCAAAACCCATGCCCTTGAGTTCGTCGAGGATGCGTTCGACGCCTTCTTCGGTCAGCGCGTCCTTGTCGCGGGTTTGCGAGGCGGGCAGCACGAACAGGTTGTCGCAGTGCTTGTCCTTGATCAGCGCCTGGGTGAGGGTGGCTTCACGATTGACCACGTTGATCATGTCGTAAACCACGCGCCGCTCGCAGCCCATGATGAGGTCGAGGTTCCGCAGGCCGACGTCGAAATCGATGACGGCGGTCTTGTGACCGCGCAGCGCAAGGCCCGACGCGAAACTGGCGCTGGAGGTGGTCTTGCCCACGCCTCCCTTGCCCGAAGTAACGACAACGATTTTTGTCACAAAAAACTCCCTGTCTGAGTTTGACTGTTTATCGGTATGAAAAAAATTATTTGACCGGAATGGCGAGGAGGTCGAGTCGCTCGCCCTTGAGTCGCACCTGTGCGGGTTTGCCGGCCAGTTCCTTGGGCCAGCCTTCGTCGAACGTGCGGTACACACCGGCGATCGATACCAGTTCCGCTTCCATGGCGATCGAAAAAATCCGCGCGTCCTGGTTGCCTGCCGCGCCGGCCAGTGCCCGGCCGCGCAGCGGCGCATAGACGTGGATGCTGCCATCTGCAATCACCTCGGCGCCCGGATTGACAGTGGCCATCACGACGAGATCGCTGCCGCGCGCGTAAACGCGCTGGCCACTGCGTACTGGCGTGTCGATGATCATGGCTGAGGCCGGCGCCATGGGTGCCGGTGCGGCCGGCGGCGGCGCAACGGCAGGCACAGGTTCCGGTACCGGGTCTGGCTCTGGCTTCGGGGGCGACGGCGGCGGAGTCAGTTCGAATGGACGCGGCTGCTCCATGCCGTCGATCGACAGGCCGTTCTCCCGGATCTCAGCCGCCAGCGACAGTGGCGCGTTTCGCACCGCAACCGGGTTCAGCCGGTGCGAACGGAACAGGGCAATCAGCGCCGGCCAGTCGATGCTTCCCGGAGCCGGCGCGGGAAGCAGGTTCCCGAGGTCGAGCAGGGTGAATTCGTCTTCGAAGTAATCGGGAGTGCCGCCGGTGATCTGGGCGAGCGCCGCTGACAGCCGTGCATGGTCGGTATCGCCCAGCAGGGCGGCAACCGCGACCACGGTGGAGATCTTGATTTCCAGCGGCTTGATGGCTTGGCTTTTTGACATACGGTCCTGGTGATGGCAGCCGGGCAGCGGCTCGACGCCCCCGGAGCAAGGCCTTGCTTGCCGGGCCGTATTATACCCGCGCGCCTCTTGCTGACTGCAGTCAAATCCTGTCCCGCTTGCTCCTGCTTTTGCACAAGACAGGTTGTGCAACCCGACCGCTGCTGATGTCAATCCGACCCGATGTCAAAGGCGTTCCGGCATCCTGCGGACAGGGGGTGATGCGCAGGCCGGACTTTGTGCCCCCTCAAGGCCATTGCACTTTCGGGTGACACACTGGATCGGATATCCGTCTTATTCCAACATCCGGAAAATTAAAGGAGCAGCAATATGCGCAGATCGCAGCACAACCCCGTGGTCGACATCATGCGATACCAGCTTGACGCATCGATCCATCTTGCCGATGCCGTTTTTTCCAGCACCGAGAAGATTGATCGTGCGATGCTTGACGTCACCCATCAGGCCGTGGACGGGCAATTGAAACTTGCCCGCGCTGTGGCCGACATGCGCGACCCCGAAAAATTGGCCGACCTGCAAGTCGCCATCGCTGCCCGCCCGGAGCGCACGATGCACTGCCAGCAGCAGATCATGGCTGCGCTGGTTGAAATGCAGGCGGAGTTCGGTCGATCGATTCGCAGTTACATGGAACACATGAGCGAGGCAACCGTCAACCAGAGCGACGAAGCACCCCAGCAGGCCCGTCAGAATGTTCGCGGCAATGAAGGCATGGTCGCCAATCCTTTCGCCGGCATGCTTACGGTGTGGGAGCAGGCGTTCCGGGAGGCCAGTCGCCTGGCGGGGGAAAACATGATGGTGGCCCGCAGCAGTTTCGAGAACGCGACCCACACTGCCCGGGAGGCCATGTCACGGACGATGGAGGGCTCCGGCCACAGCTCGAACGGGTATGTGCACACCCAGCACAAGACGCGAGGCGGACGAAGAAAATCGGCCTGAGCATCTTGCCCGGTTCCGCCGTCCTCCGTTCCAGGGGAAAGCGGACGACCCAAAAACAATGGCGGATCGCAGTGCGATCCGCCGTTGCTTGCGTGTACTGTTTGTCGTCGCTTGCTGCAGTCAGGCTGCGGCGATCGGATTCCAGTCCTTGCCGCCGGCTTCCGGCGGTGTTGTCGTACCAGCTGCCGCCATTCGTGCCCGGCGGCCTGCCGCTTTGGAACGCGAACTCGAGGGGGGCAGCCGGCGCAAGGTGCGCAGCGCTTCGAGATCCTTGATGCCAATAGATCGCTGGTCCACCGTGATAAGGCCGATCTCGTTGAATGCGGACAGGGTCCGGCTCACCGTTTCAAGTGTCAGGCCGAGATAGCTGCCGATTTCATGGCGTGTCATGCGCAGATTGAACAGCTTGCTTGAATAACCCATGTCGGCGAAACGCTCGGACAGGGAGACGAGGAAACGGGCAACCCGGGCCTCGGCTGACAGGGCTCCCAGCATGCTGACCATCGCCTGTTCGCGTACCAGTTCACGGCTCATGACACTGTACATCGCATGCTCGAGTTCCACATAGCTGCGACCAAGCTGGGTGAATTTCTTGAACGGGAGCAGGATCAGGTCGCAGTTCGACAGGGCCACAGCTTCCGACGCGTAACGCTTGGTATGAATGCCGTCCACGCCGAACAGATCGCCCTTCATCGGGAAGCTCAGCACCTGCTCGTTGCCGAATTCGTCAATCAGTACAGTCTTCAGGAAGCCGGAATGGACGATGAACAGGGTATCGAAAGGCTGGCCAATCGTATGCACGCGCTGGCCGGTCTTGAACTGCACATGCTGGAACAGGAATTCCTCGTCATGTACCGTTGGTGCGGCCGGTATGCGAAGCAGGTCGCACAGCTCTTTCAGGTTCGACCAAAGCTTTCCCTGGCGCTGCCATCCTGCATCTGCGCCTGCGTGAAGCGCGGGATTCAGGGCATCGGAACGAAGCTCGGTAACATGGGTGGACGTCATGGTCATCTCCTGGTTCTGGGGTCTGGAAGGGGTCGACTTGGAAGTCTGGCCATGCCCGTCCGTTTTGCTTTGTTTGCCATGCCGCTGCCAGCGCTGGCAAATTCCGGAATCTTCTCCGGTTGTCGACGGGGCATTGCCTCGCCGAGTTCACGTTGGATGAATCGGTGCGTGCATGAGTCTCTCCGTTGTTTGCTGGTCATGCCTGTTGCGAGTCGTTAGTATCCCGACTCAAATTCTTCGGCGCTATCGGGGCTACCTGAATGCTTCGCGTGAGCGAGCCGAGCTTTCGTAAGGACTTTCCGAGCGCCTGTTTCATTGTGTTCATCCGTCTGCGCTGCCTCATGGTTTGAATTTTTCCAGCAGCCCATGAGCGATTGCGTATTGCACGAGTTCGGCCAATGAAGGCGTTTCAAGCTTCTGCAAGATATGCGCCTTGTGCGTGCTGATGGTCTTCACTGACAGGTGCAGCGTTTCCGCAATGTCCGTTACCGACCTGCCGACCACGAGCAGGTTGAATACTTCAAACTCGCGGTTGGTCAGCGATTTGTGAGGCATGTCGTGCTTGTTCGGCATCGCATCCATTGCCAGCTGCTCTGCCACCCCCATGCTGATGTAGGGCCTGCCCGAGTGCACCTTGCGAATTGCATTGACCAGCTCCGTACCCGCGCTTTCCTTCGTGATGTAGCCGTGGGCGCCGAGTCGTATTGCCCTTGCAGCGTACTGGTCCTCGTCGTGCATGGTGAGGATCAGTACCGCGACGCCGGGAGCCTCTCCGGTAATTTGTTTGATTAGATCCATTCCGCTGCGTCCTGGCATCGAGAGATCCATCACGAGTACATCGAAGCCGCCCTTGCGGACGAGGGACAGCACTTCGAAACCGTCAGTTGCTTCTCCATGCACCTTGATGTCATCTGCTTGGCTGAGTATGTGTTTGATGCCTTCGCGCATGAGTCCGTGATCATCGGCCAGTACCACCCGGATCATCTGTACCCGCCCCGGAGATCAATGCCGGTCTTGCGTCGTACTGTCGGGAGGGTTCCGGACAGCTGCTCGAGTCGGCAAATTGATCTGGGTAAATCTGTTTTCATCACGATTTCCGCCTAGTAACAAAATTGCAACACTTTCGTTTAATGTAACAGCTTTTCACCAATCGACCCATATGATTTGGATCAAAAACACGGATACAAATGCACTTCTGTGCTTGGAGACCCGGATTTATTCCTCGGAAGGAATGAGTTCGTTTCTTGAAGAAAAATTTTGGCTTTTGCCAGAGCGCGGAGGGGCTTCGCATGGCTGGTAGACTTGGTTTTTTTTAAGCCCTGCAGGGCGCTGCGGGATAGGCTCCATGGAAATCAAGCCAGACGAAATCGGACACATCATTCAATTGGCAATCGCGCCGGTTTTCCTGTTAACCGGCGTTGGTACCAACATGCTGGTACTTACCAATCGGCTCGCTCGCATCATCGACCGCAGTCGGATGCTGGAAGCCGGCCTGGATGATGGCCGGCAAAGGGGCGCCGACGATCAAAGCCGTGCCGAACTGGGCGTTTTGTTTCGCCGCGCAAAGAAGATCAACCGGGCCATCTTCCTGTCGACCAGTTGTGCGCTGCTGATTTGCATGGTCGTGGCGGCACTTTTTGTTGCCGACGCGCTCAACCTGCGACTAGGGTCGTTGATCGCCGCAATGTTCGTTGCGGCAATGGTCGCGCTGACAGGTAGTTTTGTTTACCTGTTGAGGGAGGTTTTGCTGGCAACCGAGTTCATGAACCACCAGCAGGCGCATCGGCGGCGCCGATCGGCGCAGCCATGACGACGGCCTGCTGCCGACCCGTCAGACGGCTGACAGCAGGCCGCAGGTAGCGGCAAACAAGGGATGGGATGCATCGGCGAATGCATCGCAGATGGTCAGGTGGTTCATGCCGGTCAACGCCACTTGCTGGCGGAAACCTCCGGCCCAATGGTGGCCGATCAGCGCAGTCTGCCGCCGGAATTCATCCGACTCCAAATCGCCGACTGACGTGATGAACGGCGTATTTGCGCAGGCCTGGGGCATGCACGCTGGTGACAGCCTGAGTGCCCGATCGGGGTCCAGCTGCAGGTCGACATTCACGAAATCGGCGTGGCACACCGGTTCCAGGTCATACAGGCCCGACATCAATACGCCGCCCTTGATCAGGTCGGCCGGTAAATCGGGAGCGTATGCCTGCCAGAGCGCGGCCAGCATCATGGCCGCCAGGTGGCCGCCCGCCGAGTGACCGGCGATCACGATGCGGCGGCGGTCGAACTCGAGCCGCTCCGCATTCCGGTAGATCCACGCCAGCGCGCGCAGCTGCTGCAGCGTGATTTCCTCGATCGTCGCCTCCGGTGCCAGCGTGTAGTTGGTCAGCGCGACATTGAAGCCGGCGCGCCGGTAGGCCGGGACGATGAAGGTGAAATCCGATTTGTCGAGCGAGCGCCACCAGCCGCCATGGATGAATACCAGCAGCGGAGCGCCGCTGCGGTAGGCAGGATAGAAGTCCAGCCTTTCCTTGGCAGCCTGGCCGAAAGGCAGGTCGAGCAGGCCGGCCTGCGTGCGGCGCACCAGCGCCGATTCTTTTTGCCAGCGCGTGAAGATGTAGGGGTGGTCCGGGATGTCGGCGCGCGCATTGTATTGCTGCGTGTAGTACTCGGACAGGGACTGGGCAGCGGCGCTTGCACGGTTGTTCTGGTCGCGCATCGGTTTCCTCACGGGGTTTTTGTTCTGAGGGATCGGCAGGGCAGTGTAGTGGGTTTGGCAGAGGCAAGATAGCCGGTGCCGGCAACAATCTGACTGAGCGGTACTCGTTGACTGGCTGACATTCCTTCCTCTACACTGCGCGGGTTTTGGTGCTCGCCTGTCGATCGCGACGGGCAGTTAAACGGGAAACACGAAGCCCGCCTGGTCACCCGGGCCCGGCCAACGTGTGCTGCCCCCGCAACGGTAAGCAAGCGCATGACCGAGGTCATGCAATTCGTTCTCTTTGCCACTGTGCGCTGTGCATGGGAAGGCCGAACGGAGACGCTTGTCAGCCCGGATACCGGCCAGGACAGGTGGGAGAGGCGAACGGGGTGGTTTCGCCGGACATCCGGTCATATCTTTATCGGTTCGCGCTCCTGTGTTGTCTCGCTTGCGGGGAAGCTGGCGGGACGTTCGTCCATCAAAATTTTTATGTCCAGTCGAACCCTTGGTACCGGTCTGCCGGTGCTTGCTGTCCTGCCGTCCCTGCTGATTACCTGCGGGGCATTTGCCCAGTCTGCAGAAACGCCCTCGCTGCCCCAGGTGTTGGTCACCGCCACTCGCTACGAGCAAGACCCGCAGTCCACGCCGGCGTATCTCACCGTGATAACCCGCGACCAGATGGACAGTGCGAATGTCCTTACCGTCAACGAAGCAATCAGCCGCATCGGCGGGCTCGCCACGCGCACCAGCCTGACCGGCGGCAATGAGCTGACCGTCGATCCGATGGGTTTCGGCGATACGGCCGGCGCCAACCTGCTTGTGCTAATCGATGGGATTCCCCTGCGTGAGGGTGACGCCACTGAAATCCGCCTGTCGAGCCTCCCGGTGGAGAGTGTCGAGCGCATCGAGATCCAGCGCAGCTCCGGCGGCGTGCTGTACGGTGGCGGCAGCACCGGCGGCGTCGTCAACATCATTACCCGGGCCTCTGCCGGGAAAGGGAAAGACGGCACGTCTGCCAGCGTGTATGCGGGCCGCGGCTCCTTCTCAACCGATGAATACCGCGTCAACGCGCGTTACGCCAAGGGCGGCCTCGATCTGTCGCTCGCCGCCTCTGACCGCTCGTCCGAGGGCTTCCGGCAGCACTCGGCCAATAGCGACCGCGGCCTGTTTTTCTCCGGCAGCTACACCGGCCAGCATGCCCGCGCCGGCCTGAGCCTGAGTACCGGCGACACCTTCGCGCAAACCCCGGGATCGCTGACGGAGCAGGAGTACCGCACTGACCGCCGCCTGGCCCAGCCCGCGTCACTGGCTAACGATACCCGCATCCAGATTGACACTACCCGCACTGCGGCGTTCGTCGAAAGCGAATTCGGCGGTACGGTATGGCGGCTTGATGCCAGCACGCGGCGGCGCAACCTCGACGCGGTGGCCGTCCAGGGCGGATTCCGCAGCGCTTTCGAATACCGTGGCGATGACCAATTCTTCGGCCTGAGCGGCCAGCGCATTGATGCGACTCCTCTGGGACGCAGCCGGCTGGTGTTCGGTGTCGAGCGCGGCGACTGGTCGCAGTTGCGGGTCTACCCGCCGCCACTGACATTCGGCAATTACCAGCTGGATTTCCGCTCCACCGGTTATTTCATCAAGGATGACCTCGACATCGAGCGCCTCGGCCTGCGCCTGACAGCGGGTTACCGCCGCGAACAGAACGAGCGGTCGCAGCTCGGTTTGCGATTCGGCGACTCGGTGGAAAACCGCTTTACCCGGTCCGCATGGGAATTGGGCGCCGCAAAGCAGCTCAGTCCGGCCGACACCTTGTACGCAAGGATCGCCACCAGCTTCCGTTTTGCGAATATCGACGAGATCGGCAGCAGTTACGACACCAGCTACAACCCGATGACCTTGCGTCCCCAGACATCGAAGGATTACGAAGCAGGCTGGAAGCGCGCGCTTGGCCAGCGGGGCAGAATCGATTTTCGCGTGTATCGCAGCGACCTGACCAATGAGCTGGCCTACAGTAATCTCGGACTGGACGCTTTCGGCTACCTGGTCGGATCCAACCTGAACCTGGAGCCCACCCGGCGGCAGGGCACGGATCTCAACCTCACTTACCAGCTGACCGGCAAGCTGCTGGTCGGCTCATCGCTCTCGGTACGGGATGCACGCTTCCGGTCGGGCGAATTCGAAGGCAAGCGGGTGCCGATGAGTGCCGGACAGGTCGTCTCCGTGCGCGGCGAATATTCATTCAACGATCGCCAGAAGTTCGGTGCGATGGCACGCTGGACATCGAGCCAGTATGTTGCGATGGATTTCGAGAACCGGTACCGGATGCCCAGCTATGCAGTGGCCGACCTGTATTACCAGTACCGGGTCGGCAACCTCGAGCTGTCGCTCAAGGCGCTGAACATTTTTGACCGGTCCTACTACTCCTATGCGACGAGAGCGCAGGATCCGGCAGCCTCGCAGCCGTTTGCGCCGTCTCTCTACACTGCGGTCTATCCTGACGCCGGACGCTCGCTGTGGGTGTCCGCGCGCATGCGCTTCTGACCGCGATGGCTATGCATGGCCGCCACGACCGATGGCCTTTCTGCCTGCTGGCAGTAGCGGTCGTGGCGGTCAGCCTGCTGGCCCTGGCCTGCGGCAGTAGCGGCTGTACCTTCGGCAGCGGGCCGGCGCCTGACTTGCAATGGCTGCGACTGGCGCGCATCAGCTGCGCGCTGGTCGTCGGGGCGCTGCTCGCGCTCGCCGGCGCGCTCATGCAGCTGCTGCTGCGCAATCCGCTGGCGGATCCCTACATACTCGGCGTTTCCGGCGGCGCGGCCGTCGGCGGGCTTCTCTCAACCCTGCTGCTGCCGGCCGCATTCAGCATGCTCGGCCTGCAAGGGGGAGCGCTGCTCGGCGCACTACTTGCGACCGGCCTGCTTTTCGTGCTGGCCCGGCGCAGCCTGACTGCCATCGCGCTCCCGGCCGCCCTGCCGGGCATTCGCCTGATCCTGACCGGCGTGATGGTCTCGACCGGCTTCGGCGCACTGATCAGCCTGTTGCTGTCCCTGTCGCCGGATGCACAGCTGCGCGGCGCACTGTTCTGGCTGATGGGCGACCTCGATGTCGACAGTTATGGCGCAGGGGCATGGGCAGTGCTGCTGCTGGCGGGCGCCTGGTCGTGGCGCATGGCGCGCGACTTGAATGTGCTCGCCCACGGCGAGGCGACTGCCCAGCTGCTCGG
>JAIXTG010000122.1 GCA_027484285.1 Oxalobacteraceae bacterium | reverse complement strand
TCCGGACTTTCCATCAGTTTCACCAGCCCGGTAATCAGGTCGTCCACATAGCAGAAAGAGCGCGTCTGGCGGCCGTCGCCGTAGATCGTGATCGGCTCGCCGCGCAATGCCTGCACGATGAAATTCGACACCACGCGGCCGTCGTCGGCCTGCATGCGCGGGCCATAGGTATTGAAAATGCGCGCGATTTTCACTGCCATCCGGTGCTGGCGGCGGTAATCCATGAACAGGGTTTCGGCACAGCGCTTGCCCTCGTCATAGCAGGAACGCGGCCCGATCGGGTTCACATGGCCCCAGTATTCCTCGGCCTGCGGATGCATTGCCGGATCGCCATAGACTTCGCTGGTGGAGGCCTGCAGTATCCGCGCCCGCGTGCGCTTGGCGAGTCCGAGCAGGTTGATGGCGCCATGCACGCTGGTCTTGGTGGTCTGCACCGGATCGTTCTGGTAGTGGACCGGCGAGGCCGGGCAGGCGAGGTTGTAGATCTGGTCGACTTCCACATACAGCGGAAACGTCACGTCATGCCGCAGCAGCTCGAAGCGCGGATGCCCCATCAGGTGGGCGATGTTGCGCTTGCTGCCGGTGTAAAAATTATCGACGCACAGTACTTCATGCCCGTCCAGCAGCAGCCGCTCGCACAGGTGGGAGCCGAGGAAGCCGGCGCCGCCGGTGACGAGGATGCGGGTAGCGCGCAGGTTCATGGCTTGGCCCATGCGGATTTGTCGACGATGAACGGGCCGATCGCCAGTGCGTCCAGCGGCGTGGTGCAGAAGGATTCGAGCGCATCGCGCGGTGTGCAGACGATCGGCTCGCCGCGGGTATTGAACGAGGTATTCACCAGCACCGGCACCCCGGTGCGCGATTCGAAGGCCTGCAGCAGCGCATGCAGCTGCGGGTTCTGGCCGGCGCGCACCGTCTGCACGCGCGCCGTACCGTCGACATGGCGCACTGCCGGAATGCGCCCGGCGCGGTCGGCCCGCACCCGGAACACGAAGGTCATGAAGGGCGCCACCGTCGCCCGCTCGAACCAGTCGGCCGCGGCTTCCTCGGTCACCACCGGTGCCACCGGGCGAAAGTCCTCGCGGTCCTTGATCAGGTTCAGGCGGGCCTGCATGCCGGGGTTCAGCGGCGACGCGAGGATGGAGCGCGCGCCGAGCGAGCGCGGCCCGAATTCCATGCGCTGCTGGAACCAGCCGATCACCTTGTCCTCGGCCAGCAGGGCGGCGGTGTCGCGTGCGATATCTGCGCTGCGCCGGAACGGCAGCCGGGCCTGCAGCAGCAGCGCCTCGATGTCGTCATCGCCATACGCGGGGCCGAGGAAGGCATGGTCCATCTGCCAGCGCCGGCGCGGCGCGCCACGCTGCTCGTGGTCGACCCACAGCGCTGCGCCGAGCGCCGTGCCGGCGTCACCGGCGGCCGGCTGCACCCACACCTGCTCCCATGGCCCCTCGTCGCGCAACCGCGCATTCATCACGCAGTTGAGCGCTACGCCGCCGGCCAGCGCGAGATGGCGCGCACCGGTCCGGTCGTGCAGCCAGCTCGCCATCTGCAGCACCGTTTCTTCCAGCACGAGCTGCAGCGAGCGCGCGATGTCGAAATGGCGCTGCTCGAGCGGCCCGCCGCGCAGGCGTGCCGGGCCGAACAGCTGCTGCCAGTCGGTATCGGCGACGGTGAAATTGCCGTTGCCGTGCCAGCGCACCCGCTCCGACAGCTCGGCGGCAAAGGCCGGCGTGCCGTAGGAAGCGAGCGCCATCACCTTGTACTCGTCGGACGAATGCAAAAAGCCGAGGTGGGTGGTGATCGCCTCGTACAGGAGGCCGAGCGAATGCGGCAGCCGCACTTCATGCAGCCGCTGGTAGCGGCCGTCGCGGAACTGCCCGTAACAGGTGCTGGCCCGTTCGCCGCGGCCGTCCAGCGTGAGCACCGCGCAGTCGTCGAAAGGCGCGGCAAGGAAGGCGCTGGCCTCGTGGGCGAGGTGGTGCTCGACGAAATGCCATCGATATGGCCCGTCGACGCGCGCCCCCGCAAAGCGCTCGCGCAGGTGGTGCGGCGCGCCGCTGGCAAGCTGGCGCGGCGCGTTCACTACATAAGACAGCGACAGCGGTTCCCATGGCGACTGCCACTCGGCATCCGGCGTGCGCGACGGTTCCAGCGGCAGCGCCAGTGCGTCGCGCCGGTCGCCCAGCTGCAGCCAGGGATCATAGGCATAGGCGACATGATCGACCTCGGCCAGCCGGACGCCGGCTTCGCGCAGGCAATAGTCGATCGCATGGAAGGGCAGCTGCCAGACGGTAAACGGCAGCGGCCGCTTGCCGTGCTTGATACGGGTGAAGCGCTCTTCCTCGGCGGCAGCGAGCACGATGCCGTCGCGCGCTATGCATGCAGCGCAGTCGTGGAAGGCGGCGTTGATACCTAGCGTCAGCATGGGATTCCCTGGGGACAAAGATCCTCGCGCAATCAGGCAAGCCGCGTGCCACGCCGGCAGGAACGGGATTTGCACGGATCGCTGCATGCGACATCCCGAAGTTTCAGTCGTGATACCGACCTGCGGGCGGGTTGAACTGCTGGCACGCTGCCTTGCGGCGCTGTGCAGCCAGTCCTGCCCGCCGCATGCATTCGAAGTGATCGTGGTGGACGACCGTCCCGGCGCGCAGACGCGGGCACTGGTGGCCTGCATGGCAGCGCGCGCTGCCGCCCGCGGGCTGAAGCTGGTTTACCTGCCGAACCACGGCACGCACGGGCCGGCTGCAGCACGCAACCTGGGCTGGCGCCATGCCCATGCCGACCTGGTAGCCTTTACCGACGACGATACCGTTCCACATGCCGACTGGTTGCGCGAGGGCTGCGCGGCCTTTGCGGCGGCGCCGCTGCTCGATGCGGCGTGGGGGCGGGTGGTGATGCCGGTGCCCGAACGGCCGACCGACTACGAGCGCGATGCGAAACGGCTGGAGACCGCCGGCTTCGTGACTGCCAACTGTTTCTGCCGTCACGACGCGCTGCAGCGGGTGGGCGGCTTCGACGAGCGGTTCAGGATGGCATGGCGCGAGGATACCGACCTGCAGTTCTCGCTGCGCGCTGCCGGCATGCAGCTGAGGCACCTGCCGCAAGCCGTGGTCGAGCATCCGGTGCGACCGGCCGGCTGGGGGGTCAGCCTGTCGCAGCAGAAAAAAATCCTGTTCGACGCGCTGCTCTACAAAAAGCATCCGCAGCACTACCGGCAGCAGGTGCGGCGCGGCCCGCGCTGGGACTACTACCTGCTGACACTGTCCCTGCTGGGGATGCTGGCGGCGCTGGTCGCCGGCCGGCCGGCACTGGCCGCGCTGGCGGCCGGGCTGTGGCTGCCGCTGTTCTGGCTGTTCGCCGGCAGCCGCCTGCGCGGTACCGATAAATCATGGCGCTCGGTGGTCGAGATGCTGCTGACCTCGGTGCTGATACCGCCGCTGGCGGTGTTCTGGCGCGCGGTGGGCGCGTTCCGTTTCCGGGTGTTTTTCCTGTAGCGCCGCGTTCAGCCCTTGCGCGCATCCGGCAGGGCACGGGCAGCGTGGCTGCCGGCGTGTGCAGGCAGGCCGGACAGCGGCAGCAGGTAGGCGTCGGGTACCGGTCCGCGATTGCGCCACAGGGCCCGCCGCTGGGATACCCACAGCTGCTTGCGGCGGCACTCGACCTCCCACAGGAATCCCTTGTCGGGCAGCTCGATGTCGCCGCTTTCGTACGGGTGCAGCACGCGCAC
>JAIXTG010000132.1 GCA_027484285.1 Oxalobacteraceae bacterium | reverse complement strand
GGCCAGCCGTTCAACGTGCAGCCGAAGGACAAGATCGACCTGTACAACAAGACCGGTATCGGTGGCATCGTCCGCCTGAACCCGTTCGACGGCTCGGGCAAGGAAGTGTACGGCACGGGCATGCGTAACCCGGCCGGCATGGACATCAACCCGAAAGACAAGACTGTCTGGTTCACCGACAACCAGGTTGACGGTCTGGGCGACGACGTCCCGCCGGGCGAACTGAACCGCATCACCAAGGCAGGCCAGCACTTCGGCTTCCCGTACTGGAATGGCAAGTTCAAGGTTGCTGGCTCGCCGGCAGCTCCGGAACTGAAGGACATGAAAGAGCCGGCTAACGCCGTGTTCCCGCAAGTCGAGTTCCCGGCCCACCAGGCACAGCTCGGCATGTCGTTCTACACCGGCAGCCAGTTCCCGAAGAAGTATCAGGGCGGCATTTTCGTCGCGGCTCACGGTTCGTGGAACCGTACCGTGCCGAGCGGCTACCTGATCAACTACATCCCGCTGAACGCCGACGGCACTGCCGGCAAGGCTGAAGTGTTTGCAGACGGCTTCCTGGACCAGCAGACCAAGCGCGCATTTGGTCGCCCGGTCGACGTGGCCAACCTGCCGGATGGCTCGATCCTGGTGTCCGACGACTTCGCTGGCGCGATCTATCGCATCAGCTACGTCGGCAACTAATCGCCATTTGATGAATGCCGGGCCACAAGCCCGGCTGCCGTCAACCGAGTCGCCTGCCCCGGTCTTTCGTGGCAGGCGATTTCTTTTGCAGCTATAGTTTCTCCTCCGCTTTATTTTTGTCGAGTCAATGATGAAACCCGTATTCCTGTTTGTCGCCGGCCTGCTGTGCGCGTCGGCTGCCACCCCCGTGCTGTCCGCCGACAAAATCTCGGCCGGTGCCAAAGTCGCTCAAAGCTGCATGATGTGCCATGGTGAAAATGGCCTGTCCACGATGCCCGGCACCCCGTCGCTCGCCGGCCAGTCCGAGATTTACCTCGCCAACCAGCTGCGCCAGTTCCGTGACGGGAAGCGCCACAATGAAGTGATGGGCGTGATTGCCAAGCCGATGTCGGATGCCGACATCGATAATGTCTCGGCTTATTTTGCCCAGTTCGAAGTCGAGCTGAAAAAGCGGTAATCCGCGAGCACATGAAAAAGCCTGCCGAGCGGCAGGCTTTTTGCATTTTCAGGCAGAAGTTTTTTCAGGGTGCGGCGAGCAGTTTTTGCACACCCTCGTGTCCCGCCTCTCCGGCGACCTCGGCAGCCGTCTTCCCCCGATTGTCCTTCAGCGCAGGATCGGCACCGGCATCGAGCAGCACCTGCACCGTCTGCGCATGGCCCTGGCCGGCGGCCCACATCAGCGCGGTCAGGTCATTCAGATAACGGGCGTTCACATCCACGCCCGCCTTCAGCAGGCGCGCGACGACACCGGAATGCCCGCTGGCGGCGGCATAAACCATTGCCGTCTTCTTCTGCTGCTGGTCGATCACGTTCACATCGGCTCCCTTGGCCAGCAGGCGATCAACAATAGCCAGATTGCCGGTATAGGCGGCGGCCATGAGCGGCGTGGTGTTTACCGTGGAAGCCGTGTTCACATTCGCGCCGCGGTCAAGCAGGTAATTGGCTATTTCGGTCCTGCCGCTTTTGATGGCCATCATCAACAGCGTTTCCCCGATTCCGTTGCGGGTGTTCAGGTTGGCACCCCGCCGCTCTATCAGTTCTTTCAGGCCGTTCAGATTGCCGCTGCGAACGGCAGCCAGCGTTTGCGGATGCACCTCGTTGACTGTCTGGGCCACCCCGGTCAGGCAGAAAGAAAAAACCAGCAGGAATTGAAGCAAGGGCTTGAAAAAATTCATGAAAAATATCGGTGCACAATGATTTGGTATTGCCAATGAAGTCTTCTGAGACTACGATCTGGCCGCGCAATAATACGGCCTTTTTTTATTGCGGCTAATAAGAAGGTTCAGCGACCCGGATGATCGTGGTCGGCATACAAAATGCACTGCAGTTTGTCAGACGACCGAAGCGATCCATAAGAGTTCGCCGGACAAAAAAGATTGAAACCCATCAAGAGAGGAAGCACTATGGCTCTGAATAAGATGCTCAAGACGCTTGCCGCTACCAGCCTCGTTCTCGCGGGCTCGGCTTACGCGCAAGAACCGATCGGTGGTGCCGGCATCAAGGCAAATCCGATGCCGAAGTTCACCAATGTGACGCAGTCGATGCTGAACAATGCGGCGAAGGACGGCAAGAACTGGCTGCACCCGAATGGCAGCTACGAGCAGACTCGCTACTACCCGGTTTCGCAGATCAACACGGCCAACGTGTCGAAGCTGCGCCCGGCGTTCGTGTTCCAGACCGGTATCGTCGAGTCGATGCAAACCGCGCCGATCGTGGTTGATGGCGTGATGTTCGTCACGACCTCGTACAACCACGTGTACGCACTGAACGCCGTCACCGGCGAACAGTACTGGCACTTCAAGCACAAGATCGGCCCGGTGTCGACCTACTGCTGCGGCCCGAACAACAAGGGCGTCGCCGTCTCCGAAGGCAAGCTCTTCATGGGCACGCTGGATGCGAAGCTGGTTGCGCTCGACGCAAAAACCGGCAAGCTGCTGTGGGAAACCGAAATCGCTGACCCGGAACTCGGCTACAGCGAAACCATGGCTCCGACCGTGGTCGACGGCAAGGTGCTGATCGGCACCAACGGCGGCGAATACGGCGTGCGCGGCTTCGTGAAGGCATTCGACGCGAACACCGGCAAGCTGGCGTGGACCTTCCACACCATCCCGGAAAAAGGCCATGAAGGCGTGTGGGCGACCCACGACGCAGTCGGCCGCGACATGAAGCGTGATGTCGCTGCAGAGAAGGCACAGCTGGCCAAGCAGGGCGGCGACTTCTACAAGACTCTCGGCGGTGGCGTCTGGATGACTCCGGCGGTCGATACCAAGACCCGTTCGGTGATTTTCGTCGTCGGCAACCCGTCGCCTGACCTGTACGGTGCAGAGCGTCCGGGCGACAACCTGTACACCGACTCGATCGTCTCGGTTGACCTCGACACCGGCAAGTACAAGTGGCACTACCAGTACATCGCACATGACGTGTGGGACCTGGATGCCGTCTCCCCGCCGATCCTGGTGGACGTGAAAGACAAGTCCGGCAAGATGATTCCGGGCGTTATCCACGGCGGCAAGACCGGCTTCGTCTACGTTCACGATCGTCGTGACGGCAGCCTGATCCGCTTCTCGGAGCCGATGGTGTCGCAGGAAGGCGTCTGGTCGCTGCCGACCGCAAAGGGCACCCGCATGGCGCTGGGCGCAAACGGTGGCGTCGAATGGTCGCCGATGGCGTTCAGCCCGAAGCAGCGTCTCGCCTATGCAGTGAACCTCGAGCAGCCGATGACCTACCACGTTGAAGCAGCAGCCTACCCGGGCGGCAAGCTGTGGCTGGGTGGCGCGTTCAAGAACATTCCTGGCGAAGAGCAATTCGGCAATGTGACCGCAGTGAACATCGACACCGGCAAGGTCGTCTGGAAGGCACGTACCGACCAGCCGATGATTGGCGGCGCGATGGCAACTGCCGGCGACCTGGTGTTCGCAGGCGAGGGCAACGGCTGGTTCAAGGCCTATGACGCTCGCACCGGCAAAGTGCTCTGGCAATACCAGTGCGGCGCCGGCGTGAACGCTCCGGCAACGTCGTACACCGTCAACGGCAAGCAGTACATTGCCGTGGCTGCCGGCGGCAATACGCAGCTGGACTTCAAGCGCGGCAACAACGTGTTTGTGTTCGCTCTATAATCCGACCGCTGTGCAAAAGGGCTGCCTTTGGGCAGCCTCTTTTTTTTACCGATTGCGAATTAAGGTTTTGTCATGAATTTTCGAGCAGTTATCACCGCCGTGCTGGCACTTGCTGCACTGAGCGTGAATGCGCAGGACATCGAAGCAGGCAAGAAAAAAGCCGAGGCCTGCGCCGCCTGCCACGGTGCGACCGGCAACTCCCCGGCCGGCGCGTTCCCGACGCTGGCAGGCCAGACCGCCCGCTACATTTACCTGCAGCTGAAGGACTACAAGGAAGGTCGTCGCAAGAACCCGATGATGTCCGCCGTGGCCCAGGGCCTCGAGAAGAAGGATATGCAGGACCTGGCCGCATACTTCGCGGCGCAGAAGCAGGACCGTACCGGCTTCAAGGCCGACCAGGCGCGCGTGGAAGCAGGCGCGAAGAAAGCGGAAGAGTCGCTGTGCGCAATGTGCCACCTTGGCGGCATGAAAGGCCAGAACGAAGTACCGCGCCTTGCAGGCCAGCATCCGGAGTACATCATTGGCCAGCTGAAGCAATTCAAGGCGCGCGAACGCACCAATGATGCAGGCAACATGACCAGCCTCGCGCAGACCCTGTCCGAAGACGACATGGTGAATCTCGCGCACTGGATCTCGGCTCTTCACTGATAGCCCGAGCAGACTTTACGAAGCCGGCCCTGCCGGCTTTTTTTTCGCCGGCAGGCTGCGTCAGAACACGTCGGTATGCATCGCGTTGAGGATCGCCTCGATTGCCGGATGCTTGATCTTGCGCTCATTGGAAATTGCATAGATCTGCTCGCGTACCTGTGCCATGGCACCCACCTCGACTGCGCCGAACTGCTTCTGTACGTCCTTGGCCAGGACGGACGGCGCCGGGAACAGTCCGCGCCCGGCACGCCCGAATGTATGCAGCAGCGCGTTGTCGTCGAACTCGCCGATCACCTCCGGATGCAGGTCGTGGGTTTCGAGCCAGTTGTCGATGCGGCCGCGAACCGCATTGTTCCGCGTCGGCAGCAGCAGCGGTGCACCGGACAGGCTCTTGGGGAAATCCTCCCGATAGCGGTCGGCAAGCTCAGGCACCGCGAACAGGCTGATCCGCGTCTCGCCCAGCAGGTGGCTGAACACCCGCAATGACGAACCGGGCGGAACCGGGCGATCGGTGAGCATGACATCCAGCTTGTGCACTGACAGCTTGCCCAGCAGCGATTCGAACTGCTCTTCGTAGCAGATCAGGCGCACCCGCTGCGGCAAGGCCAGCGCCGCGTCCAGCAGCCGCGAGGCGATCAGCTTGGGCAGCGAGTCCGAAATGCCGACCGTCAGACGCATCACGCGCTCGACATCGACGTCTGCCAGCGCCTCCTGAAGCTGCTCTCCAAGAAGGAAGATCTGGTCGGCGTAGCGCAAGGCGATCTGGCCGGCCTCGGTCAGTACCAGCCGACGGCCCTGCGGCTTGAACAGCGCCTTGCCGACCGACTGCTCCAGCTGCGACAACTGGGCACTGACAGTCTGAATTGCCAGTCCCAGCCGCTCCGCAGCCCGGGTAATGCTTCCTTCCTTGGCCACGACCCAAAAGTAATGCAGGTGCCGGAAATTCAGGCTCATATTTGATGCCTTTCTGGTTTATCGAACTTATTTTCCGATTATCTATCGTTTTCCTAGAGCAGGCAGACGCATCGCCAAATCCGGCAGACGTTAGAATCCTGTCTATTGTCCTGACTACGACCCGGAGTACTACATGCTTGAACTGCTGGCCGACCCGCAAGTGTGGGTGGCGTTTGCAACCCTGACTGCACTGGAACTGGTGCTGGGCATCGATAACGTCATCTTCATTTCGATCCTGGTCGACAAGCTGCCCCCGCACCAGCGGGAAATCGCTCGCAAGATCGGCCTGTTCGGCGCGATGTTCATGCGCATCGGACTGCTGCTGACGCTGGCATGGATCGTCGGCCTGCGCGAGCCGCTCTTCAGCATTCTGGGCAAGGGTTTTTCCGGACGTGACCTGGTGCTGTTCTTCGGCGGCCTGTTCCTGCTCTGGAAGAGCGTCGGCGAAATCCATCAGACGATCGAGGGGGCGCATCAATCGGAGAAAAACATCGTCCATGCGACGTTCACCTCCGTCATCATCCAGATCATGCTGATCGACATCGTGTTCTCGCTCGACTCGATCATCACTGCGGTTGGCATGGTCGAGCAGGTCGAGGTCATGATTGCTGCGGTGGTCGTATCGGTTGCACTGATGATGCTGTTTGCCGGCACCATCGGTCGCTTCGTGTCGGCGCACCCGACAATCAAGATGCTCGCGCTCGCCTTCCTGGTGGCGATCGGCGTGGTGCTGATCGCGGAGAGCTTTGGCACGCATGTCCCGAAAGGCTATATCTACGCCGCGATGGCCTTTTCAGTGACGGTCGAAATGCTGAACCTGCGCCTTCGTGCGCGTTCCTCTCGGCCGGCAGAGCTGATTGCCTCGATTGCAGAAGAGGACGAGAAGGAAGGCTCGGGCAAGCGCTGATCGCAACCTTGGGTCCGGCCCGCAGTCCAAGCAGCGACTATTCTGCCTGGAGGCTCATGATGCGACTCGACCTGTACCGCCGCCCGGAATCTCACGGCCAGTATTCCTACCTGGCCGTTCTCGAGGGGAAGCCCATTCCGGAGGAAGCCACCAATACCGACTGGGAGATCGCAGCGCGCGGGATGGACGTGTCCGATGAGGAGGATGCGATGCCCGAATATGCAATCGACCAGCCGTTTCAGCAGATCGGCAGCAAGGGCTATGCGATCACCAGCCTCAGGAGCCTGTCGGGCAATGCCTGATCAGATCTGGCCTGCGGCAGACAATTCGTTCTTCACGTAGGCATAAAAAACCGGGGCGGCAACCAGTCCCGGTATGCCGAACAGCGCTTCCATCACCAGCATCGCCGACAGCAACTCCCAGGCCCGCGCGTTGATCTGGGTGCCGATGATTTTCGCGTTCAGGAAGTATTCGAGCTTGTGGATGGTGACGAGGAACAGCAGCGCGATCACGGCGACCGACAGCGAGTGAGACAGGCTGACCACGACGATCACCGTGTTCGAGATCAGATTGCCGAGTACAGGCAGCAGCCCGGCAATGAAAGTGATCAGGATCATCGTCTTGACGAACGGCAGGTGAACGTCGGCCAGGGGCAGTGCGACTGCCAGGAAAATGCCGGTAAACAGTGCATTGATGGCGGCAATCCGCACCTGCGCGAACACCACCTGGCGAAAAGCTTCATGCAGCTTCACGATGCGCTGGTGCAGTGCGGCGGCGAGCGGCCGATAGCGCTGCACCCGGGTCGTGTCGTACAGCGCGGCCATGGCGCCGATCACCATCCCGATCACCGAGTGAACCAGAACCCGCCCGGCCTGCTGGCTGAGTTCGGTCGCCTCTCTTGCGTGATCGCGCATCCACTGCGCAAGCCATTGCTGCATCGCCTCGGCACTTTGTGGCAGGTAGGCGGCCAGCCACGCGGGTATCTGGTCGCGCGACTGGTCGATCAGGTCGGCCATTTTCTTCATTAGGACCGGCACGCTGCCGGCATCCGACAACAGGAAAGAGAGGCCGGACCAGATCCCGAGGGTCAGTGCAACGACGATGGCGATACCGAGCGCTGATACTGCAATCAACAGCGCTCGCTGGCTGCCAAGGCGGGTGGCGAGGCGAGGCGCCAGCAGATGAACCAGCGCATATACCAGCAGGCCGGAGTACAAGGCAGTCAGCAATCCTGCCTTCAGCACCAGGAGCAAGGCGAGGCCCGCCAGCAGATAGGACGCGATCAGCGGGTAAGGGCGCGCACGCTCATGCATCGGGGCTCCTGTCGGATGATTTTTCAGGTCGAAAAAAAGCCGCTCGCAGCGATTGCGAGCGGCTCGTGCTGGGAAGCGATTATTGCAGACTCGGGCTGTCTGCGACAGCAACTGATCAGGCTTGCTGCAAACCGGCCAGCAGCCAGCCCTGATTGCCGGACACCGGCTTGGTCAGCACCCAGATTTCATTGAACGCCTCGGCCGGTGCATGCTC
>JAIXTG010000137.1 GCA_027484285.1 Oxalobacteraceae bacterium | reverse complement strand
GGTCATCAAGCATGGCGCCATCATCGACGCCGAATTCTTCCGCTGGCAGGAGCAGCACATCGGTGAACTGATGCAGCGCGACGACGCTGCGCTCGCGCATGCAATCCGGCGCTCGTGCGCGATCAAGGCCGAGGTGGTTCGCCAGGACGAGCGCGAAGGCGGCCTGCGGGCGATCCTGAATTTCGGTCACACCTTCGGCCATGCGATCGAGGCCGGCCTCGGTTATGGCGAATGGCTGCACGGCGAGGCCGTCGGTTGCGGTATGGTGATGGCGGCCGACCTGTCGGTGCGGCTCGGCTATCTGGCGCCGCAGGACAAGGCGCGCATCGTGGCGCTGGTGCAGGCCGCCGGCCTGCCGACGGTGGCCCCTGACCTCGGGGAGGCGCGCTGGCTGGAACTGATGGAGGTCGACAAGAAAAATGAGGATGGCCAGATCAAGTTCATCCTGCTCCGGCCGCTGGGACAAGCCACCATCACCGCCGCGCCGGCAGACGCACTGAAAGCCACGCTGGCTGCCTGCACGAAAGCCTGAGTATGAGCGCCTCCTTCGAAGACCGACTCGCGCCCTATGCTGCTCGTTCCCGGACTTCCATCGGGCGCAGCGTCGCTGAGACCACGCCGGGCACGCGCAGCGAATTCCAGCGCGACCGCGACCGAATCATTCACTCGACCGCCTTTCGCCGGCTCGAATACAAGACGCAGGTATTCGTCAACCATGAAGGCGACTTGTTCCGCACCCGCCTGACGCACAGTATCGAGGTCGCGCAGATCGCGCGTTCGCTGGCGCGCAACCTGCAGTTGAACGAAGACCTGGTCGAAGCGATCTCGCTGGCACATGACCTTGGCCATACGCCTTTTGGCCATGCGGGCCAGGATGCGCTGAATGCCTGCATGAAGGACTATGGCGGCTTCGAGCACAATCTGCAGAGCCTCCGGGTGGTCGACACGCTCGAGCAGCGCTACGGCGCGTTCGACGGGCTGAACCTGATGTTCGAGACGCGCGAGGGCATACTCAAGCACTGCTCGCTGCCGAATGCGGAAGCGCTGGGCGCCGTCGGGCGCCGCTTCATCGAGCGCAAGCAGCCGAGCCTCGAGGCACAGCTGGCCAACCTGGCCGACGAGATTGCGTACAACAACCACGACATCGATGATGGCCTGCGCTCTGGCCTGCTGACCGTCGAGCAGCTCCAGCAGGTGAGCCTGTATGAACGCCACTCGGTCGAAGTGCAGCAGCAGTATCCCGGCATCGCCGGCAGGCGCGCAATCAATGAGACGGTACGCCGCATGATCAATGCGCTGGTGGTCGACCTCGTCGAGACATCGCGCGCCAACATCGCGGCGGTGGGGCCGAAATCAATTGAGGATGTGCGCAATGCGCCGCCGCTGATTGCGTTTTCCGATGCGATGAAGGCGGAGGCCCAGGCGCTCAAGCGCTTCCTGCGCAATAACCTGTACCAGCACTACCAGGTCAATCGGATGACCAGCAAGGCGCGTCGCATCGTGACCGACCTGTTCGGCATCTTCCTCAGCGGCCCGCAGCTGCTGCCGCCCGACTACCAGCTTGCCGGTGCCGATGTCCACCAGCAGGCACGGAAGGTCGCCGATTACATCGCGGGAATGACCGACCGCTATGCCATGCGCGAGTATCGGCGCCTGTTTGCGGTCGACGAGATTTAAGGACGGGAAAACACCGACACCCGGGCGCTCTGCCCGGGTGTCGCGTCGCGCTACGCAAGCGCTTTCAGCGGATGCGCATAGTCCGGCCAGGCGCTATCGAAGAAGCGCTCCACCATGGCCGGCGTTACCTCGGCCAGTGTCGCCGGCGCCCATGTCGGCGCATGATCCTTGTCGATCGCCAGTGCACGTACCCCCTCAATTACTTCCCCGTGCTCGAAACAGCGCCTGACCATCGTGCGCTCCATCCGCAGGCAGTCGGCGATATCCAGTGTTGCCGCCCGCCGGAGCTGTGACAGTGTCACGCTCATCATCAGCGGCGACCGCTTGCGCATGGTCGCCAGCGTCCGGGCCGAAAACTCGCTGCCATCCGTGGCCAGCGAATCCATGATCGCCCGGACAGAACCGTGTGCGAAATGGCGGTCAATCTCTGCGCGATGCTGCGCCAGCCGGCTTCGTGCCGGATCTGCCTGTACGGCGAAGCCCGTGCAGAGTTCCGCTGCCGCGGTGCGGACGTCAGTGGCATCGATGAGGGCCTGCGCGAACGACGACAGCTCGGCACCCGGCACGAACAGATCGGCGAGGCCGGCATACAGGGCGTCCTCTGCGGCAATCACTTCGCCGGTGATGCCAAGGTAAGTGCCCAGCTGCCCCGGCGCGCGCGACAGAAACCAGCTTCCGCCAACGTCAGGGAACAGACCGATGCCGGTCTCGGGCATGGCCATCTTCGTGCGCTCGGTCACCACCCGCATGCGCGCCTGCGGACCGGCCTGCGCAATCCCCATGCCGCCGCCCATCACCACGCCATCCATCAGCGCGACATACGGCTTCGGATAGGTATGGACGAGGTAGTTCAGCGCATATTCTTCAGTGAAGAAATCCTCGACCAGCGCCGCCCCGCCGGTGGCACTGGCGCTGCCTTTCTGATGGAAGAAGCGAATGTCACCGCCGGCACAATAGGCGCGCTCGCTGCTGCCTCGGACAAGGACGGCCCGGATCGCCGCATCGTCACGCCAGGCCAGCAGTGCGCCAGTCATGGCGCGCACCATCTCGAGGGTCAGTGAATTGAGTGCGGAAGGGCGATCGAGGGTGATGACGGCCGTTGTGCCTCGAATCTCGGTTTTGACGAAATCGCTCATGCTGGGGGAAACTTGAAAAAAGGAAACAGTGTAGCGGCATTCGCAATCGCCGCATTCGGCTGCAGGGAAGGGCGGCTTTGCACGGAGTGAACCGGGAAAACCGCGCAGTGTGACTGTTCGGGAAAATAAAAAAGGGCGCTGCCGCGCCCTTTCGTGCCTGCATCCAAAGTCAGGCGGCTTCAGCCTCCGAGCCATCATAGCCGCGCATGCCGGCGTGCTGGTGGTCCTGGATTTTGTCCTTGTGCCTGAGGACTTGTCGATCGAGCTTGTCCATCAGCAGGTCGATCGCCGCATACATGTCCTGCGCCTCGCTCTCCACATGCACATCCTTGCCCCGCATGTGTACGTTGATTTCGGCACGCTGTCGCTTCTCCTTCTCGGTATTGGCGTCCACCGCCAGGATGACCGTCACATCGATTACATGGTCGAAGTGACGCTTGATGCGCTCCAGCTTGGTTTCCACATACTCCCTGAGCGCGGGAGTCAGTTCCAGATGGTGACCGCTGATCTTGAGATTCATACACAGCACTCCTTGGCATGGCGTCGCTGGAGGATCCGGTCGGCGCCGCCGGCAGGTGACCCGACGGAACGCAGCAACGGTTGAAAACTCGGGGGGGCGGAACCCTGGTCGCCACTCACGCGCGCTGTGCGTCGCCTGCAGTTGCGGTCCGGGTGTCCGGATCAGAGGGACTTGCGAAGGTTGACCGCAGGGATCTTGAGCGCCTCTCGGTACTTTGCGACTGTACGCCGTGCGACCACCATCCCCTGTTCAGCCAGCATGTCCGTGATCTTGCTATCTGAAAATGGATTTTTCGGGTCCTCTGCTCCTATCAGCTGTTTGATCAATGCCCGAATTGCGGTCGAGGAAGCTTCGCCACCGGCTTCGGTCGCTACGTGGCTGCCGAAGAAATACTTCAGCTCGAACATGCCATGCGGCGTCAGCATGTATTTCTGCGTGGTGACGCGGGAAATCGTGCTCTCGTGCAGCCCCAGTGTATCAGCAATTTCACGCAGGACAAGAGGCCGCATGGCAACTTCGCCATGCGAGAAAAAATTGCGCTGCCGGTCCACAATTGCCTGCGCCACGCGCAGGATGGTATCGAAGCGCTGGCGCATGTTTTTGATCAGCCATTTGGCTTCCTGAAGCTGCGACGTGAGCGAGCCATCCCCCTTGTTCTGCTTCAGGATATTCGCGTACATCGCATTGACTCGCAGCTTTGGCATCACATCCCGGTTGAGGGTCACCTGCCAGCCACCCTTTGCGCGTTTGACAATGACGTCCGGTACCACATAGTCCGAGGCGTCTCCGGCATAAGCTGCACCCGGATGCGGGTTGCAGCGCCGGATGACTGCCTGCGCCTCCCGCAAGTCCTCGTCGTCGCAATCGAGCGCCTTTTTCAGTTTGTTGAACTCCCGCTGCGCGAATAGTTCAAGGTGATCTTCAACCAGCGTCAGAGCCATTCTTCGCGTGACGAGCGGAACTTTCTCCATCCTGCGAATCTGGATTGCCAGGCACTCCGACGCATTGCGCGCGCCGACTCCGGCGGGCTCGAAACTTTGCAGCATCTTGAGCGCGACTGTCAGATCATCCAGCTCGATCTCGAGCTCTTCCGGCAGACGGGCATGAATTTCTTCCAGCGGTTCTTCGAGGTAGCCGTTGTCGTCGAGCGCATCGATCAGCAGCTCGACCAAGGCACGATCGCGGCGGTTGTCGACGGTGACGGCGAGCTGCTCCAGCAAGTGCTCGCGCAGCGTTGATTCATGCGCTTCCAGCTGCGGGCGCGCATTGTCATCCTCCGGTGCCTTGTTCGAGCGGGCGACATCATCAAAGCTCCAGTCGGCATCGGCCCCGTTGCCGCCATCTTCCCCGCCCTCGCTTGCCGCCTCACTCGCCGGCGGGCCGTCATATCCTGTCTCGGCATTGCCGGCGAGTTGCTCCGCGGGGGACAGCGAGGCCGAGGGTTCCGGGCTGATCGCGCCGTCAGCCAGCAGCCTGACGGAGTGATCGAGCGGATCGTCCAAGCGCTCGAGCAGTGGATTGTCGATCAGCATCTGCTCGAGCTCCTGATGCAGTTCCAGTGTCGATAACTGCAATAGCCGGATCGACTGCTGCAGTTGCGGCGTCAGCGCCAGGTGCTGTGATACTCGGAGCTGTAGGGTCTGCTTCATGGGCCTCGCCGTTACATGCGGAAATGTTCGCCGAGATAAACCCGGCGTACGGATTCATTGCCGATGATGTCGTCCGGGCTGCCCGAGGCAAGCACGGCGCCCTGGTTGATGATGTACGCACGGTCGCAGATGCCCAGCGTTTCGCGCACATTGTGGTCCGTGATCAGCACGCCGATGCCGCGCTCCTTCAGGAAGCGGACGATGCGCTGGATCTCGATCACGGCGATCGGGTCAACGCCGGCAAACGGCTCGTCGAGCAGGATGAAGCGCGGCCCGGTAGCCAGTGCCCGCGCGATCTCTACCCGGCGCCGTTCGCCGCCCGACAATGCCAGCGCGGGACTGTCGCGCAGCTTCTCTATCTGCAGATCCGCGAGCAGGGTATCCAGCCGGCGCTCGATCTCGGGACGCGCCAGCGGCTTGCCGTCGTCTACCTGCAGTTCCAGTACGGCACGAATATTGTCTTCGACCGAGAGTTTGCGGAATACGGACGCTTCCTGCGGCAGGTAGGACAGCCCGCGCTGCGCGCGTCGGTGGATCGGCAGGCCGGAGATGCGGTCGCCGTCGAGCAGGATCTCGCCCGCCTCGGACGGCACCAGCCCGACGATCATGTAGAACGAGGTGGTCTTGCCTGCACCGTTCGGACCCAGCAGGCCGACCACCTCGCCGCTGCTGACCTCGAGCGATACGTCGCGCACCACCTGGCGCGCACCGTAGCTTTTCTGAAGGCTGCGCACCTGCAGCCTGCTGGCTGCCTTACTTGTCATTGCGGTCCTGAGCGCGCGGCTGGATTACGGCGCGCACCCGCCCGCCGCCCGGTTTGCTGTCGCCGTTCGGCGAATTGAGCACACTGTAAAACTCGGAGCGGCTGTCGTAGGAGATGTAATCGCCCTCGACTTCGTCGGTGACCCGGCCGCTGTCGAGCATTTTGATCTTGCCCTGCTTGAAGAGCTTTGCGACTTCAGACTTGGTGTCGTATTCGATGCGGTCGGCTGCAAAGCCTTCGATCCACAGGTCCTTGCCGCCATCACGCTTCTGGCGGAATTTGGCGACGCCACCGGCCGGCGCATACAGCGTCGCATACTGATAGCCGGCGGCATCCTGCCGCACCAGCAGTTTTTCCGCCTGCATTACCAGCGTGCCGCGGGTGAGGACGACATTCCCGATGAAGGTGTTGGTCTGCTTTGCCTCATCGTAGAACATCTGGTTGGCCTCGACATTGGTCGGCTTGTCGCGGTCTGCCCGCTCGGCCCACACGCTACCTGAGGCCAGCCCGATCAGGCAGGCGAGGCCGATGGTCTTGAGAATCGAGGGTGCAGGCTTTTTCATCGGCTGGCAGATAGGGTCAACGAGGTTGCAGGAAAGTGGCGCTTACCGGCCCGTTCAGGGTCAGCGAGCGTTGCTGGTTGTTGGCGACCATGCCGATACCGTTCACGACCGAATCCCCGAGGCGGGCACGGACGGCGCTGTCGGTCTTGACGATGTCCTGTTCCGGCAGCACCAGCATGAACGAGGAATCAACGCTCAGCGGCTCGTCATCCCGTGCCTGCGGACGCTCAAGATGCACCTCATCATGCAGGCGAATCTCGCTGTGGTCGCGGTTGATGCGGGCCGTTTTGGATCGCAGGGTCATTGGCGCGCGGTCGGGCGCATAGCTGCGCACATGCGGTCGGTCGACATGGCTGGCGTCGGTGACCGGGTCATGCAGCAGCCGTTCGCCCTCGACGACGTACTCGGCCTTGCCGTCCCGTGCCACCACCACATAGCGGAACTGATCGATGATGTAGTCAGGTTCGGTCCGGGGCGCGCGGGAGGTCGTGGAGTCGTTCGAGCGGCGGGCGACTTCCAGCATCCAGTAGCTGCCACCGGCCAGCAGCAGCACCAGCGCGAGTGTCAGCAGTGCCGGCACCCGGCGTTGGAATGCGATGTTCACGCGAGATACGGCGCCAGCGCCGCCTCGTAGTTCCCCTGTGCACGCAGGATGAAATCGCATACCTCGCGTGCCGCGCCCTGGCCGCCGCGCGCTTCGCTGACGAAGTGCGCGCGCGCGCGCACTTCAGGATGTCCGTTGGGCACGCTGGCCGCGAACCCGACCCGGGTCATGACCGGCAGGTCGATCACGTCGTCACCCATGAAACCGCAGTCGGCCGGCGACAGGCCCAACTCGGCCAGCACCTGCTCGAAGGCGGCGCGCTTGTCGTGCACCCCCTGCCGGAGCACGGCGATGCCGAGGTCGGCTGCGCGTTTCGCGACGATCGGCGACTGGCGTGCGCTGATAATTGCGGCGCGCACGCCGGATTGCTGCAGCAGCTTGATGCCATGCCCGTCCAGCACGTTGAACGTCTTGATCGCTTCGCCTTCCGGCCCGTAGCGCAGGCCGCCGTCGGTCAGCACGCCGTCGACGTCGAAGATCATCAGCTGCACGCGCTGCGCGCGCGCGGTGGCCGGGTGCGGGGCGGGCAGGGTCATCAGATCACCTTCGCGCGCGTCAGGTCGTGGATGTGCAGTGCGCCGGCCAGCGAGCCGTCGGCCTCGGTGACCAGCACCTGGTTGATGCGGAACTCTTCCATCAGCTCGACCGCCTCGACGGCCAGCTGGCCGGGCCCGACCACGCGCGGGTTGGCGTGCATCACGTCCCGGACCAGCGTTTTCGAGAAATCCTGTCCCTGTTCTATCAGCCGGCGCAGGTCGCCGTCGGTGAAAATGCCGATCACGCGTGCGGCGCCGTCGATGATGGCGGTCATCCCCATGCCCTTGCGCGACACCTCGAGCAGCGCCTGCGGCAGCGGCGTCTCGGGCGACACCGCAGGCACCGCATCGCCAGTGCGCATGACGTCGCTTACATGGGTCAGCAGACGCCGTCCAAGCGCACCGCCCGGATGGGAGCGTGCAAAATCTTCTTCGCGGAAGCCGCGCGCGTCCAGCAGTGCCACTGCCAGTGCGTCACCGAGCGCCAGCGTTGCGGTCGTGCTGGCGGTCGGCGCCAGATTCAGCGGGCAGGCTTCCCGGGCCACGCCCACGTCCAGATGGACATCGGCCAGTTTCGCCAGCGATGATGCCGGCCGCCCGGTCATGGAAATCAGCTTGGCGCCGAGGCGCTTGATCACCGGTACGATGGCCAGCAGTTCGTCGGATTCCCCGGAGTTGGAAATGGCGATCACGGCGTCCGCCTCGGTCACCATGCCAAGATCGCCGTGTGCCGCCTCGCCCGGGTGCACAAACAGCGCCGGGGTGCCGGTGGAGGCGAGGGTGGCGGCAATCTTGCGGGCGATATGCCCGGACTTGCCCATGCCTGACACGACGACCCGTCCGCTGCAGGAAAGCAGCAGCGCAGTGGCGCGCGCGAACGGCTGGTCGGCCGCGTCCGTCAGGCGGGAATTCAGGTCCAGAATGGCCTGTGCCTCGATCTCCAGCGTCTGCCGCGCCAATTGCACTGCTCGCAAGGCGGCGGCGTTATCGAAATGATGCGGAGAATTTTTCTCATGCGTTACACTCATGCGCAGAGTATATCCGAATACGTAAAGCAAAAAACCTGCCAGACGCAAGAATTCGTCACAATTCACTGTGACAACTGCTCCCGGCGGGGGCCTGCGCAAGACCGCTTCATTCCCCATGACTTCTGCCCTGGAAATTGCGCTGATCCTGCTGGTCGCCGCCGTGCTCGGCGTGGTGCTGTTCCGCGTGATGCAGCTGCCGCCGATGCTCGGGTATCTGGCGGTCGGCGTATTGATCGGGCCTTACGCGCTGGGATTGGCATCCAACACGGCGGTGGTTCATACGCTGGCCGAGTTCGGCGTGGTTTTCCTGATGTTTTCGATCGGCCTCGAGTTCTCCCTGCCGAAGCTGAAATCCATGCGGCGCAACGTTTTCGGGCTTGGCATGGCGCAGGTGGTGCTGACGATTGCGGCGACGATGCTGGGTGGAGCAGCGATGGCGCACCTGCTGCCGCAGTATTTTGCGCTGAACTGGAGCGCCGCGTTCGCGCTGGGGGGCGCGCTGTCGATGTCGTCGACGGCGATCGTCCTCAAGCTGCTGACAGAGCGCCTCGAGCTCGAAAGCGAGCATGGCCGCCGCATCACCGCGATCCTGCTATTTCAGGATCTTGCCGTCGTGCCGCTGCTGATCCTGGTGCCGGCGCTTGCCAACCCCGGGCCTGACCTGTTCCAGGATTTGCTGCTGGCGGCTGCCAAGGCAGTGTTCGTGCTGGCGCTGCTGCTGACTTTCGGGCAGGTGCTGTTGCGCCGCTGGTTCCGGGTGGTCGTCCAGCGCCGCTCGCACGAACTGTTCATGCTGAACCTGCTCCTGATCACGCTCGGCGCGGCATGGATCACTGAAATCGCCGGCCTGTCGCTGGCGCTCGGCGCCTTCATTGCCGGCATGCTGATTTCGGAAACCGAGTACCGGCTTCAGGTGGAGGAGGACATCAAGCCCTTCCGCGATGTGCTGCTCGGCCTGTTTTTTATCACCGTCGGCATGATGCTCGACATGACCCTGGTGGCCGACAACCTGCTGCTGGTGCTGATCATCCTGGTGATCCCGGTGCTGCTGAAATTTGCGCTGATTGCGCTGCTGGCGCGGCTGTTCGGTGCGTCCGCCGGGGTGGCGATACGTACCGGCCTCGGGCTGGCGCAGGGCGGCGAATTCGGTTTTGTGCTGCTCAACCAGGCCGGCGGCCTCGGGCTGGTCGACGGCGGGCTGGTACAACTGATCCTGGCGGCGATGGTGCTGTCGATGCTGGCTACCCCGTTCCTGATCGCGAATGCCGACCGGATCGTGCTCAGGTTGTCGCGCAACGAATGGATGCAGCAGTCGCTGGCGCTGACCCGCCTCGCGAGCCGGACGATGAGCGAAGAGCGCCATGTCATCATCGCCGGCTTCGGCCGCAGCGGCCAGAGCCTGGCGCGCCTGCTGGAGGAAGAGAAGATCCCCTACCATGCGCTTGACCTCGATCCCGAGCGGGTGACGGAAGCGCAGGCGGCCGGTGCGCAGGTGTCCTACGGCGACGCCACCCGACGCGAAAGCCTGCTGGCAGCCGGCATCCACCGCGCCGCCGCGCTGGTGATCACCTATGCCGACACGCAGGCGGCACTGCGTACCCTGCATTTCGCGAATGAACTGGCGCCTGCGCTGCCGGCCATCGTGCGCAGCGTTGACGAGGATGATCTCGACAAGCTGCGCGCCGGCGGCGCCGATGAAGTGGTTCCCGAGCGCATCGAGGGCAGCCTGATGCTGGCATCGCACGCGCTGCTGCTGATGGGCGTGCCGCTCAGGCGCGTGGTGCAGCGCGTCCAGCGGGCGCGCAGTGAGCGTTATGCATCGCTGCGGGGATTTTTCCACGGGCTGGACGACGTTCCCGATGACGACGTGCGCCTGCAGGTGAGGCTGCATTCCGTCCCGCTGAATGACCGGGCTGCCGCCATCGGCCAGACATTCAACGCGCTTGGCCTGTCCGAGCTGGGTGCCGAAGTCACTGCCGTGCGGCGTGGCAAGAACCGAATTCCTTTTTCTCCCGAAACCCGGCTCGAAGCCGGTGACGTCGTCGTACTGCGCGGCACGGCCGAGGCGGTCGAGCGTGCGGAGCAGCGATTGCTCTGATTCCCGATCCATGGACGTTTTTCACCGCATTGCAGGCATCATCCTGCCTGTCTTCCTGATTATCCTGGCCGGCTATGCGTACACGCGGCTGCGCGGCGACGCGGTCAAGGCCGAAATCGTGCCCGTCAACCGCATCAGCTCCGAACTCCTGTGTCCGCTATTGCTGTTTTCCGCGCTGGCGGCGCGAGAATTCGACGTGGTGGCCAACCTGCCGCTGCTGCTCGCCGGGGTGCTGATCGCGCTGGGATCCGGACTGATTGCCTGGCCTGTTGCGCGCCTGCTGGGCTACGACCTGCGTACTTTCGTGCCCCCGATGATCTACAACAACTGCGGCAACATGGGCCTGCCCCTGGCGGTGCTGGCCTTCGGTCCGGCGGGGCTGTCGGAAGCGGTCGCGATGTTCATGGCCTGCAGCCTCGTGTACTTCACGCTCGGCATCAGGATTCTGGAGGGCGGACGTCCCGGCCCGCGGCGCGCGACGCTGCGGATGCTGGCCAATCCGATGATGCTGGCGATGGCGGCCGGCATGCTGTTTGCCGTGCTGAAAATCAGCCTGCCAGCCGTGCTGATGCAGGCACTGCGCCTGCTGGGCGAGGCCAGCATCCCGCTGATGCTGCTTGCGCTCGGGGTGCGGATGACCGACGTGAACTTCCGCAGCTGGCGCATCGGTCTCGTCGGCGCCACCGTGTGCCCGCTGGCCGGGCTGGCGGTCGCCTACGCACTGGATTCATGGCTGCCGCTGACGGCGATGCAGCGCGGCCAGATGTACCTGTTCGCTTCATTGCCGCCGGCGGTGTTCTGTTTCATGGTGGCCGAGAACTACCGGCAGGAGCCCGACAAGGTCGCGGCCATCGTCATGCTGGGCAACCTGGCAGCGCTCGGCTTTGTGCCGCTCGGGCTGTGGATGGGCATCTAGCCCATCCCCGGGTTCACGCGCGCTTCTTTTCTTTCTTCTGCACCAGCATCGGCGCCAGGTACTTGCCGGTGAAGCTGGCCGGATTCTTTGCCACCTCCTCGGGCGTGCCCGTGGCAATGATCTGGCCTCCGCCGGCGCCGCCTTCCGGCCCGAGGTCGACCAGCCAGTCCGCAGTCTTGATCACGTCCAGGTTGTGCTCGATGATCACCACCGTATTGCCCTGGTCGCGCAGCCGATGGATCACCTTGAGCAGCAGCGCGATGTCATGGAAGTGCAGGCCGGTGGTCGGCTCGTCCAGGATGTAAAGCGTACGGCCGGTATCCCGCTTCGACAGCTCCAGCGACAGCTTGACGCGCTGTGCCTCGCCGCCCGACAGCGTCGTCGCGCTCTGGCCGAGGCGGATGTAGCCGAGCCCGACGTCGAGCAGTGTCTGCAGCTTGCGCGCAACCAGCGGAACCGGCTTGAAGAACTCGAAAGCATCTTCGACCGTCATTTCCAGCACGTCGGAAATATTCCGGCCCTTGTACTGGATCTCCAGGGTCTCGCGGTTGTAGCGCTTGCCGTGGCAGACATCGCAGGGCACATAGACGTCGGGCAGGAAGTGCATCTCGACCTTCAGCACGCCGTCACCCTGGCAAGCCTCGCAGCGGCCGCCCTTGACGTTGAACGAGAAGCGCCCGGCCGAGTAGCCGCGCTCCCGCGCCTGCGGGACAGTCGAGAACAGTTCCCGGATCGGCGTGAATACGCCGGTGTAGGTCGCCGGATTCGAGCGGGGCGTGCGGCCGATCGGTGCCTGGTCGACGGCGATCACCTTGTCGAAATGCTCGAGCCCCGCCGCGCCGTCATGTTCGGCAGGCTCGGTCTGCGAGCCGTACAGGTGGCGTGCCAGCACGTGGTACAGCGTGTCGTTGACGAGCGTCGACTTGCCGGAGCCGGAGACGCCGGTCACGCAGGTCAGCAGCCCGACCGGCAGTTCCAGCGTCACGTCTTTGAGGTTGTTGCCGCAGGCACCGCGGATCAACAGCTGCTTTTTCGGATCCGCTGCCACCCGTTGCGCCGGAACTTCGATGGCCAGGGTGCCGTTGAGGTATTTCGCGGTCAGCGAATTGCGGTGCCTGAGGATGTCCTGCAGCGAGCCGTGCGCGATCACTTCGCCGCCATGCACGCCTGCGCCCAGCCCCATGTCCACGATGTGGTCAGCGCAGCGAATCGCGTCTTCGTCATGTTCGACGACCAGCACGGTATTGCCGATGTCGCGCAGATGCTTCAGCGTCGCGATCAGCCGGTCGTTGTCGCGCTGGTGCAGGCCGATCGACGGCTCGTCCAGCACATACATCACGCCGGTCAGGCCGGAGCCGATCTGCGAGGCCAGCCGGATCCGCTGCGCTTCGCCGCCGGACAGGGTGTCGGCGCTGCGGTCGAGCGACAGGTAGTCGAGGCCGACATTGTTCAGGAATTGCAGGCGGGCGACGATTTCCTTAATGATGCGGTCGGCAATCTCGCGCTTCGCGCCCTTGAGCTTCAGGCTTTCGAAGAAGGACAGGGTATCGCGCAGCGGCAGTTCGGCGATCTGGAAAATTGCACGCTGCTGCGCGCCGTTGCCTACCTTCACATAGCGTGCTTCGACCCGCAGGCGCGCTCCCTGGCAGGACGGGCATTCCTTTTCGTTGATGAACTTTGCCAGTTCCTCCTTGACCGCCATCGAGTCGGTCTCGCGGTAGCGGCGCTCGAGGTTGTTCACCACGCCCTCGAACGCATGCTCACGGATCACCGTGCGTCCGCGTTCATTGATGTAAGCGAACGGCACTTTTTCCTTGCCCGAGCCGTACAGCACGACCTGCTGCGCCCTGTCGGGCAGCTGCTCGAATGGCAAATCGACATCGAAGCCATAGTGTTTCGCCAGCGACGACAGCATCGAGAAATAAAACTGGTTGCGGCGATCCCAGCCTTTCACGGCGCCCGAGGCGAGGGACAAATTGGGGAAGGCGACGATGCGGCGCGGATCGAAGAACTCGATATGGCCGAGTCCGTCGCATTCCGGGCAGGCACCCATCGGATTGTTGAACGAGAACAGCCGCGGCTCGAGTTCCTGCAGCGAGTAGCCGCAAGTCGGGCATGCGAACTTGTTCGAGTACAGGTGCTCCCGGCCGCTGTCCATTTCCAGGGCGATCGCGCGGCCTTCGGCAAGGCGCAGCGAGGTTTCGAAGCTTTCAGCGAGGCGCTGCTTGATGTCTGCCCGCACTTTCACCCGGTCGATGACGACATCAATCGTGTGCTTCTCGGTCTTTTTCAGCTTGGGCAGCGAATCGGCCTCGTAGATTTTCGCGTCGCCGGTACCGCTCTGGACGCGGAAGCGGACGAAGCCCTGTGCCTGCATCTGCTCGAACAGCTCGCCATGCTCGCCTTTGCGGTTGGCGACTACCGGCGCAAGGATCATCAGTTTCGTGTCCTCGGGCATCGCCAGTACGGCGTCGACCATCTGCGACACCGATTGCGCCGCCAGCGGATTCTCCGGATGGTCCGGGCAGAACGGCGTGCCGACCCGCGCGAACAGCAGGCGCAGGTAGTCATGGATCTCGGTCACGGTGCCGACTGTCGAGCGCGGGTTGTGCGATGTCGCTTTCTGCTCGATCGAGATTGCCGGCGACAATCCCTCGATCAGGTCGACGTCAGGCTTCTCCATCAGCTGCAGGAACTGGCGCGCATACGCCGACAGCGATTCCACGTAGCGACGCTGGCCTTCGGCATACAAGGTATCGAAAGCCAGCGATGACTTGCCCGAGCCGGACAGGCCGGTGATGACGATCAGCTTGTTGCGCGGAAGGTCAAGGCTGATGTTCTTCAGGTTGTGGGTGCGAGCGCCCCGGATGCGAATTTCTTCCATGCTGCCCTGTGGTAGGTGGTGTGCCGCGCTGGTCTGCCGGATTCCTGCCATTTTGCAAAATCCGGGGCGCAGGTGGTGTGGGTCAACCTGTTACTATAGCGGGTTTTCAAAACCCGTTCGTCACCGGCCCGAGCCGACGATTTCCGTCCCTCGCTGGCTGCCGTCACTGCGCCTATTTATGTCCCCGTCTCAGGATTCCGCCTCCAGCCGCATGACCGCCCTCGAGGTGCGCGCCAGCCTGTCGCTGGCCTCCATCTTCGGATTGCGCATGCTTGGCCTGTTCCTGATCCTGCCGGTGTTCGCCGTCCACGCACGATCCTTGCCCGGCGGCGACAATGCGACGCTGGTCGGACTGGCGATGGGCATGTACGGGCTGACCCAGGCGATCGGCCAGATTCCGTTCGGCATCGCTTCCGACCGCTTTGGCCGCAAGCGCATCATCATTATCGGACTGCTGCTGTTCATTGCCGGATCGCTGCTGGCGGCGATCGATACCCATGTGGTGTGGGTCATGATCGGACGGGCAGTGCAGGGCGCCGGGGCGGTGTCTGCTGCGGTGACGGCGCTGATTGCCGACTCCACGCGCGACGAGCATCGCACCAAGGCCATGGCGCTGGTGGGCGCATCGATCGGCCTGACCTATGCCGCCTCCTTGGTGCTGGCACCGCTGCTGTACGCGGCCGTCGGCATGCGCGGCATGTTCCTGCTGGTGGCAGTGCTGGCTGCGGCGGCGATCGCGGTCGTTATCTTCATCGTGCCGCAGGCGCCGCCGCGTGATGCCGAGCGCGCCTCTTTCCTGCAGGTGCTGCAGGATGGCGAACTGATGCGCATGAACGTCGGCGTGCTCGTCCTGCATGCAATACAGATGTCGATGTTCGTGGTCCTGCCCAACGTGCTGGTCAGTGCCGGCGACATGCCGATCGAGCAGCACTGGAAAATCTACCTGCCGGTGGTGCTCGCATCGTTCGTGCTGATGCTGCCGCCGATTTTCCTTGGTGAGAAGCGCGGGCGGATGAAGCAGGTGTTCGTATCGGCCATCGCGCTGCTGCTGATCGTCGAGGTCGGCCTGCGGGTAGCGGTCGTGCAGGAGCAGCTGTCGTTCGGCCTGCTGGTCATGCTGCTGCTGTCGTTTTTTGTGGCATTCAACATCCTCGAGGCGAGCCAGCCTTCGCTGGTATCGCGGCTGGCGCCGGCCGGTGCGCGCGGTGCGGCGCTGGGCGTCTACAACACGATGCAGGCGATCGGGCTGTTTGCCGGCGGCGCCGGCGGCGGGCTGCTGGCCCAGCATTTTGGCGGGCAGGCAGTGTTCACTGCCGGCTGTCTGGTGACTGTTGCGTGGCTTATAATCGCGTCATCCATGAAAAACCTGCCGCGGCGTGCAAAGCGCGTCGCCGCACCCACCTGATTCCCTTTCCTTTCTGCTTTCCACACGGGAGATTCGTATGGCATCCGTCAATAAAGTCATCATCGTCGGCAATCTCGGGCGTGATCCCGAAACCCGCTACATGCCGAGCGGCGATGCGCTGACGAACATCGCGGTCGCTACCACCGACAAGTGGAAGGACAAGGCCACCGGTGAGCAGAAAGAGGCCACCGAATGGCACCGCATCGCTTTCTTCGGCAAGCTGGCAGAGATCGCCGGCCAGTACCTGAAGAAGGGGTCCCAGGTCTATGTCGAAGGCAAGCTGCGCACCCGCAAGTACACCGACAAGGACGGCGTCGAGAAATATTCCACCGAAATCGTTGCTGACTCCATGCAGATGCTTGGCGGCCGTCAGGGCATGGGCGGCGGTGCCGCTTCCATGGACGACGGCGGATTCGGCGGCGGCTCGCGTCCTCCCGCACAGGCGCCGGCGCCTGCGCGCGCACCGGCGTCTGCGCCTGCCCGCAAGTCCGATTTCGACATCGGCGACGACGACATTCCGTTCTGATTTCGCTGCGCAGGCCTGCGCATGGCACGGCTGCCCCGGCTGGTTGTTCCGAACCACTTGCATCATGTGGTTGCGCGCGGCAACAACGAGCAGCCGGTCTTCATTGACGATGCCGATTACCGGCAATTCCTTGACTGGCTGCGCGAGGCAGCCCAGCAGCACCGCGTCGCGGTCCACGGCTTCGCGCTACTGCCGAACCGGGTTCATTTGCTGCTCACCCCAGCCGACGAGCCGGGGCTCGGCAAGATGATGCAGGCGCTCGGGCGCCATTACGTTCCCTGGTTCAATGCCCGGCACCAGCGCAGCGGCAGCTTGTGGGAAGGGCGATTCCGGGCCACGGTGGTCGACGCGG
>JAIXTG010000085.1 GCA_027484285.1 Oxalobacteraceae bacterium | reverse complement strand
GTGAATGCTGCATCCGTGGGAATGAATACCGTCAGGCTGGCATTCGGGTCGTTCAGCGTATCCGTCAACCCGGCTTTCGTCGCAGCTGCGCCGAAGGCGTTGTAATTGGCCGCCGTCGCCTGTTCGGAAATCGAGTTCGACAGACTCGCCGGCGAATCATTGCTGTCGCCACAGGCGACAAGAAACATGGGCGTGCTGATGAGCAGCACGCGGGTCAGCCAAGCAAGCATTGCATCCTCCCGGGGAAAATGGATAAGCGTTACCAATGGCCCTGCCGCGATGGCGACAGCGCAGTGGCTTCAAACAGACTGTTGATTAACAATCTGTACGCATCGGACATTACCAATACTGGTTGGTTTAACTCTTTGCGCGCGCTCAGGCGAACAGCGCGGATTTGACGGCCTTCAAAGCCGTTCCGGATTTTTTCGCGGCCGGCCCGGGTCGGCTCTCCATGCCTGAACCACCCGCCGTCGCGCGAGGGAGACTCGATGCTGGAAGACACCAATGGATGGTCGCAATCCGTCTGGATGGACACCGCCGACATTCCGCAATACCCGCCGCTGCCGCATGACGCCCAGGCTGACGTCTGCGTCATCGGTGCCGGCATTGCCGGACTGACCTGCGCCTACCTGCTCGCGCGGGAAGGGCGGCGCGTCATCGTCATCGATGCCATCGGCATCGGCGCCGGCGAGACGGGTCGCACCACCGCGCATTGCTTCCCGCCCGACGAATGGTATGCCGGCATCGAGCAGCGCTTCGGGGTCGACGGTGCGCGCGAAGTTGCCGACAGCTATGCCACCGCCACTGCGCTGATCGAGACCGTCGCGCGGCTCGAGCACATCGACTGCCAGTTCGAGCGCCTCGACGGCTACCTGTTCGTGCGGCCCGACAGCCACTTCCGCGACCTCGGCGCCGAAGCCGAGGCCGCGCTGCGTGCCGGCGTGCAGGCCGAGCTGCTCGACCGCGTGCCCGGGCTGTCCTTCGACACCGGGCCCTGCGTGCGCTACCGGCACCAGGCGCAGTTTCATCCGCTGAAGTACCTGTCCGGCCTGGCGCATGCGATCGTGCGCCACGGCGGACGCCTGCATGGCCACACGCTGGCCACCGCCATCAACGACCATGGCGGCATCAAGCGCGTGCGCACCTCATCCGGCACCGTCATCGCGCGCGACGTGGTGGTCGCCACCCACACGCCGTTCAATGACCGGGTGGTGATGCATACCAAGCAGGCGGCGTATCGCACCTACGTGGTCGGCCTGCGCGTACCGCGCGGCGCGGTGCCGCGCATCCTGCTGTGGGACACCGGCGATCCGTACTACTACGTGCGGCTGCATTCGTCCGATGCCGACAGCGCGGACGAACTCCTGATCGTCGGCGGCGCCGATCACAAGACCGGGCAGGACGAGCATCCCGGGCATCGCTACGACGCCATCGAGCGCTGGACCCGCGAGCGCTTTCCGATGGCCGCCGAAGTGGCCTACCGCTGGTCGGGCGAAGTCATGGAGCCGGCCGACGGGCTCGCCTACCTTGGCGCCGACGCCGGCGGCGAGCCCCATGTGCAAGTCATCACCGGCGACTCCGGCAACGGCATGACTCACTGCACCATCGGCGCCATCATGGCGACCCACGCCATCATGGGCCGGCCGGTGCGCTGGCGCGACCTCTACGATCCTGCGCGGCCGGTCCTGCGCGGCATCGGCGAATTCGTCAGCGAGCAGGTCAACACCCTCGCGCAATATGCGAGCTGGGTCAGCGGCGGTGAAGTCGAGAATGCGGCGGAAATCCCGCACGGCGAGGGCGCCATCCTGCGCGACGGCATGCGCAAGCTGGCCGTCTATCGCGATACCGACGGCGCGCTGCATGCGGTATCCGCTGCCTGCACTCACCTCGGCTGCGTCGTCCACTGGAACGCCGCAGAACGCTCATGGGACTGCCCCTGCCACGGCTCGCGCTTCGGCACCGATGGACAAGTACTCCACGGCCCGGCCGTCAGCGCACTCGCCCCCATCGACGAACCACCCTTCGGCCTCGCCAAGCCCCCGGAAAAGCCAAGGGACACTCACTCTGTTCGATCGATGTCCAGCCGAACAGAGTGAGCAAAAGCCAAGGGACACTCACTCTGTTCGATCGATGTCCAGCCGAACAGAGTGAGTGTCCCATTGAAAAAATGCCTTAGCGCCGCACGACCATGCTGCGCAGTGCCATGGCGAGGCCGAAGCCTGCATATACCGCCAGCAGCGCATTCCTCGACAGCCGCATTTCGTAGCCGGGTTGCAGGCGGCGCGGGGTGAGCTGGTAATCGACGAAAGCGGCGAGGCCGGCGACGGCGGCACCTTTGGCGATGGCGGGCAGCATTGGCTCGCGCCGGCCGCTGGCGTTGAACCATTTTTCGTAGATCACCGCCCAGAATGTCGCCGAAGCGTGATGGATCAGATAGCCCATGCCGGTGTAGCGCCAGCTCGGTGCGTCCTGCACCGCTGCGCGGTCGCCCCATACCCAGTGGCTGGTGGCGTTGGTCGGCGCATAGGCCGACCCGGCCTCGCGCCGGCCCATTGCCGACAACACTGCAGTCGACAGCACACTGGCTGCTGCGCCCGACACTGCGCCATCCTGGATGGCAGTTTTCCAGTCCTTCATGGAAGCTCCTCAAAAGATACTGATGAACCGCATCTGCGGCAGTGGATCAGATACAGGATCCGGATTCGCGCTGTCGGATCTGCCGTTCCCGGTCACAGCATTCTGATCGGCAGGCCCGGGCGAAGTTTCCGCACGCGGCGCGCGCGCAAGTCGCTGCACGCGCCAGTCCGGGGAGGGCAGCATGCGCATTCTGCTGGTGGGTGC
>JAIXTG010000235.1 GCA_027484285.1 Oxalobacteraceae bacterium | reverse complement strand
TACGCGGTCGACAGCATGTCGCCGGATACAAACTCGAGGCTGCCGCCATCGAGATCGGCCGGCACGCGCTCGCGCGCCAGCTGCACCAGCGTGCTCGACAGGTCGATCGCGACCACATGCGCGCCGCGGCGCGCCAGCTCGCAGGCCAGCGCACCCGTGCCGCATCCGGCATCCAGTATCCGCCGCCCGTGCAGGTCGCCGGGCAGCCAGGACAGCAGGGTCGCGCGCATGCGGTCGCGGCCGGCACGCACGGTCTTGCGGATGCCCGAGACCGGTGCATCGGATGTCAGTTTCGCCCACTGGTCGGCGGCGGTGCGGTCAAAATATTCTTCGAGCCTCTCTCGCTTCTGTCGGTATGTCGTGTCTTCCATATCCCCCCCTGAGGGTTGGCAAGGCTCTGCGTGACTCTGGCGGTCAGTCAAATCCAAGTAAATCGAAAATATCCCGGTCTTTCATCGGCTCGCAGGCGAGCGGGTCGGTGCCCTCCCACAGGCGTGCCGCGAGTCGCAGGTACTCTGCCTGCACCGCAAGCACTTCAGGCGTCGGGTCCATCTCGAACAGCGTCGCCTTCTTCAGCCGGCTCTGCCGGATCACGTCCAGCGCCGGAATGCACGCCATCGTCTGCAGGCCGGTACGGCCGTTGAACTTGTCGATCTGGTCGGTGGCATCCGAACGGTTGGCAATCACGCCGCCCAGCCTCACCTTGTAGTTCTTCGACTTCGCACCGATGGCCTGGACGATCCGGTTCATCGCGAAAATCGAATCGAAGTCGTTTGCCGTGACGATCAGTGCGCGGTCGGCATGCTGCAGCGGCGCGGCAAAGCCGCCGCAGACCACGTCGCCGAGGACGTCGAAAATCACGACATCGGTATCGTCCAGCAGGTGGTGCTCCTTCAGCAGCTTCACCGTCTGGCCGACCACGTAGCCGCCGCAGCCGGTACCGGCCGGCGGGCCGCCGGCCTCGACGCACATCACGCCGTTGTAGCCCTCGAACACGAAGTCCTCGACCCGCAGTTCTTCGCTGTGGAAGTCGACCGATTCCAGCACGTCGATGACGGTCGGCATCAGTTTCTTGGTCAGCGTGAAAGTGGAGTCGTGCTTCGGGTCGCAGCCAATCTGCAGTACCCGCTTGCCGAGCTTGGAAAAAGCCACCGACAGGTTGGACGAGGTGGTGCTCTTGCCGATCCCGCCCTTGCCGTATATGGCGAACACTTTCGCATTGCCGATTTTCAGCGTCGGGTCGAGTGGCACCTGTACGCTGCCTTCGCCATCGGCCGGACGCTCGCGCCTGATCTCGCTGACCGGAACCCGGGTTTCATTCATTGATTTGCTCCTTCGTTGATTCCTTCGAGCCGGTCTTCCAGCTCCTCGCCTGCGCGCCGCATCGCTTCCAGCGTGTCGGCATCAGGCGTCCAGTACTGCCGTTCGGTCGCTTCCATCAGCCGGCTGGCTACACGTGCGGAAGCGGTCGGGTTGAGCCGCGCGAGACGCTCGCGCATCTCGGGGTCGAGCAGGAATGTCTGGGTCAGCTGCTGGTACACCCAGGGCTGGACCTGCCCGGTGGTCGCCGACCAGCCCAGCGTGTTGGTCAGGTGCAGCTCGATCTGGTGCACGCCTTCGTAGCCGTGCGCGAGCATGCCTTCGTACCATTTCGGATTCAGCATCCGCGTGCGCGTCTCGAGCGCCACCTGCTCGGAGAGCGTGCGCACCGTACCGCCGCCGCGCGTCTGGTCGCCGATGTACACCGGCGCCACTTCGGCTCCGCTGCCTTTCGCGCGCTGCACCGCGCGGCTGATGCCGCCCAGCGTGTCGAAATAGGTGTCGATCGTGGTCACGCCGACCTCGACCGAATCGAGGTTCTGGTAGGCCAGCTCGACCTGCGACAGCACGTTTTTCAGCAGCAGCGGCTGGGCCGTCGGGCGGCCGGAGGTGCCATACGCAAAACCCTTGCGGCTGCTCCAGGTTTCCGCGAGTTCGTCTTCGTCGTCCCAGCGGCTGCAATCGATCAGCAGGCTGACATTCGCGCCGTAAGCGCCCTCCGCATTGCCGAACACCCGCAGCGCGGCAGTCTGCATGTCGCCACCGTGCTCTTCGAGGTAGGCAAGCGCGTGCTTGCGCACAAAGTTCTGTTCGACCGGCTCGTCGGCTTCGGCCGCCAGCAAGGCGGCCTCGGCCAGCATGCGGATCTGCAACGGCAGCAGGTCGCGGAAAATGCCCGACAGCGTGATCACCACGTCGACCCGCGGGCGGCCGAGCTCGGCCAGCGGCAGCAGCTGTGCGCCCGCCAGCCGGCCATAGCTATCGAAGCGCGGTGCGGCACCCATCAGGGCCAGTGCCTGCGCAATCGGTCCGCCCTCGCTCTTGAGGTTGTCGGTGCCCCACAGCACCATCGCGATCGATTCCGGGAAGCTGCCGATGTCCTGCCGGTGCCGCTCGAGCAGCTTCTCCGCCTGGCGCGCGCCGTCGCGCACCGCATAGGCGCTCGGCAGCCGGAACGGGTCGAAGCCGTGCAGGTTGCGGCCGGCCGGCAGCACGTCCGGCGTGCGCATCAGGTCGCCGCCCGGTGCGGGCCGCACATAGCGGCCGTCGAGTGCGGCCAGGATGCCGTCGAGTTCGAAGTGCTCGTGCATCAGTTCGCTGGCGGCGGCCAGCTTCGCCAGCAGTTCGCGCCGCGCGTCATCCAACGGCGCGCCGCTGTCCGGGCTTTCGCCGCAGAGCATGGCGCGGATTGCTGCGCGCAGCGCATCGTCGACCGTCGCGCCGTGCGCGGAGCCGGCGATCGCGGCCAGCATGTCGACACGTTCTTCCACGGTCGGTGCCTGGCCGACCACATGCAGCCCGTGCGGTATCAGGGTGTACTCGAGTTCAAGCAGCGCGTCGTTCAATGCATCGATGCCGCCATGCTGCTGCAGCCCCCATGCCGGCTCCGCGGGCGCCAGGTCGAGCGCAGCGGCCTGCGCCTGGATCAGCACCAGCAGCTCGGCGCGTTCATGCGCAGCGTCTGCCTCGAGCTGCCGCCAGCGCAGCAGCGATGCTTTCAGGTCGGCCAGTCCGCGGTAGAGCCCGGCCTCGGCCACCGGCGGCGTCAGGTAGGACACCAGGGTCGCGTTGGCGCGCCGCTTGGCGATGCTGCCCTCGGACGGGTTGTTGGCGGCATACAAGTAGACATTCGGCAGGTCGCCGATCAGCCGGTCCGGCCAGCAGGCGCCGGACATGCCGGCCTGCTTGCCGGGCATGAACTCGAGCGCGCCATGGGTGCCGAAGTGCAGCACCGCATGCGCGGCGAAATCTTCGCGCAGGTAGCGGTAGAACGCGCTGAAGGCATGCGTGGGCGCGCTGCCCTTGTCGAACAGCAGGCGCATCGGGTCGCCCTCGATGCCCATGGCCGGCTGCACCGATACCAGCAGGTTGCCGAACTGCGCGCCGAGCATGAAGATGCTGCGGCCGTCGGTCTGGTGGCGGCCGGGCGCCGGGCCCCACTGGGCCTCGATCTCGCGCAGCCAGGTCTCGCGCCGCACATGGTCGTCGGCGCCGACTTTGGCAAACACGTTCGCCGGCGCGCCATGATGCTCGGCATTGCCCTTCAGGATGGTGTTGCGCAGCTCGTCGACACTGGCCGGCAGGTCCACCGTGTAGCCGGCGCGCTGCATGGCCGCCATCGTCCGGTACAGCGACTCGAACACCGACAGAAAGGCGGCGGTGCCGGTGCTGCCTGCGTTCGGCGGGAAATTGAACAGTACGATCGCGACCCGGCGCGCGGCGCGCTCAGACTGCCGCAGCGCGACCAGCTTCGCAATGCGTGCGGCAAGCATCTCGGCACGTTCGCTGCAGGCCTGCATGTCCTGCGTGCCGTCGCCGGGCGCGAAGGTGCAGCCGCGGCTGCAGCCGGTGCAGGCGCGGCCGGCGGCATCGCTGCGGCCACCGTACACCAGCGAGCCGCTGGAGCCGTCCAGCTCGGGCAGCGCGACCATCATCGTGGCCTCGACCGGCAGCAGGCCGCGGTCGGAGCTGCCCCAGTGCTCCAGCGTCTGGAACTCCACCGGGGATACCGCGAGATACGGCACGTCGATCGCGGCCAGCATGTCCTCGGCCGCCCTGGCATCGTTGTAGGCCGGGCCGCCGACCAGAGAAAAACCGGTCAGCGAGACCACGGCATCGACTGCCGGCTGGCCGTCCTGCATGAAAAACTGCTCGATCGCCGGGCGCGCATCCAGCCCGCTCGCATAGGCCGGCCGCACCGACAGGCCGCGTGCCTCGAGGGCGGCGATCACGCCGTCGTAGTGTCGCGTGTTTCCGGCCAGCAGGTAGGCGCGCATCAGCAGCACGCCCACCGTGCCGCGCGCGCCGGATACCGCCGGCAGCCGCTCGATGCGGTCTGACATGCCCTTGTGCACGCCGGCGCCCTTCATGCGCGGATGGTAGAGGCCGACCTCCGGATATTCGACCGGCGGCGCCGGCGGCGCCTTGCCGCGCAGCGCCTTGCGCGGGCCCTCCGCAAAGCCGTTCACCAGCAGCTGCACCATGCCGGCGATATTCTCGTCCGAGCCGGCCAGCCAGTACTGCAGGGTGAGGAAATAGGCGCGCACATCCTGTGCGGTGCCGGGGATGAAGCGCAGCAGCTTGGGCAGCCGGCGCAGCATTTTCATCTGCTGCGCGCCGGCGGTCGGGGCCGGCTTGCCGTCGTTGCCCTTGCCGCGCAGTTTTTTCAGGAAGGCCATCGGGCCGCGCGTGCTGCCGTCCATCGTGAAGCGGCCGAGGCGCGTCAGCCGCATCACTTCGGCGGCGGACATGATGCAGACCATCGCGTCACACTGGTCGCGCCGCGCCTGCAGGGCAGGCAGCACCGGCAGGAAATGGTCTTCCATGAACAGCATCGCGGCCAGCACGATGTCGGCACTGCCGATGTCGGCCTGGCAGCGCGCCAGCGCGGCGCCGGCGTCGGCGCTCTCGCCCGACCAGTCGGACGCGGCATGCACGACGAGGGTCACGCCCGGCAGCCGCTGGTTCAGCAGCCGCTGCGCGCGCGCGGCGGCGCTCGCCAGATGGCTGTCCATCGTGACGATGACAACGCGCAGGGCGGCGTCAGCGGCCGTAGTGGGCTTTCGCGTCATACAGGGTCTCGATGGTGATAGTGAGTACGCCCGTATCCCGGGCGAAGCGTTCGGTATTGCGGCGCGCCTTGCCGCGCACGAAGAACGGAATCTTGCCGAGTTCGCGCTCGGCGTCGGCGCTCCAGCCGGGAGCGATGTCGCCGGCATTGGCCGGCTGCGGCACGGCGGCCGGCGTGACGATTTCCTGCGGCTCCGCCGGCACCACGCGCGCTGCCGGCGGCGTTGACTTGCCGAGGTGCGAAGGCGCGGCGCCATCATGGAATTCGAAGTCTTCCCTGAACATGCCGAGCAGGTGCTCCTCCAGCCCCATCATCAGCGGATGCACCCAGCTGTCGAACAGCACGTTCGCGCCTTCGAAGCCCATCTGCGGCGAATGGCGCGCGGGGAAGTCCTGCACATGCACCGGCGCCGAGATCACCGCGCACGGCAGGCCGAGGCGCTTGGCAATGTGGCGCTCCATCTGCGTGCCGAGCACCAGCTCGGGCGAGAGTTCGGCCACTTTCTGTTCGACTTCGAGGTAATCGTCGCTGATCAGCGCCTCGACGCCATAACGGGCGGCGGCCGCGCGCACTTCACGCGCGAATTCGCGGCTGTAGGTACCGAGCCCGACCACCTCGAAACCGAATTCGTCGGAGGCGACGCGTGCGGCGGCAATCGCGTGGGTGGCATCGCCGAACACGAATACCCGCTTGCCGGTCAGGTAGGTGGAATCCACCGAGCGCGCATACCAGGGCGCGCGCGAAGCCGCGTCCTCAAGCGCGGGATCGACGGCGATGCCGGCCAGCCCGGCGACCTCGGCGATGAATTCGCGCGTGGCCCGCACGCCGATCGGAACGACGGTGGTGAACGGCATCCCGTGCTGTTTCTTCAGCCAGTTGGCCGCGCTCTGCGCAATTTCCGGATACAGCACGACGTTGAAGTCGGCATCGGCGAGGCGCGCGAGGTCGGCCGGCGTGGCCGACAGCGGCGCCGCGACATTCACTGCGATACCCATGCGCTCGAGCAGCGCGCGGATTTCGCGCAGGTCATCGCGGTGGCGGAAACCCAGCGCGGTCGGGCCGAGGATGTTGCAGGTCGGCACGCCGCCGGCCGGCGCCTGGCGCGGCCGGGAGAGTGCGCGCACGATCCGGTAAAAAGTCTCGGCCGCGCCCCAGTTCTCTTTCTTCTGGTACGACGGCAGTTCGAGCGGCACCACCGGTACCGGCAGCGCCAGTGCTTCTGCCAGCCCGCCGGGATCGTCCTGGATCAGTTCGGCAGTACAGGATGCGCCGACCAGCATGGCCTGCGGGCGGAAGCGCTCATAAGCTTCGCGCGCTGCATTTTTGAACAGCTCGGCAGTGTCCGACCCGAGGTCGCGCGCCTGGAAGGTGGTGTAGGTGACCGGCGGGCGCTTCGGCAGCCGCTCGATCATGGTGAACAGCAGGTCCGCATAGGTATCGCCCTGCGGCGCGTGCAGCACATAGTGCACGCCGTCCATCGCGGTGGCGATGCGCATCGCGCCCACATGCGGCGGGCCCTCGTAGGTCCACAGGGTCAGCTGCATGCGGCCTCCGCTGCGAGTTTCGCGCGCCGCAGCAGCGGCCGGGCAAACAGTTCCGCCAGGTCGGCCGCCTGTTCATAGCCGTGCACCGGCGTGAACACCAGCTCGATTGCCCATTTGGTGGTCAGGCCCTCGGACTCCAGCGGATTGGCGAGCCCCAGACCGCACACGACGATGTCCGGCGCCAGCGCACGGCAGCGGTCCAGCTGGCGCTCGACATCCTGCCCTTCGGACAAGGCGGTACCGGCCGGCAGCCATTCCAGCTCGTGGCGCAGGAGTTCGCGATGCAGGTAGGGCGTGCCGACCTCGGTCAGCCGCATGCCGAGCTCGCGCGACAGGAAGCGCGCCAGCGGCAGCTCGAGTTGCGAATCGGGGAAGAAGAACACGCTGCGTCCGTCGAGGCGCGGGCGCAGCCGCGCGAGCACCCGGGTAGCCCGCTCGCGGGCCGGCAGCGTGACCTGCTCGAAATGTTCCGAGCTGATGCCGAACGCGGTGGCTGCCGCCTGCAGCCAGGCGGTCGTGCCCTCGACGCCAAAGGGAAAAGGCGCCGCCAGCCGGCGTGCGCCGCGGGCATCGAGCGCGCGCGCCGTCTCGCCGAGGAAGGGCTGGGCCAGCAGGTAGCGGGTATTCGGGCCGACCGCAGGCAGCGCCCGCGACGAGCGCGGCGGGAAGAACTGCAGCCCGGGGATGCCGAGCGCGCGCAGGTGCCGCGCCAGCTGGTCTTCGACCACGTCGGGCAGGCAGCCGACCACCATCAGCGATGCCGGTTCCTGCGCGCCGGCGGCGGGCAGTTCCGGCACTAGCGACGCAAGGCAGGCGTCCTCGCCCTGGGTGAAGGTGGTTTCGATGCCGCTGCCGGAGTAATTCAGGATGCGCACCTGCGGCAGGAACTCGCCCGACAGCCGCTGGGCGGCGCGCGCCAGGTCGAGCTTGATGACTTCCGACGGGCAGGAGCCGACCAGGAACAGCATCTTGATGTCGGGCCGGCGCTCCAGCAGCCGGCGCACCACGCGGTCGAGCTCGTCATTGGCGTCGGCCAGGCCGGCCAGGTCGCGCTCGTCGATGATGGCGGTGGCGAAGCGCGGCTCGGCGAAAATCATCACGCCTGCGGCCGACTGCAGCAGGTGGGCACAGGTGCGCGAGCCCACCACGAGGAAAAACGCATCCTGGATTTTCCGGTGCAGCCAGATGATGCCGGTCAGGCCGCAGAACACTTCGCGCTGGCCACGCTCGCGCAGCACGGGCGCATCGGCGCAGCCGTCGGCGCGATGCAGCGGGATGACGGCGCTCATGCGACCGCTCCGCCCGGCGCAGCTGCCGACTGCAGGCGGGCGGCACGCAGCTTGAGCAGGAACTGGGCAGCATTGACCGCGTAGGCCGCATAAGCGGCGAGCGCCAGCAGCATCTGCTCGCGTACCGGCAGTGCTGCGGTGAACAGCGCGACCAGATACGCGGTATGCAGTGCCAGCACCAGCATGCTGAACAGGTCTTCCCAGAAGAAGCTGCGGGCGAACAGGTAGACGCCGAACACCACCTTCTCCCAGATGCAGCCGGT
>JAIXTG010000015.1 GCA_027484285.1 Oxalobacteraceae bacterium | reverse complement strand
CGTCGGACAGCTCGCGCCCTGTCTCGAACAGGTCGACGATCAGCTGTATGTCGGATAGCGACAGGATGTGCATTGCATCCTCCGGTTGATGGTTTGACGGGGCACGGCTGTGGCCCGCGAGGTCGGCGGATTATAAAGCAGTGCCGCTGGCCGGCCCGGCGCCGGCCGCTGCCGTTACCCCTGTTACGGCCGCGCGCTTTCCCCGATAATGGCCGCATCCTTCGCCCCGAGCCGCTGCCATGCCCGCTATCGGCACTTCATCCGACGTCTACCAGCACCGCGATCCGGCCCTGACCACCTACCGGAAGAATGCCGCCGCGCCCACGCTGGCCGAGGCCATGAAGGAGCGTCCGCGGGAGAAGAAGCTCGATAGCGTCGGGCGCCCCCGGGCCGAGGCATCCGCCGGGCGCACTGCCGCCGAGGCGATGCCGCCGCAGGAAAAACAGGCGGCGCTGCGCACGCCGGAGCCCATCACGCCGGCCCGGGTGGTACACGAGCTGTATGCGCCGCCGTCGCGTACCCGGCGCGAACATGACGACCGGCACGCGATGATCACCGGCGGGACGATCGACCTGCGCGCCTGATTCCTCAGGTTCCCGCGCGCTGCGCCGGCCCGCCACCGGGCCGACGTCAGGCCGACATCAGTTCGACTTCAGTCCGACATCAGTTCCACATTCCCGCCCGCTGCCGCGGTGTTCACCGTGATCGTCTGTTCGCTGCAGAAGCGCAGCAGGTACCACGGTCCGCCGGCCTTCGGTCCGGTGCCCGACAGTCCCTCGCCGCCGAACGGCTGTACGCCTACCACCGCGCCGGTCATGCCGCGGTTGACATAGACATTGCCGACCCGCGCCAGCCGTGCAAGGCGTTCGGCGCGGCTGTCGATCCGTGTCTGCAGCCCAAGCGTCAGCCCGTAGCCGAGTGCGTTGATGTCGCGCACCAGTTGCTCAGGCTCGCCCGACCAGCGCAGCACCTGCAGCACCGGCCCGAAAATCTCTTCGCGCACCGATGACAGTGCAGGTATCTCCACGATCATGGGCGAGAGCAGGTGCGGCATGTGCGGCGGCGCCGGTGCCGGCCGCGCGTCGAGGCGCGCCAGCTGTTCCACCAGCTGCCGGTGGGCGCAGGCATCGATCACGGGCCCGAGGTCGGTTGACCAGTCGGCCGGGTCGCCGGCGCGCAGCTCGGCGACCGCGCCCGCCACCATGGCCATGACCCGCTCGGCAATGGCTTCATGCACGCACAGCACGCGCAGGGCCGAGCAGCGCTGGCCGGCACTGCGGAACAGCGACTGGACGACCGCATCGCACACCTGCTCCGGCAAGGCAGTGGAGTCGACCACCATCGCGTTGATGCCGCCGGTTTCCGCAATCAGCGGGACGATCGGTCCGTTGCGCTCCGCCAGCGCGCGCTGGATGGCGCGTGCCGCTGCGTTCGAGCCGGTGAACACGACGCCGGCGATCGCCGGCTGTGCAACCAGCGTCGCGCCGATCGTCTCGCCGTCGCCCGGGACCAGCTGCAGCACCTCATCCGGCACGCCGGCCTCATGCAGCAGGCGTACCGCGATCGCGGCAATCGCCGGTGTCTGCTCGGCCGGTTTGGCGAGGACGGTGTTGCCGGTCACCAGCGCGGCAGCCACCTGCCCGGTGAAGATCGCCAGCGGGAAATTCCACGGGCTGACGCAGGCCCACGGGCCGCGTCCGCGCAGCAGCAGCAGGTTGGATTCGCCGGTCGGGCCCGGCAGCGGCTGCGGCTGCAGCAGGCGCTCGGCTTCGGCGGCGTAGTAGCGCAGGAAGTCGATCGCTTCCCGCACTTCGGCCACCGCATCATTCCAGGTCTTGAAGGCTTCCCGCACCAGCGCCGCGCACAGCATCGGCAGCTGCGCCTGCATGGCATCCGCCGCATGCCGCAGCATGGCGGCGCGTTCCGGCACCGGGCGCTGCTGCCATGGCTCGACCGCATTCGCTGCACCCTCGACGGCGGCAGCTACTGCCTGCTGCGGGAAACCGGCCACCGCCGGCAGCTGCAGGTGGTCGAGCGCCTGCTGCAGCCGGAGGCGCATTTCGGGCACCGCAAGGTCGATGCCGCTGCTGTTGACGCGTTCAGCACCGAACAGCCCGGACGGCAGGGGCAGGCCCGGCGTGCCGGCCACCTCGAGCGGCGAGGCCAGCAGCTGCTCGGTCGCGAGCGCCGGGTCGTGCAGCTGGTGCACGAAGGACGAATTGGCGCCATTTTCCAGCAGGCGCCGGACCAGGTAGGCCAGCAGGTCGCGCTGCCGGCCGACCGGTGCATAGACGCGGCAGGACAGTCCCGGCTGTCTGAGCACTTCGCGATAGATGCCTTCGCCCATGCCATGCAGCCGCCCCAGCTCGAACGGGCGGCCGCGCGCCAGCTGCGCGACCGCCGCAATCGTGGCCGCATTGTGGGTGGCGAACTGCGGATACAGGCAGTCGGATGCGTCCAGCATGGCCTGTGCGCAGGCGAGATAGGCAAGGTCGGTATGCTGCTTGCGAGTGAATACCGGGTAGCCGGGCAGCCCCAGTTCCTGCGCACGCTTGATCTCGGCGTCCCAGTAGGCGCCCTTGACCAGCCGGCACATCAGCCGCAGACGGTAGCGGCGTGCAATCCCTGCCACGGCCGCGACCAGCGCCGGCGCACGGGTCTGGTAAGCCTGCAGCGCGAGGCCGAAGCCCTGCCATTGCGGGTGGTACCGCGCCACCTGCGCGCACAAGGCGTCGAATACCTCCAGCGAGAGTTCGAGCCGCTCGCTTTCCTCCGCATCGATGGTCAGGTGCAGGCCGGCGCCAGCCGCCATCTCGCACAGTGCCCAGACCCGCGGTACCAGTTCTGCCATCACGCGGTCCTGCTGCAGCGGTTCGTAACGCGGATGGAGGGCCGACAGCTTGACGGAGATGCCATCGGACCGGCCGGCCACGGACGGCTGCGCCGCGATGGCCTGCAATGCGGCACGGTAGTCTTCGCCATGGCGCAGCGCGTCGTCCATCGTGCGCGCGCCTTCGCCCAGCATGTCGAAGCTGAACGACAGGGCGGGCTGGCGCTCGCGCATGGCCGCGGCGCGATCGAGCGCGTTGCCGATGTCCTCGCCCAGCACGAACTGCCGGCCGAGCAGTTGCACTGCGCGCAGCGCAGCCTGTACCACTGCCTGCGCGCCGAGGCGCTGCAGCAGGCCGCCGTCGTCGTTCAGCAGGCGCTGCGACAGCGACAGCGCAGCCGACGACAGCCTTGCGAACGCCGAGTCCGGGTCGGAAGCGCCGCGCGCACGGGCCAGCTGGTCGGCGGTCAGCGCGACCGCCGTCTCGGCGTCCGGCACCCGCAGCAGGGCCTCGGCCAGCCGCATCAGCGCGCGCCCTTCGCTGCCGGAAATCGGATACTCCTTCAGCAGGCTTTCCATGGCCCAGAATGGCGGCGGATGGCGCCGCACCGCCTCCACCCAGGGACGGGCCGAGCGGATCACCTGCGGCCAGTCCAGTGCCGGTCCGAGTTCCGCCAGCATGCGGGACGCGACCTCATGCTCCGGTCGGCAGGGAAAGGGAAGGCGGGACGAGGTCTGCATGGCGCAATGCCTTTCGCAGGAAAGCGCGGCCCGGCGCGCTGCGCGCCAGCCGGCGGATCAGGCGGTAGCGCCGGCGATGTCGAGCAGCGCGTCGGCCGCTACCGGAGGACTGAACAGATAACCTTGGAACATGCGGCAGCCATTGAGTTCAAGGAACTGGCGCTGAGCCTCGGTCTCCACGCCTTCCGCGATCACGGCCACCTTTAGGCTGTCGCACAGCGCGATGATGGTGTGCACGATCGCTGCATCGCGCGGCTCGCCGGGCAGGGCGCTGACGAAAGCCTGATCGATCTTGATCTGGTCGAACGGCAGCTGCTTCAGGTAGGCGAGGCAGGAATAGCCGGTACCGAAATCGTCGAGCGACAGGCCGATCCCCAGTTCGTGCAGGCGCGTCATCTTGCCGACGATGGTTTCCATGTCCTGCGCGAAGATGGACTCGGTGAGCTCGATCTTTAGCTGGCGCGGGTTGGCGCCGCTGTCGCGCAGCGCAGCTTCGACCATCGCCAGGAACTCGGGCTGCAGGAACTGGCGCGCGCTGACATTGACCGCGACCGTAAGCTCGCGCGTGGCCGGCTCGCGCGCGAGCGCCGCCAGCGTCCGGCAGGCCTCGCGCATCACCCAGCGGCCAAGCTCGACGATGAAATTGTCTTTCTCTGCCACCGGGACGAAGCGCGCCGGCGGGACCATGCCGAGCTTCGGGTGCTGCCAGCGCAGCAGGGCTTCGGCGCCGACCATCCGTCCGTCGCTGTCCATTTGCGGCTGGTACACCAGGTGCAGCTGCCGGCGCGCGATGCTCTGGCGCAGGTCGGCCTCGAACGCGGACTTTTCCAGCAGGCTGGCCTGCAGGCCGGCATCGAAATAGCGGCAGGCATTGCCGCCGTCGGCCTTGGCCCGGTACATCGCGGAATCTGCCTGCCCAAGCAGCGCGTCGCTCGACAGCGGCTCGTCGCGGAACAGCGTGATGCCGATACTGGCGCCGCCCTGGAATTCATGGCCGTCCATGCTGAATGGCTGGATATAGCAATCCAGTACCTTGTCTGCAATCACTGCCGCCTGATGGGCTGCGCCGTCGCGGTCGAGGCCAAGGTTTTGCACCACGATCACGAACTCGTCGCCTCCCAGCCGCGCAATGGTGTCGCCGGCGCGCATCTGCTGCTTCATCCGCTGTGCGGCCTGCAGCAGCATCTGGTCGCCGATGCTGTGGCCCCACATGTCGTTGACGGACTTGAAACCGTCAAGGTCGATGAACAGCAGCGCGCCATGCTGCAGGCTGCGCGCGCTGGCCGCGGTCGCCTGGTGGATGCGGTCCTGCAGCAGCTTGCGGTTGGCAAGGCCGGTCAGCGGGTCGTAGAACGCGAGGTATTCGATCTGGGCTTCGGCTTCCTTGCGCGCAGTGATGTCGGCATTGGTGCCGATCATCCGGGTCACCGCACCGCCGGACGCTCCCGGCATGGCCTTGCCGCGCGCCAGCATCCATTTCCAGTGGCCGTCCTTGCAGCGTATCCGGTACTCCTGCACGAACTCCGGCGTCCGGCCCTCGAGGTGGGCGTCGACTGCGGCCAGCACCTGGTCCTTGTCGTCCGGGTGCACCAGTTCGCCCCATTCATCGATATGGCCGCGCAAATCGCCTTCGCCAAAGCCGAGCATGCTTTTCCAGCGCTCGCTGTAGAACACGGTGCCGGATACCAGGTCCCAGTCCCACAGCCCGTCGCCCGACCCTTCGATCGCATAGCGCCAGCGCGCCTCGCTCGCGCGCTGCGCCTGTTCCGCATCGTGCCGCGAGCGGCGTTCGCGATCGAGTTCCTGCCGCACGCGGTCGATTTCCTCGATCTGCGCCGGCGGCGATCCGGTCGCGCTGTCGGCCGCTGTCAGTGTCAGCATCGACCGGTAGAGCTTGCGCCCCGTGAGCCGGCCGAGCACGATACTGGCTGCCAGCGCGCCGGCGATCAGCAGCAGCGTCCATGCGGCTGTCTCGATCTGTTTGCGGTAAAACACGAGTGCCGGTATGTCGACCGCAACCGTCCATGGCGCAACCCCGGAGCGGCTGCTCCAGCGCTTCTCGCCGCCTGCCGGCTGGCTGCCTTCGGGCAAGCGGGCGATCAGGCTGCCGCTGCCGTCGATCACGCTCAGCTGCCACCCGGGCGGAAGATCGAGGCTGCCGATGAATTCCTGTATCAGCCGGGTTTCGATCGTGTTGATCAGCACCTTGCGCGGCTGCTGGCCGTGCATCACCGGAACGGCAATCGCAACCAGCCGCACGTTGACCACATTGCCGGTGAAACTGTCGCCGACTGCCGGCCGGCCGCTGGCCAGCGCCAGCGGCGCGGCCGCCGTGCCGGCAGGCCGGGGAAGTCGTGCAGGCAGCGGATCGTCGAGCGGTACGCGGGTATTGAACAGCGGGCGCAGTGACTCATCTGCCAGCACCACCCGTCCGCCGAAATGCGCTTCGAAAGCCTGCGCTTCGCGATACAGCAGCGGCAGGTTCAGCGGATCGGCGAGCGGCGAGTCGGCCAGCGTCTGCAGGCCGGCGATGCGCGCGCTCAGGTGGCCATCCAGCGCCACTTGCAGGCTGTCCGCGACTTGGCCGGCGCGGCGCTGCGATTCGG
>JAIXTG010000171.1 GCA_027484285.1 Oxalobacteraceae bacterium | reverse complement strand
CTTCCAGCTGCCCGACTTCCCGCCATGCTTTTCCATCACGCGGATATCCGACATCACCATGCCGCGGTCGATGGCCTTGCACATGTCGTAGATGGTCAGCAGGCCGACCTGGACTGCGGCCAGTGCTTCCATTTCCACGCCGGTCTTGCCGACGGTTTCGACCTGCGCATTGCACATGATGCTGCTGTCGTCTTCATCGATCGTGAACTCGACCGCAACCCGGGTCAGCGGCAGCGGATGGCACAGCGGGATCAGGTCGCTGGTGCGCTTGGCTGCCATGATGGCGGCGATGCGCGCAATGCCGAGCACGTCACCTTTTTTTGCGGTACCCGCCACGACGACACCCAGCGTCTGCGGTTTCATGCGGATCGTGCCGCTGGCGATAGCGACGCGATGGGTTTCGGCCTTGGCGCCTACGTCCACCATGTGGGCCTGGCCGCCTTCGTCGAAATGCGTGAGGCCGCCGTTGAGGTCAGTTGCCTTCATAGGGGTCTTCGGTATGCTCATTTGGAAAATGTTCGGAATAGGCACCGGCGTGGCCGCCGACGCGATCCGGTTATCATAGCACCATGGGTCTGCGCCACTGTCACCGACGCTTGTCTTCCCTGCTGCGCGCAGTCGCGGCAGTTACGCTGCTGCTGTCTTCGCCTGCGCTGCTGACGCCGACCATCCTGCACGCCCAGCAATTGCCGAGCATCGGCGGTGGCGACGGTGAAGAACTGTCGCCGCTGATGGAGCGCAAGATCGGCGAGCAGGTCATGACGAACATCCGTCGCGACCCGGACTACCTCGATGATCTGGTCATTCTCGACTTCCTGAACCAGTTCGGCGGCATCCTGCTGTCGTCCACGCCGAACGCCCGCGGCGACACCAGCTACGATTTCTTCTTCTTCGCGGTACGCGACCCGTCGCTGAATGCGTTTGCGCTGCCGGGCGGCTTCATCGGCGTGCATACCGGCCTGCTGCTTGCGTCCCAGAGCGAGTCCGAGCTGGCGTCGGTGCTGGCGCATGAGATCGGGCACGTGTCGCAGCGCCATATCGCGCGCATGATCGGCAACCAGAAGCAGGGCGCGCTGCTGCCGCTGGCCGGCCTGCTGCTGGCAGCGCTGGCGGCGCACACCAGTCCCGACCTCGCGGCGGCGGCCATGATGGGCGGCACCGGGCTGGCAGCACAGCGCCAGCTCAGCTTCGGCCGCGATGCCGAGCGCGAGGCCGACCGCGTCGGGCTCAGCATGCTGAATGGCGCCGGCTTCGAGCCCAACGGCATGGTCAGTTTCTTCGGCCGGTTGCAGGCGGCCGGTCGCAACCGGTCCGACAACCTGCCGTCCTACCTGCGCACCCACCCGCTGACCACCGAGCGTATTGCCGACATCGAGGCCAGGGTACGCAGCCTGCCTTATCGGCAGCGGGTGGATAGCGTCGACTTTGCCTTCGTCAAGGCGCGCGCGCGCGTGCTGCAGGAGGACACGCCGCAAGGCTGGCGCACGTCGGCCACGGTGTTCGAGGAGCAGGCGCGGCAGGGTTCGCGCACGCAGGTGCTCGGCGCGCGCTACGGGCTGGCAATGATTGCGCTGCGCCAGCGCGATGCCGCACTCGCGCAGCGCCGGATTGCCGACATTCAGGCGGAGATGTCACGCCAGCCGGCGCTGCCGGCGTCGGCCGTGCTGAAAAGCCTCGACATCGATGTGCTGCTCGCTGCCGGACAGGCGACGCAGGCAGTGACGCTGGTCCAGGAGGCGCGCAACCGTTTCCCGTTGTCGCGCTCGCTGGTCATGCGCGAGGCGGATGCGCTGCTGGCAGCAGGCCGCAAGGACGATGCCGTCGCCTTCCTGCGCGACCAGGCGCAGATCTACCGGCAGGATGCCGGCGTGCAGCGGGCGCTGGCGCGAGCTTATGCAGAGCAGGGCAAGCAGGCGCTGCAGCACATGGCGCTGGCCGAATATTACGCATTGACGGGGGCGCTGCCGGCCTCGCTCGAGCAACTGCGGATCGCGCGCGCTTCTTCCGACGCCACTTTCTATGACCAGGCCGTGATCGATGCCCGCGAGCGCGAGCTGCAGGCCAGCTGGCGCGAGGTGATGCAGAAGGACGGCGCCCGCCGCTGATCAGCGGCGATCTGTCGCAGCTTCCTGCAGCTTAGCGGGGCTGGCGACGAAGCCGAAGAGATGCGGCAGGTCGTCGTCGCGCAGCGGCCGGATCGGTACCAGTGCGCCGTCCAGCGCCAGCTGCAGGTCGCCCTGCATCGATTCCAGCCAGTCCAGCAGCATCCCGTCGTCGATCACCCTGCCATCCATGCGCAGCAGCGACAGGCAGTGCGCGAGGTCGCGGTCGTCCACCAGCGCCAGCCTGCCGCCGCCCTGCAGCAGCAGCCGGCCTTCGCGCGTGATCCAGCCGGCCTCGACCGGCGCCAGCGGTGCGCCGTCGTGCGTGACGAAGCCGTGTGCGGGATCGGTGCGGGCAATGAAGGGCGTGGCCTCAAGTTCCACATAAACGCGCTGCGGCCCGTTCTGGAAGTAGAACGCGCCGCGCTCGTCCTGCTGGTAGTTGCGGTAGATGAAGGAAAGCAGCGCGCTGTGGCGAATGATGTCGCCCGGCGCATTGGCCGCCTGCGCCGCTTCGTCGCGCATGCGGAAAGCGCCCCGCGCATCAAGCGCAAGCCAGCCGTAGCAGTGCGGAACGTTCGGCCATTTCGACATGGCCTGCCTGACGATTTCGTCCATCTGGCTGTCCTGTAAGTACGTGGGTTGCGCGCCGCCGCAGCAGTCGTGCGCGGTGCTCAGGTGGCGGCTGCCTGTTCCCTGCCGAGAAGAACCTGTTCCGACAGGAAGCGCACTATCCGGCGAGGCAGCCAGTCCAGCGCGCCGGGCGGGCGCCCGCTGGCGAAGCCTACATGGCCGCCCTGGGAAGGATACTCCAGGATCACTGAGCGCGATGCGCGGCGCGGCAGGTGGCGACCGGGCAGGAAGGGATCGTTGCGCGCATTCAGTACCAGGGTCGGCACGGTGATGGCTTCGAGCACGTGTTTCGCGCTGGCGCGGTGCCAGTAGTCATCGGTGTCTTTGAAGCCGTGCAGCGGCGCCGTCACCACATTGTCGAACTCGTACAGGTCGCGCGCGGCCAGCATGCGCTCGCGATCGAACAGCCCGGGATACTGCGCCAGCTTGGCAAGGCATTTCGGCTTGAGTGTCTGCAGGAAGTTGCGGGTGTAGATCATGTTGATGCCGGACGACAGCGCCGCGCCGCCGGCAGCCAGGTCGAGCGGCGCCGAGACGGCCACCGCCGCATCGATGAAATCCGCATCCTGCTCGCGTGTGCCCAGCCAGCGCAGCAGCGCATTGCCGCCGAGCGATACGCCGGCCGCGAACAGGTTCGAGGCGTTGCGGGCCAGCGGATGGGCAGTGATCCGGCGCAGCACCCAGTCGATCTCGTCGGCATCGCCCGAATGATAGAAACGCGGCGCGCGATTGAGTTCGCCCGAGCAGCCGCGGAAATGCGGCACCGCGCCCGACCAGCCGAGCGATTCGATGTAGGCCAGCAGCGAGCGTGCATAGTGGCTGCCGGACGAGCCTTCGAGTCCGTGGAACAGCACCAGCAGCGGCTTGCCGGGCAGGCCCTCGACGAAATCCACGTCGATGAAATCGCCGTCCGGCGCATCCCAGCGCTCGCGCTTGAGGGTAACTTCCGGCCGGCCGATCAGCTTGGCCGGGTAGATGGTCTGCAGGTGGCCGCCGGGCAGCCATTTGGGCGCGACGTAATCGCTCATCCGCGCCCGCCCCGTCAGTGAAGCACGCCCTGCGGCTGCGCCGGCTGACCGGCCGGCCGGCCGGGCGCGATCGACGCGTGATGGGCCACCATGCGCCAGCCCTGCGGCGTTTTCAGGTAGACATTGGTGGCCAGGATGTGCGCCTCCTGCCAGTCGGGATCGTCCGGTGCCTTCACTTCCTCGACCAGGCTGTGCACGGCGCAGGTCATGTTCTTGGATACATGAAGGTGGCGCGGCCGGATGTGGACCGGGCCGCGCTGGAAAATCATTTCGAAGGATTCGCGGATGGCTGCATGTCCCTGCAGGCGCGGGGCGCCGGGGTGGACACAGGCAATCTCGTCATCCTCCGCCCACAGGGCCATCAGGCCCTCGAGGTCGGCGCGGTCGAGCGCGTCATAAAAAGCCTGTTCGACATCCTCGGCACTGGCGAGGATTCTGGATGGATTCGGCATGCGCTTTTCAGTGGGCGTGCAGCTGCACGCCGGGTTTGAGCTGGTAGACCGTGCCGCAGTAGGGACACTTGGCCTGGCCGCTGGCCGTGAAATCGAGAAACACCCGGGGGTGGGAGGACCAGATGGGCATTGCCTTGTTCGGGCAGAATGCCGGCAGGTCCTTGCTGTCGAGTTCGACGACGGGTACTTGCTGGGTCATCCGGTTCTCCTCGTCTCGCGCGTCAGACCTTGGTCAGCCAGTGGCGGTATTTGTCCGACTTGCCGGCCACCACGTCGAAGAACAGCGACTGCAGCTTCTCGGTCACCGGGCCGCGGCTGCCAGCGCCGATCTGGCGGTTGTCGAGCTCGCGGATCGGCGTGATCTCGGCAGCCGTGCCAGTGAAGAAGGCCTCATCCGCACAATACACTTCATCGCGGGTGATGCGCTTCTCGATCACGTCGATGCCGAGGTCGCGCGCCATCGTCAGCACTGCATCGCGGGTGATGCCGTCGAGGCAGCTGGCCAGGTCCGGCGTGTAGATGCGGCCGTTCTTGATGATGAACACGTTCTCGCCGGCACCCTCGGAGACATAGCCGTCGGTGTCCAGCAGCAGTGCTTCATCGTAGCCTTCGGCAGTCACTTCCTGGTTGGCGAGGATGGAGTTGATGTAATAGCCGCTGGCTTTTGCCCGGACCATCGACACGTTCACATGGTGGCGGGTGAAGGACGAAGTCTTGACGCGGATGCCGCGCTTGAGGCCGTCTTCGCCGAGGTAGGCGCCCCACGGCCATGCGGCGATGCCGACATGGATGGTGTTGCCGCGCGCGGACACGCCCATCTTTTCCGAGCCGATCCAGACCAGCGGGCGCAGGTAGCAGGACTCGAGCTGGTTCGCGCGAACGACTTCCTTCTGCGCTTCCATCAGGGTTTCGATGTCGAACGGGATCGCCATCTGGAAAATCTTGGCCGAGTTTAACAGGCGCTGCGTGTGTTCCTTCAGGCGGAAGATCGCGGTGCCGTCGCCGGTTTTGTACGCACGCACACCCTCGAACACTGCCATGCCGTAATGCAGGCTGTGCGTGAGCATGTGCAGGTTGGCGTCGCGCCAGTCGACGAGTTTTCCGTCCTTCCAGATTTTGCCGTCGCGGTCAGCCATGGACATGTCAAGTTCTCCAATCGCAGTGAATATTGCAAAGCGCGGATTTTAGCGGATTCAAGGGCGGTCGCGGCTTGCTCGCTAGAATATCGTCCTGTTTCTGTCCCGCGGGCGGCCCCGGCCGGCCCCGGATACCGTCCCCCGACCGCCCGATCCGTTATCAGCCTGCCATGACCGTTCCTGCCCACCCAGCCCCTGCCGGCGACGACCGCGAGCGATCGGCGTTCTGGGACGCGGTGCGCGTCAGTGCCCAGACCGTGCCCGGCCTGTTCGCCTGGGGCGCCGTGACCGGCATGGCCATGGTGCAATCCGGGCTGTCGCTGTGGCAGTCGGTGCTCATGACCCTGCTGGTGTACGCCGGCTCGGCGCAACTGGCCGCCCTGCCGCTGATCGCCGCCGGCGCGCCGATCGGCGTGATTGTCTTCACTGCGCTGATGGTGAATTTGCGCTTCGTGATCTTCAGTGCCGTGATCGGCCCGCATTTCATGCACCTGTCCCGCTGGAAGCGCCTCTGGTACGGCTACCTGAACGTTGACCTGGTGATGGCCTTTTTCCCGCAGCGGTATCCGGCGCACACGGTCGGCCGGCCGGCCGGCAAGCTCGGCTACTTCCGCGGGCTGAGCATCCCCAACTGGTGGGCCTGGCAACTCGGCACGCTGGCCGGCATCCTGCTGGCCAGCCAGATCCCCGCCAGCTGGGGCGTGGGCTTCGCCGGATCGCTGGCATTGCTGGCAATGACCATACCGCTGGTGAAGACCCGGCCGACGGTGGCTGGCGTCATCGCGGCCAGCGTGACTGCCGTCGCCACGGTCGGCTGGCCGTACCGGCTGGGCCTGCTGCTGGCGATCGTGCTTGGCATCGCGGCGGCGGTCGCGACCGAACACCTGCTGGACAAGCGCGGAGGTAGCCAGTGAGCGACGGACATTTCCTGCTGCTGATTGCGCTGATGACCCTGACCACCGTGGTCACGCGCAGCTTTTTCTTCATGATCGGCGGCTCGCGCAGGATGCCCGGCTGGCTGCAGAAGTCGCTCGGCTATGTGCCTGCCGTTGCGCTGTCGGCCATTCTCGCGCCCGACCTGCTGATGGCGGACGGTGCCCTGGTAACGCCGTGGCTGAACATCCGGCTGATGGCGGCCGTGGCGGCGACCGCTTTCTTCCTCGCCACCCGGCACCTGCTCGGCACGCTGGTGTTCGGCATGGCCTGCTACACCGTGCTGCGCCTGGCGTTCTGACCCGGGGACGGCCGGGTCCGGGTTCATGCCGGGCTTCATGCCCGTCTGGCAACGCTTTTTCCGGCCGGACGCTGCGGTAAAATAGCGGGTTTCCAACATGCCGCCGTCCCCTGCCATGCAATTCAATCGCCTGACCGACCTCATCCAGCAAGACCAGCTTCGCGGCAAGCGCGTGTTCATCCGCGCCGACCTGAACGTGCCGCAGGATGATGCAGGCAAGATCACCGAGGACACCCGGATTCGCGCCTCGGTGCCGGCGATCGAGGCTGCGCTGTCGGCCGGTGCGGCGGTCATGGTCACTTCGCATCTCGGTCGCCCGACCGAAGGCGAGTTCAAGCCGGAAGATTCGCTGGCGCCGATCGCGCAGCGCATGGCCGAACTGCTGGGCCGGCCAGTGCCGCTGAAATCGAACTGGATCGACGGCGTCGACGTTGCGCCCGGCGAGGTCGTGCTGCTCGAAAACTGCCGCGTCAACAAGGGCGAGAAAAAGAACAGTGACGAACTTGCGCAGAAGATGGCGAAGCTGTGCGACGTCTATGTGAACGACGCTTTCGGTACTGCACACCGCGCCGAAGCAACCACGCATGGCATCGCGAAATTTGCGCCGGTCGCCTGCGCCGGCCCGTTGCTCGCAGCCGAACTCGACGCGCTCGGCAAGGCGCTCGGCCAGCCGGCGCGCCCGCTGGCGGCCATCGTCGCCGGCTCGAAAGTGTCGACCAAGCTGACCATCCTGAAATCGCTGGCAGCGAAAGTCGATCGCCTGATCGTTGGCGGCGGCATCGCCAATACCTTCATGCTGGCGGCCGGCCTGAAGATCGGCAAGTCGCTGGCCGAGCCGGACCTGGTGAACGAGGCGCGGGCCATCATCGACATGATGGCCGCCCGCGGTGCCAGCGTGCCGATCCCGACCGACGTGGTGTGCGCGAAGGAATTTGCGCCGACCGCTGCTGCGACCGTCAAGCCAGTGGCCGAAGTTGCCGACGATGACCTGATCCTCGACATTGGTCCGGATACCGCGAAGCTGCTGGCCACCCAGTTGCTCGACGCCGGCACCATCGTGTGGAACGGCCCGGTCGGCGTGTTCGAATTCGACCAGTTCGGCAACGGCACGAAAACACTCGCCATGGCCATCGCGGAATCGGCAGGCTTCTCGATCGCCGGCGGCGGCGATACGCTGGCGGCGATCGCCAAGTACGGCATTGCCGACAAGGTCGGCTACATCTCCACCGGCGGCGGTGCCTTCCTGGAATTCCTCGAGGGGAAAGTGCTGCCGGCTGTCGAAGTGCTTGAACAAAGGGCAGGTGCCTGAATGATCAAACCGCGCGCCACCAAGATTGTCGCCACCATCGGTCCCGCCTCCAGCACGCCCGAGGTGCTGCAGCGGATGATCGCTGCCGGCGTCGACGTGGTGCGCCTGAATTTCTCGCACGGCAGTGCGGACGACCATGTCGCGCGTGCGCAGATGGTCCGCGATGCTGCCGCGGCCTGCGGTCGCGAAGTCGCGATCATGGCCGATCTGCAGGGACCGAAAATCCGGGTCGGCAAGTTCAAGGACGGCAAGATCACGCTGGTGCGCGGCGAGGCCTTCATCCTCGATGCCGCCTGCGCTCTGGGCGACCAGCAGCGGGCAGGGCTCGACTACAAGGAACTGCCGAACGACCTGAAGCCTGGCGACGTGCTGCTGCTGAATGACGGCCTGATCGTGCTGACGGTCGACCGCATCGCCGGCAGCGAAATCCACACCACCGTGAAAGTCGGCGGCGAGCTGTCGAACAACAAGGGCATCAACAAGCAGGGCGGCGGCCTGTCCGCGCCGGCACTGACCGCCAAGGACATGGAAGACATCAAGACCGCGATGCGGCTCGGTGCCGACTATGTCGCGGTTTCTTTCCCGAAGAGTGCGACCGACATGGCGATGGCGCGCCAGCTGGCCAATCTGGCCGGTGAGGCCCACGGCCACAAGCCGCGCATGATCGCGAAGATTGAGCGGGCTGAGGCCATACCGCGCCTGCAGGAAATCCTCGATGCGTCCGACGGCCTGATGGTCGCGCGCGGCGACCTCGCGGTCGAGGTCGGCAACGCGGCGGTACCTGCGCTGCAGAAGCGCATGATCCGGATGGCGCGCGCGTCGAACAAGCTGGTGATCACCGCGACCCAGATGATGGAGTCGATGATCGTGAACGCCGTGCCCACCCGCGCCGAAGTATCCGATGTCGCGAATGCGGTGCTCGACGGTACCGATGCCGTGATGGCGTCGGCCGAGACGGCCGCCGGAAAATATCCGGTCGAGACGGTCGAGACGATGGCCGCGGTCTGCCTGGAGGCCGAGAAGTCGGAGCACAGCACGCTCGACACCGACTTCCTGAACGTGACCTTCACCCGCATCGACCAGTCGGTTGCCTATGGCGCGCTGTTCACTGCGCACCACCTGCGCGCGCGCGCGATCGTGGCGCTGACCGAATCCGGCTCGACCGCGCTGTGGATGAGCCGGCACAACATCGAAATGCCAATCTACGCATTGACGCCAAACCTCGCCACCCAGCGCAAGACCTCGCTGTTCCGCAATGTGCATCCGATCGAGCTGTCGCACTCGACCGATCGCGAGGCGGTGCTGGGCGAGGTTGAAAAATTGTTGCTGGCCAAGGGGCTGGCAATGAAAGATGACATGATCATCGTGACCTGGGGCGAGCCCATGGGCCAGACCGGCGGCACCAACGCCCTCAAGATCACGAAGATCGGCGACCGTTAAATTCAAGTTCAGGAGAACCTCATGCCTCTCGTATCCATGCGCCAGCTGCTCGACCATGCCGCCGAAAACGGCTATGGCCTGCCTGCGTTCAACGTCAACAACCTCGAGCAGGTGACCGCCATCATGCAGGCGGCCGACGAAGTCGGTGCGCCAGTCATCATGCAGGCCTCGGCCGGCGCCCGCAAATATGCAGGCGAGGCGTTCCTGCGCCACCTGATCGAGGCAGCAGTCGAAGCGTATCCGCACATCCCGGTCGTGATGCACCAGGACCACGGCCAGTCGCCGGCAGTCTGCATGGCCGCGATCAAGTCCGGCTTCACGTCGGTGATGATGGACGGCTCGCTGATGGAAGACGGCAAGAGCGTCGCCAGCTATGAATACAACGTCGAGGTGTCGAAAAAAGTGGTCGAGTTCTCGCATGCGATCGGCGTCACCGTCGAAGCCGAACTCGGCGTGCTCGGCTCGCTCGAGACCATGATGGGTGACAAGGAAGACGGCCACGGCGCCGACGGCAAGATGACCCGCGAGCAGCTGCTGACCGACGTCGGCCAGGCAGCCGACTTCGTGCGCCAGACCCAGTGCGATGCGCTCGCAATTGCGATCGGCACCTCGCACGGCGCGTACAAATTCTCGCGCAAGCCGACCGGCGACATCCTCGCCATCGACCGCATCAAGGAAATCCACGCGCGCATCCCGAACACCCACCTCGTGATGCATGGCTCGTCGTCGGTGCCGCAGGAACTGCTGGCCGAGATCCGCCAGTTCGGCGGCGACATGAAGGAAACCTATGGCGTGCCGGTCGAAGAGATCCAGGAAGGCATCAAGCACGGCGTGCGCAAGATTAATATCGACACCGACATCCGCCTCGCGATGACGGGAGCGATCCGCCGCTACCTGTTCGAGAACCCGTCGAAGTTCGACCCGCGCGATTACCTGAAGCCGGCACGCGAAGCAGCCAAGCTGGTCTGCAAGGCGCGCTACCTGTCGTTCGGCTGCGAAGGCCAGGCCGGCAAGATCAAGCCGGTACCGCTGGAGAAGATCGCCGAGCGTTACAAGAAGGGCGAGCTGGCGCAGCTGGTGAAGTAACAAGCGGCTGCAAGCCCGCAGCGTAAGACACTGGACCCCGGCTTTCGCCGGGGTGACGCTTTTTTAGGGCTGGCAGTTTTTAAAACGTCATCCCGGCGCACGCCGGGATCCAGCGTCTTTGATGTGACCCGAAAGCCGAATCAGATGAACAGCCTCTACCAATCCACCATCACCAGCCTGCCGCTGCTTGGCCGCGGCAAGGTGCGCGACAACTATGCGGTCGGCGACGACAAGATCCTGATTGTCACCACCGACCGCCTGTCGGCGTTCGACGTGGTCATGAACGAGCCCATCCCGTCGAAGGGCAAGGTGCTCAACCAGATGTCCGACTTCTGGTTCGACAAGCTCGGCGCCATCGTGCCGAACCACCTGACCGGCATCGCGCCCGAGTCGGTTGTCACGCCGGATGAAGCCGGGCAGGTGCGTGGCCGCGCCGTGGTGGCAAAGCGCCTCAAGCCCATCCTGGTCGAGGCAGTGGTGCGCGGCTACCTGATCGGCTCCGGCTGGAAGGATTACCAGGGCACCGGCGCCGTCTGCGGCATTCCGCTGCCGGCCGGCCTGAAGCTGGCGGCGAAGCTGCCGCAGCCGATCTTCACGCCGGCCGCCAAGGCCGACATTGGCGAACACGACGAGAACATCAGCTTCGACGACATGGTGAACCGCATCGGCAAGGAACTGGCCGAGAAGATCCGCGACGTCAGCATCCAGTTGTACCAGGCGGCGGCCGACTATGCGGCCACCCGCGGCATCATCATCGCCGACACGAAATTCGAGTTCGGCCTCGACGACAACGGCACGCTGCACCTGATGGATGAGGTGCTGACCGCAGACTCGTCGCGTTTCTGGCCGGCTGATTCGTACGCGGAAGGCATCTCGCCGCCGTCGTACGACAAGCAGTTCGTGCGCGACTATCTCGAGACGCTGAAGGACTGGAACAAGGCGCCGCCCGCTCCGGCGCTGCCGGCCGAAGTCATCGAGAAAACCGGCGCGAAGTACCGCGAGGCGCTGCAGCGGCTGACCGGCAACGAACTGAAGGACTGAGCATGAGCGACGCGAACAAGCCGGTGGTCGGCGTAGTGATGGGATCCTCGTCCGACTGGGACGTGATGCAGCACGCAGTCGCGCTGCTGAAAGAATTCGGCATACCGCACGAGGCGCAGGTCGTCTCGGCACACCGGATGCCTGACCAGATGTTCGCTTACGCCAAGGCGGCGCGCGAGCGCGGCCTGCGCGCCATCATCGCCGGCGCCGGCGGCGCTGCCCACCTGCCGGGCATGATCGCGTCGCAGACCATCGTGCCGGTGCTCGGCGTGCCGGTACCGTCGAAATACCTGCGCGGCGAAGACTCGCTGCTGTCCATCGTGCAGATGCCCAAGGGCATACCGGTTGCCACCTTCGCCATCGGCGAGGCCGGTGCCGCGAATGCCGCACTGGCTGCGATCGCCATGCTCGCCGCCGATGATGCCGCACTCGCCGACAAACTCCTGAATTTCCGCCAGCGGCAAACCGAGGCTGCGCAGGCGATGACACTGCCCGTATGACCCACAGCAATCCGAAAGACAGTTTTGTTCCTTCCGCCACGCCATCCACCTGGCTCGGCGTGATGGGCGGCGGCCAGCTCGGCCGCATGTTCGCGCATGCCGCACAGGCGATGGGCTTCAAGGTTGCAGTGCTCGAGCCGTCGGAAGACTGCCCGGCCGGCCATGCCGCCGACCATCTGCTGGTGGCCGGCTACACCGATGCTGCCGCACTCGCGGAACTGGGTGCGCAGTGCGCAGCCGTCACCACCGAATTCGAGAACGTGCCGGCCGACAGCCTCGCTCGCCTCGCCGCGCAGGCCTTCGTTGCGCCGTCCGCATCCGCGGTATCGGTCGCGCAGGACCGGCTCGCCGAGAAGCACTTCTTCACCGAATGCGCGCGGCAATCGGGTGTGCTGCCGGCGCCGCACCAGGCGATTGCGTCGGATGCCGACATCGACGCGCTGCCTGACGCGCTGTTCCCCGGCATCCTGAAAACGGTGCGCATGGGTTACGACGGCAAGGGGCAGGTGCGGGTTGCATCGCGCGATGAAGCGCGCGCCGCGTTTGCCAAAATGAACGGCGTGACCTGCGTGCTCGAAAAAATGCTGCCGCTCGCCTACGAGGTATCGGTACTGGCCGCGCGCGGTGCCGATGGCGAGGCGGTGGTTTATCCGATCGCCGAGAACGTGCATCGCGACGGCATCCTGTTCACCACCACCGTGCCCGGTCCGAACGTGAGCGCCGATTGCGCGGCACGTGCGCAGGCAGCGGCGCTGGAAATCATTGCGCGCCTCGACTATGTCGGTGTGCTGTGCGTGGAATTCTTCGTGCTGCAAGACGGCACGCTGGTCGTCAATGAAATGGCGCCGCGTCCGCATAACAGCGGCCATTACACCATCGATGCCTGCATCACCAGCCAGTTCGCGCAGCAGGCGCGCGCGATGGCCAGGCTGCCGCTCGGCGACGCGCGCCAGCATTCGCCGGCAGTGATGCTGAACATCCTCGGCGACCTGTGGTTTGAACCGGGCAGCGACACGCCGCGCGAGCCCGCATGGGAACGCGTGCTGGACCTGCCGGGTGCCAACCTGCACCTGTACGGCAAGGACGACCCGCGCCGCGGCCGCAAGATGGGCCATGTAACCTTCGTCGCTCCCACGCTGGCCGACGCACAGCAGCATTTCGAACAGGCCTGCCGCATCCTCGGCATCGCCGCCTGAGGCGATGGCACTCGACCTCGACGCGATCCGCCGCGCGGCGCGGCTGCTGGAAGCCGGCCAGCTGGTCGGCATGCCGACCGAGACCGTCTACGGGCTGGCAGCCGATGCCGGCGATCCGGACGCAGTCGCCGCGATCTTCACCGCCAAGGGCCGGCCGTCGAACCATCCCGTGATCGTCCATGTCGCGCGCGATGCCGACCTCTCGCAGTGGGCAGGCGGCGTGCCGGACGAGGCACGGCGGCTGATCGACGCCTTCTGGCCCGGCCCGCTCACATTGATCCTCAAGCGCGCGCCGCAGGTACCGGCGGCGGTGACGGGCGGGCAGGATTCGGTCGGCCTGCGCTGCCCGTCGCATCCGGTCGCGCTAGCCCTGCTGGAAGAATTCCGCGGCGGGCAGGGCGGACTGGCGGCGCCGTCGGCCAATCGCTTCGGCCGGGTCAGCCCGACCACGGCGCAGCATGTCATTGAAGAATTCGGCGCGCCCGGCCACGGGCCGCTGGCCGCGGTGCTCGACGGCGGGCAGAGCGAGGTGGGCATCGAGTCGACCATTGTCGACCTGAGCCGCCTCCATACCCTCGGCCCGGTGCTCCTGCGGCCGGGACGGATCAGCGCGCAACAGATCGCCGGCGCGCTCGACCGTCCGCTGGCCACGCCCGACCGCGGCGCGCCGCGCGTATCCGGCAGCCTCGAAGCCCACTATGCACCGGCCACGCCGGTAGCCCTGCTCGAGCCGGACAGGCTGGCGAATGTCGTGGAAACCTTGCGCGTCCGCGGGCGGCGGATAGTGACGATGGGGTATTCGGCCGACGCACGGCCGTCGCTGCAAATGCCTGCCGATCCGGACGGCTATGCGCACGCGCTGTATGCCGGCTTGCGCACGCTGGACCAGCAGGGCGCGGAACTGATCATCGTCGAGCGACCGCCGCAAGCGCCCGAGTGGCAGGGCGTGAACGACCGGTTGCAGCGGGCGGCGTTCGATTCCGCCGGCGTGCTGGAGCGGCTGCTCGCCTAGCTTCCGACCTGCGCGAAGCGGCGGTCGTGGAACACCAGTGCCGGCTTGCTCTCGAAAGCGCAGCGCTCGACCTCGCCAACGAAAATCACATGATCCCCTTCGGGATAGCGGCTGCGGTTATGGCATTCGAACCAGGCTGAAACGCCGGCCAGAATCGGCAGCCCGGTCTGCGACAGCATGAAGTCGACGCCGTCGAAGCGGTCGTCGACGCGGCTCGCGAAACGCTCGGCCAGCGCCGCCTGGTCGCCCGCCAGCACATTGATCACATAGTGGGAATTCGCGCTGAACAGCGGCAGGCTGCGCGAATTGCTGCCCAGGCTCCACAGCACCAGCGGCGGCGTCAGCGACACCGAATTGAACGAACTGGCAGTCAGGCCGAAGAAGCCGCCGCGCTCGTCGCGGGTAGTGATAACGGTCACCCCGGTGGCGAACTGCGACAGCGCGCTGCGGAAGTGGCTGGTGTCGAATTCCGGCTCGGCGGCACGGTTAAGGGAGGTGAGCATGATGAGGATCTGGAACCAATCGGCGAATTATGCCCAAAAAGCCTTTGCCGCGCGGAAGTCACCCGCTTCTTGCGTAGAATCACGGGCATGGAGACCGGAATTTCATCGATGCTCGAACTGCTGCACGGCCACGCCAGCCTGCATGAAGACCGGCTCGCGCATGTGCTGCCCGACCGCGACATCACCTACCGCCGGCTGTGGTCACGCATAGAGCGCGGCTCGGCGCGCCTGCAGGGCGAATGGGGCGTGCGGCCGGGCGACCTCGTTGCATATGTCGGCAGCGGCCATCCGGATGCGATCGTGCTGTATTTCGCGCTGCTGCGCATCGGCGCGTCGCTGCTGCCGCTGGAGGCAATGCCGCCGGCGGATGCCTCCGCCGCCATCGCCGCCTGCGGCGCAATGCTTGCAGTGCATGACGACGGCATGGCTGTCGACGGGGTGCCGGCACGCCGGCTGGACGACCTGCTGGCTGTCTGGAGCCATGTCGATCCCGTACTGGCCGGCGACGAGACGACCCGCCGTGCGCTGTGGCTGCCCGGCGAGGCCGGCCAGTGGCAGGCGTGCAGCCTGTTCGAGCTGTGCGCCGCGCTGCCGCCGGTGCCGCGCTCGAGTTTCATCCACGACCGCATTTTCAGCGTCGACCTGATGACCCAGGTGCTGCTGCCCTCGCTGCGCGATGCCTGCCTGATGCAGTTCACTGCAACCGACCCGGTACTGCGCACCGGCTCATAGCAGGCTCGCCAGCCTTGCGCTACAGTGGCCGCACGATCAAATGACGGAGCGCAAGATGACGATGGAAATCGCGACCCTGGGCGGCG
>JAIXTG010000295.1 GCA_027484285.1 Oxalobacteraceae bacterium | reverse complement strand
TGCAAGGGCTGGTTGATATCGACATGCGGCTCCAGCGCGAGCGCTGCATCGAGGATCGCCTCGACGCGCTCTTGCCCGTGCTCGGCCAGTGCCATTTCAATCGTATGCGCACGCTCGGCAGCCTGTTCGAGGATGTGGCCACCGGCCATCTCCATGAAGCGGGCAAACAGGTGATTGTTCTTTGCAAAATCGGCATGACCAATCACATGCGCCACTACCAGCGTGTTCTCGGCAACGGAATTGTCCCGCACGAGATAGGCGTGGCAGGGATCTCCGGGAAACATCACTTCAAAAATTCGCGAGTGCCCCATGCCCTGCCGGATCAGCTGGTGGATGTAGCGAATCCCGAACGACCAGTGCGGCATGCGTACCGGCAGTCCGTAGACCGAAATCTCCATCATGAAATTGTTTGGAACGACTTCGAAATCGACCGGGTAATAATCGAGTCCCAGCTCTTGCGCCAGCGTCTCGATGCGGTCTGCGTAATCCGTGAGTTGTGCCTGTTCCATCAAGCCTCCGCGTCCTGCATCGCTTCCTGGATAAAGAATTTCCTGATCGCCTTCCAGACGTCGTCCGGCTGGTTCAGGACACAGCTGCCCAGCGGCGCTCCGGTCTGCTCGAGCTGATTGCAAATAGTCTTCATTTCGGTATCGGTCATTCGCGACGAGCCAGGCACCGTCTCGACATAGCCGACATAGTTGAGAAGCCGGGTCAGCTTGGCCAGGCCGGCAGTTGCCGCGCTGCGGTCCTCGGTGAAATTCTCGCCGTCGGATGCATAAAAAAGATAGCCGTTGTACTGCGAGGGATCATAGTCGGCCTCGATCATGTCGATCGCCAGGTCGAAGGCGGTCGACGCCCCGGTTCCACCGGTGCCAGTCACCTGGAAGAAATCCGGTTCCGAGAATTCCCAGGCCTGGGTCGTGTGGGCGATGAAGCGGGTCTCGACCTTGCCGTATTTTCGGCGGATGCCCTGCAAGACAAAGAAGAAGAAAGTCTTTGCCAGCTTGCGTTCGGCATCCGTCATGCTGGCAGAGACATCCAGCGCGAACAGCACCACGGCATTGGTGGCCGGCTTTCGCCGGTGAACCAGCTGGCGGAAGCGCAAGTCCTCATTTGAAAAGGGGACCGGGTCCTGCTGTATCGCCCGCCGCTTGACGGCTTCTTTCACAGTACGCCGCCGGTCGAGCCGGGCACGCGCGCCGCGCTTGTCCCATCCCTCGCGCACAAATTCATCTTCCGACAGTGTCGTTTTCGGCTTCGGCTGCAAGTCGGGCAGTTTCAGCTCTTCCCAAAGCCAGTCGACGATGTCATCGACTTTCAACTCGAGCAGCAACCGGACTTCGCCTTCGCTGTTGTCGCCCTCTGCTTCGTCATCATCATCCGGCCGCTGCTGTGCAGGCCGCAGCACATCACCGGGCTTGCCCTGGCCCTGGCCGGCATTGCGATAGGACTCCATTTGATTGTCAGCCAGCCGGAAGCGGGCATGCTCCAGCACACGCACGGGCAAATGAACCGTACGCTCCTCAGACCCCGTGATGAGATCCGAGCCGGCAACCAGGTCGGGCAGGTGCTGCTGCACGCTTTCCCGTACCTTTTCATTGTGTCGCAACCAGTCACGTGCGCCGCGCGAGAAGAGCGCGTACCACGGGGAGCCGGTAGAAATCGTGCTGTGAACTGTCATGCCTAGCCTCTCATCCCAAAGTAACTGCAGGCGGACAGGAGGCGTGGGCGTCGTGAGACCTCATATCCTGCTGTTTGACCCTCGCGCCTGCGCATTGTTTTGCATCGGATGGCCCTCATTCTTGAGCCAGCAGCGTGGTTACATAATTCAGCGCCTCGCGTGCGCTGTGGCTGTCATAGCCGTATTCGTCAACCAGTCGTTTCTCGACGATGGAAATTTTCTGGCGTGCGTCATCGTCCGGGCGGCTGCTGGAGCTGACCAGTCTCAACACATCACGGCGTTGCTCGAACAGGTACTGCTGAACGGCATCATGAAGCTGCGCGTGACTATCGAGCGTAAATTTTTCGCCCCGCTTGAATGCGCCCATTGCCTTGCGCACCACCTCCTGCCGGAATGACTGCTTGCCCGAGTCCGAGATGTGGATCTTTTCCTCGACCGAGCGCAAGAAACGTTCATCCGGTCGCCTTTCATCATTGGTGATGGGGTCGTGTATCTGGCGGTTGTCCAGCGTCGCCTCGACTTCGTCGAGATACTTGTCCAGCAAGTCCTGGGCTTCCTGCTCGAAAGAGACGAAGAGGGCCTTGTGAACATCTTCCTTGACCCAGCGGTTGTAAAAGTGCTTGCGCGCGAGCACCAGGTAGTCGATCCACTTGCGCTTTTTCTTCGGATCGATGCGCGCATCGTTCTCTATTGCATCCTTCAGCGCCAGCAGTACATCCATTGTGGTCAGGCTGCGGGAGTCGGACTGGATGATCGCGTTCGACAGCGCATTGATCACAAAGCGCGGCGACACGCCGCCCAGGCCTTCCTCCGGCATCTTCTGCCGTGCCCGCTCGGCTTCGGCGCGGTTCACGCCTTCCACATCTTCGTTCGCGTGAATGCGCACCTTTTTAGCGAGTTCCTGGTCCTTTTCATCGGCTTCGTGCAGGCGCGTCAGGATGGCGAACACGGCAGCTGCGTGCAGCACGTGCGGATCGAGGTGAACCTCGCGGAAAGCGGGCGCTGCCGACGAAATCAGCTTTTTGTAGATGCGCGCCTCTTCGAGGAAATTCAGCGTATAGGGCACCTGGATAATCACCATCCGGTCCAGCAGCGCTTCGTTCTCGCTCTCCTGCAGGAATTTGCGGAATTCAGCAAGGTTGGTATGCGCGAGTATGGTCTCGTCCAGATAAATCAGCGGGAAGCGTGACACTTTCACGTTTTTTTCCTGCGTCAGTGTCAGCAGCAGGTAAAGAAACTCGCGCTTGACTTTCAGGATCTCGATCATCTCCAGCATCCCGCGGGAGGCTGCATAGACGGCACCTGACCAGGACCATGCGCGGGGGTCGCCCTCGTCGCCGTATTCCGCCACCTTGGACAGGTCGACCGAGCCGACAAGGTCAGCCAGGTCGGCAGTGGTCGGATCATGTGGCGCATAGGTACCGATGCCGCTGCGGCCCGCTTCGGAGATGAAGATGCGTTCGACCGGCATCTGCAGGAAATCGCCGTTGTATTGCTGCTCCAGACGCATGCGGCAGTAGGGGCACACCTCGCCGCTGATGTCGACGCCATAGGTTTCACGGAAATTCGGCCGCAGGGTATGCGGGATCAGGTGCAGCGGCGATTCATGTACCGGGCATCCCTGGACGCCGTACATTGCGCCGGCGTCGGTGTGACTGTATTCCTCGAGGCCGCGCTTGAGCAGGATCACCAGCGTCGACTTGCCGCCCGACGGCGGGCCAAGAAGCAACAACAGGCGGCGCCCGACTTCGGAGCCCGCTGCCGCCGCCTTGAAATAGTCGACCACTCGCTCGATCGCCTCGTCCATGCCGAACAGTTCATCGGCGAACAGGGCAGTCCGCACCTGGCCATTCGCATCTTCATGGCGCGTCCAGCGGATCATGTCCCAGATGTACTGGTGTGAACTGCGTGCCACCCCCTGCGGATCGGCGGGAAGGATTTTCTCGAGAAATTCGCCCAGCGGACCGGACCAGTAACTGGCTTTATGCTCGCGTGTGAAAGCCAGCAGGCTTTGCATGAAATTTTCCTGCCGCCCCGTACTCAACTCCTTGTCCATACTTGTCATCGCCTGTTCTCCCTGCTGAGTGTGAAGACAACTGACAAGTGGACAATGCAAGCCCCGCCACGGTTCGCCGGGGGAGGGCAGCTTGCACGATTTTCGCAGGGAATTTGCTTCCCCTGCGGGTAAAATCCTGTCTTCAGGAAACAAACGCATGAATCTGCACCAGAAGAAACCCAGTATGGAAATTACAGCTGATCCGACGCGCCCGGTGGCGCAGCAAGCCGCACCCCATCCGCATCGCATTGTCGTCGTCGGCGGCGGGGCAGGGGGGCTGGAGCTGGTCACTCGCCTCGGCGACCAGTTGGGCAAGGGCGGACGCGCCCACGTCACCCTCGTCGACAAAGAGGCCACGCACATCTGGAAGCCGCTGCTGCATGAAGTGGCGGCCGGCAGCATGGATCCGCATGCGCACCAGCTCGAATACATCGCCCAGGCACGCTGGCATCACTTCGAATTCCAGCAGGGCGGCATGCTGGATCTTGACCGCGTGAACAAGAGCATCACCGTGTCCGCGGTACTCGACGAGGAGGGGAATCCGGTACTCCCCGAGCGGCAGGTACCTTACGACACCCTGGTCCTCGCCATCGGCAGCATCACCAATTTTTTCGGGGTGGCGGGCGCAGCCGAGCACGCCATGGCCATCGACACCGTCGGCCAGGCCGAGCAGGTACGTCGCCGCATCCTTGCAGCATGCATGCGCGCGCAGACCCGCTATGCAGAATCAGGCGGGCAGCAGATGCAGAAGGTGAATCTCGTGATCATCGGTGGCGGTGCGACGGGCGTCGAGCTGGCCGCCGAACTGCGCAATACCGCGCAGGTGCTGGCCGCTTACGGCTTGCATCGCCTCAACCCGCAGCGCGACATCCGGATTTCACTGGTCGAGGCCGGGCCGCGCATTCTGCCACCGCTGCCGGAACGGATCGCTTCCGCGACCGCGCAATTGCTGGGCAAACTCAAGGTAGAAATACTTACCGGAGACCCGGTCACCGAAGTGCGGCGTGATGCAGTGCTCACCAAAAGCGGTCGCGTATTACCCAGCGACCTGACGGTCTGGGCAGGCGGCATCAAAGTGCCCGCCATCCTGAGCGACATTGGGCTGCCCACCAATCCGCTGGGTCAGGTAATTGTGTCGCCCACCCTTCAGACGATCACCGATCCGGATATTTTTGCGCTCGGTGATTGTGCCAGCTGCCCCTGGCCTGCGACCGGCAAGTCGGTACCGCCGCGGGCACAGGCAGCTCACCAGCAGGCAGCACTATTGCTTGAGACCATGAAGCGCCGCCTGATTGGCCGCAGCCTGCCGACCTTCACTTACCGCGATTATGGCTCTTTGATTTCCCTGGGGCATTTCGAGACAGTCGGCAACCTGATGGGACGACTGATCGGACGCTCCGTGAAAATTCAGGGCTTTTTGGCACGCCTGCTGTATTTGTCCTTGTATCGTCACCACCAGCTTGCGTTGCATGGTGTCTTGCGCATGATGCTCGATGCTTTTGCCCAATGGCTACGGCAACGCACTTCCCCGCGCGTCAAGCTGCATTAACCCCTGTTTCATCACGTGCAGCATTTGTAAAAACCGCCTGTCCGGCGTTGTCGGCAGGCGGTTTTTCTTTGGATTGTTTTATGTCGCCATCCGGCCGGAAACTTTGAAACTCCCAATACCCATGGAACCATTTGTTGCCTAATTACACAGATTGGAAAATTTGTGCGGATAGTGCAGCTTGATCGGAGGATAGGGCCTATGGCGAACCCGCTGAAACGAATGCAAATCATGATGGAAGAAATCGGTCCCAGCCTGCCCGAAATTGAATGCGTAATCCAAAACGAGGAAACCCAGTGGGCAATTCAGTTCGATGACCGATCTATCGTGATGCTGGAATGGGCAGAGAAGCCCGACCGTGTCGCGCTGACGGCGATACTCGGCAAGCCGTCCGAGCGCATGCAATTGTCTGTTTATGAGACCTTGCTTTGCTACAACCTGCTATGGAAAGACACGGGCGGCGTGAAAATGGCGCTGTCTGGGCCGGGCGGCGAACTGGTCTTGCTTTACGAACTTTTCTTTACTGATGAGCTGAATCTTTCCGGCTTGCAGACCGTGCTGACCAATTTCGCCAGCATCGCCCAGGTCTGGAACGTGTATGTCACCGGGGAAGGCGAACAGCCGGCGACTAATCTGCCGGGCCCGGCAGACATGCTTCAGCTCGGCGCGTGAAGGACAGCCGTTCGTTAACCAGAGGGAAATACCATGTCGATCATTAACGGAATGCCGGCAACGGCAGCAGCACGGTCCCCGCAGGATATACAGGGCCTTGAGTCGCCCCAGCCATCCGCCATCGGAAGCGGGCTCAAAGTCTGTTATGGCGATCCGGCAGCCGCCAGGGAATTGCAGGACATGCTGCAGAAACTGGCGGCCATGAAATCCGGTGCACAGTCGACGGTATCCAGCCGGAACGTGAGCTTTCAATAAGCCGCTTCACACCTGAAAACCAGATCACCGAGGCAGAGCAAGCATGGCGAATACCATCGAGCAGATACAGCAACTCTTGCAAGAACTGGGGCCGAGCATGCCCGAGATCGATGCGGTTGTTCAGACCGAGGAACCCAGCTGGGCAATCCAGTTTTCCGACGAAACCATCCTCATCATCGAGCCCGCGGAGGATCCGCCGCGCATGGTGATTTCCGCCGAACTGGGGGCTGCCCCTGAAGCGCAGCAGCTGACGGTGTATGAAACCCTGTTGTGCTACAACCTGCTGTGGAAAGACAGCGGTGGTGTGAAGGTCGGCCTGGCCGGCCCTCAGGGCACGCTGATTATCAGTGCCGAAGTCTGCATTGAAAGCATGGCGCTGATGGATCTGCAGGAGGCGCTAAACAAATTCCTGACGATCACGCGCGCATGGGCACAGTATGTCGCCAAGGCAGACGGGACCGGGCCAGCCGACGTACCGCCGCTGCCAGGAATGGGGGCGATGCACCTGCATGCATGAGCTGGCAAGGCAACTGCTGCAGTCAGCGAAACAGCCTTCACCAGCCGCCGCATCAAATCGGCAAGTGCATGTGTCGCCCGGGGGATGCTGAATCTGCGCCTGCAGCAACAGTTTTCGGAACGGCTTCAAACGAAACCAGCCAACACCTCAGGATTGCCGAAGGCGGTTCGCCCTGTAACCCATCGTTTTCCTGATTCCCCTCTCCTCTTGCTCGCCGGAATACTGTATATTTGTACAGTATAAACGTTGACCGCCCGTCATTTTCACAAGAACAAGAGGAAACTCCATGTCCGTCTCCGCCCATGCGGTGCCGGCCGCTTCGCCGTCGCCGCCGATATCACTTAACGACCTGAACGGCCTGGTCTGGCGTGCTGCCGGCTTTGGCGTCACGCGATCTGTCGTCACGCCGACAGGTTATTCGCCACTGGACCGTGAACTGCCCAACCGCGGCTGGCCGCATGGCGGTCTGATTGAATTGCTATTGCAGCAGGCAGGCATCGGCGAGATGCAACTGCTGCAGCCGGCATTGCAGCGCCTCGGCCGGCGCCGGATTGCCTTGCTGCAGCCGCCGCACCTGCCGCAAATTGCCGCCTGGCGCGACTGGGGGCTGCCGCCGGAGCGGTTGCTGTGGGTACGCGCGCCGCGTCAGGCAGATGCGCTGTGGAGCGCCGAGCAGATCCTGCGCAACGGCAGCTGCGGCGCCTTGCTGTTCTGGCCAGGCACGCTGCGCCACGAGTCCCTGCGCCGGCTGCAACTGGCAGCGCAGGCCTCGGACCTGCTGTGCTGGCTGCTGCGTCCGCTGGCCGAGGCCGCTGCACCTTCGCCCGCGCCGCTGCGCATCGCACTGCGGCCGCTGGCCACCGGCGTGCAACTCGAAATACTCAAGCGTCGCGGTCCGCACTGTGCTGCACCGATCGCGCTGCATTGGTCCGGCCGCGACGAGCAGGCCGCCGCAATGACTTCACCGGTAGAGGCAAGCGATGCGCTGCTGGATCGCCGTCAATCTGCCCTGGCTCCCGCTGCAGTCGCTGCACCCGCGCTGGTGTGATCCGCTGCCGCTGGCGATTGTCGACGGCGGGCAGGTAATTGCCATGAGCCGGCTGGCGGCCAGCCAGGGGGTGCGCATCGGCATGCGCGCTGGCGGAGTACAGGCAATCGCGCCAGCGGTACTGCTGCAGCCGCGCGACCAGCAGCGTGAAGCGGAAGCATTCGAGACGGCGGCGCTGGCGCTGATGCAGTACAGCCCCGAAATTGCGGCCGCTGGCGGGCATGTGCTGGTACTGGATGTGACTGCCAGCCTGTCGCTGTTCGGCGGCTGCCGCCGGCTGTGGCGGTACGTGAGCCACAGCGTGCATGCGCTCGGTTTTTCGCCTCGTCTCAGCATGGCGCCGACGGCGCAAGGGGCCTGGCTGTTGGCGCAGGGGCGCAACCGCCGCCGGCGTACGCTGCAGATGTCGAGCCTGAAGCGCCAGCTGGATGGCCTGCCGTTCACGCTGCTGGCGGAAACGACGCGTCATGCCGACTGGCTGGAAGGTATCGGCTGCCGCACGCTGGCCGACTTGCGCCGGCTGCCGCGGGCCGGGCTCAAGCGCCGCACGCAGGGCGCGCTGCTGGATGCGCTCGATCGCGCGTACGGCGAAGCGCCGGAGCTGTTCGACTGGCTGCAGGCACCGGAAAGCTTCAGCGCGTCAATGGAGCTGCCACACCGGGTCGAGCAGGCGCCGATGCTGCTGTTCGCCGCGCAGCGCCTGCTGGCGGCGATGACGGGCTGGCTGGTCGCACGGCAGCAGGCGGTGTCGCGCTTCGTGCTCCGGCTCGAGCATGAACGCGGACGCATGCGCTGCGAGCCGACAGCACTTGACGTCGCATTGTCGGAACCTGCATGGCAGGAAGCGCATTTGCTGCGGCTGGTAAAGGAACGACTGGGCCGGCTGCAACTGGCTGCACCGGTGATCGCTTTGCGAATCGAGGCAGTGGCGCTGTCGCCATGGGCACCGCCCAGCGGGCAGCTGTTTCCGGAGCCCGGCGGCAGTCCCGAGGACGAGCGCCGCCTGCTGGAACTGCTGGCCGCGCGGCTGGGCGCCGAAGCGATCCGCCTGCCTGCGCCGTCGGCAGACTACCGGCCGGAACTGGCCAACCAATGGCAGGCCCTCAACGGTGCGGCGGCTGCTGGCGATGCCGGCATGCCGACGGCAGCGCGTCCTTGCTGGCTGCTGGAACAGCCGCTGCCGCTGGCCATGCGCGGCCATCGTCCGTTCTATGGCTCGCCGCTGCGCCTGCTGTCCGGCCCGGAGCGCATCGAGGCCGGCTGGTGGGATGGCGCGCTCGCCCTGCGCGATTATTTCGTCGCGCAGGGCGAGGAGGGCGCGCGCTACTGGGTGTACCGGGAACGCGATGCGGGCAGCGCGCGCTGGTTCCTGCATGGATTGTTCGGATGATGGACTACGCCGAACTGCAATGCGCGTCGAATTTCAGTTTCCTGCGCGGCGCGTCGCATCCGGAACAGCTGGTCGCACGCGCGGCCGAACTTGGTTATGCGGCACTCGCGATCACCGATGAATGTTCTGTGGCTGGCGTGGTGCGCGCGCATGGCGAGGCAAAGCGTCAAAGCCTGCCACTGATTATCGGCAGCCAGTTCAGCGTGCAGGACGGGCAGGGCGGCAGCCTGCGCCTGGTCGCGCTGGCAATGGATCGCGACGGCTACGGCAACCTGTGCGAACTGATCACGCTCGCACGCAGCCGGGCAGAGAAGGGCAGCTATCTTCTCGGCGTCGACGATTTCAGCACGCCGCCGGCCACGCTGTCTCATCTTCAGGGCCTGCCCGGCTGCCTCATGCTGCTGGCACCGGACTACTGCGGGGAGGCCGAACGCCTGCAGCGGCAAGCCGCCTGGATGCGCACGACCTTCGGCGAACGCGCTCGCCTCGCACTCACCCTGCTGTACCGCGGGCGTGACGAGCAGCACAAGGCTGCCGTGTTGCAGGCGGCAGCAGCGCATGGCCTGCAAGTCGCAGCGACCGGCGACGTCTGCATGCACCTGCGCTCGCGCAAGCGACTGCAGGACGTCATGACCGCCATCCGGCTGGGCAAGCCGGTCGCGCAATGCGGGCGCGGGCTGTTCCTGAATGCCGAGCAGCACCTGCGTTCCCGCCTGCGGCTGGCAAACATGTATCCGCCACAGACGCTGGCGGAAACTGTCGCACTCGCCCGGCAATGCCATTTCTCGCTCGACCAGCTGCGTTACGAATATCCGGACGAGCTGGTGCCCTCCGGCCATACGCCATCAAGCCATCTGCGCGAGCAGACCTGGATCGGTGCGCACCGGCGCTTTCCGGCCGGGATACCGCCGGCTGTGCAGCAGCAGATCGAGCACGAACTGCAGCTGATCGGCGAGATGGCCTACGAACCTTACTTCCTGACGGTGTACGACATCGTGTGTTTCGCGCGCAGCCGCCACATCCTCTGCCAGGGGCGAGGCTCGGCGGCGAACTCGGCGGTGTGCTACTGCCTCGGCATCACCGAAGTGGATCCGGCACGCGGCAACCTGCTGTTCGAGCGTTTCATTTCAAAGGAGCGCAATGAGCCGCCCGACATCGATGTCGATTTCGAACACCAGCGGCGTGAAGAAGTCATCCAGTACATCTATGAAAAATACGGGCGCCATCGCGCGGCACTGACCGGCGTCGTGATTACCTGCCGTCCGCGCAGCGCTTTGCGCGAAGCCGGCAAGGCGCTCGGCGTCGATGCACAGATCATCGATCGCCTCGCGAAATCGCATCGCTGGTGGGACAGCAAAAGCGAGCTTCACGAGCGCTTCAGCGAATGCGGCATCGATCCGGAATCACCGCTCGCACAGCACTGGCTGCAGATTGCGGCCGAGCTGATCGGATTCCCGCGCCATTTGTCGCAGCACCCCGGGGGCTTTGTGATTGCCCGCGACAAGCTGTCGCGCCTGGTGCCGATCGAGAAGGCTTCGATGGCCGACCGCAGCGTCGTGCAATGGGACAAGGACGATCTGGATGCGCTCGGCCTGCTGAAAATCGACATCCTTGCGCTCGGCATGCTGTCTGCACTGCAACGTGCACTGGCGCTGGTGTCGCAACAGCGCAGTGAAGTCTTCGAGCTGTCGGACATTCCGGCAGAAGATCCTGCCACCTACGACATGATCAGCCGCGCCGACACCGTCGGCGTATTCCAGATCGAGAGCCGCGCGCAGATGAGCATGCTGCCGCGCCTGAAGCCGCGCACTTTCTACGACCTGGTCATCGAAGTCGCGATCATCCGCCCCGGCCCGATACAGGGCGGCATGATTCATCCCTACCTGCGCCGCCGGCAGGGACTGGAGCCGGTCAGCTATCCGAGCGCCGATCTGGAGACCGCGCTGGCGCGTACGCTCGGCGTGCCGATTTTCCAGGAACAGGTGATGCAGCTGGCGATGCTGGCTGCAGGCTTCAGTGCCGGCGAGGCTGACAGCCTGCGGCGCGCGATGGCGGCCTGGAAGCGCAAGGGCGGCCTCGAGAAATTCCATGACCAGCTGGTCAACGGCATGCTCGAGCGCGGTTACGACCGCGAGTTCGCGCAAGCCCTGTTCAGCCAGATCGAAGGCTTTGCCGAATACGGTTTTCCTGAAAGCCACGCGGCCAGCTTCGCGCTGCTCGCCTATGCGAGCGCCTGGATGAAATGCCATTATCCGGCCGCCTTCCTCGCCGCGCTGCTGAACAGCCAGCCAATGGGCTTTTACTCGCCATCGCAACTGGTGCAGGATGCGCGGCGACATGGCGTGCAGGTGAGGCCCGTTGATGTGCTTTACAGCGATTGGGATGCCACGCTGGAAACAGGCGGCGACCCGTCGCCGGCCGTCCGGCTGGGTCTGAATATCGTGCAGGGTCTCGCGCAGCAGGCCGGCTGGCGCATCGAGGAAGCTCGCGCGGTAAAAGATTTCAGCGATCTGCACGACCTCGCCATGCGCGCAGGATTGTCATCCGCTGACATGAAGGCACTGGCCGCTGCAAATGCATTGCACTCGCTTGCAGGCAATCGGCACCAGGCACTCTGGCAGGCGGTCGCTGCGATACCGGACAAGGGTTTGCTCAGGAATGCGACCGTCCTGGCCGATCCGGTTGTTATCGAAGCACCCAGTGAAGCCAGAGAAATCGTCGCCGACTATCGATCGACTGGCCTGACATTAGGACGCCATCCGCTGGCCTTGCTGCGGCCGCATTTGCTCAGTCGTCGTCTTCTCCCGGCCGATGTGCTCGCCAGCTTCCGGCAAGGGCAGTTGGCACGCGCCTGCGGCATGGTCACGGCCAGGCAACGGCCAGCTACGGCGAAAGGCACGATGTTCATCACGCTGGAAGATGAAACTGGGGTGGTGAACGTCATTGTGTGGCCAGCCCTGGTCGAGCGGCAGCGCGTGGAACTGCTGCAGTCTTCAGTGCTGGCGGTGTACGGTGTATGGCAAACAGAAAGCGGCGTGAGCCATTTGATCGCTAAACGGCTAGTTGATTTGAGTTCCCTGCTAGGCGCGCTGCCTGCCGGCAGCCGGGACTTTTGTTGAGGGCGGAATTCGGCAGAACTGAGGCACGTGAAGAGTTACCCACGGTCAGTTCTTTTGCCTGCCGTTCTTCAACTAGCCGGAGTACTCATGTCATTGCCCCGCACACCATCGACACGCTTGCTGCCCACCTTGGCTTTCACAGACAGTTCCCCATCCGATTCATCGAATAAAGAAAAGACAGGCGGGCATGGAGATGCCAATCCATCTTCCGCGACACCCGATTCGCCACGAGATGCAAAGAAGGAGAGGGAACATCAGGATTCCGGTGATACGCCCTCGTCACCGCGCAGTCCGCGAGGCAGCGGATCAAAGCCCCGAACTATGCTGAGGGTACGGGAAAGAAGCATTTCAAATCCGGTATTGATGCGACCTTTGGCGACAGCATCGGGAGCAACTTCGACGACCCCGCTGATATCGCCTTTGTCCGGTTCCGGCGGGCAAGCCAGAACATCAAAATCTCCCGACGCCCCGCCCGAAATCCTGCCTGCGACATCCCCGAAGGTACAGCCGCGGGTGGCGAAGAGCGACTCAGGTCCGGATAAATCCTCCAGCCCGCAGGCGCAGCTAGCCGAAGCACTGGCTGACTTCATCGATCGGCAAATACTTAGGAAAAAGGAAGCCTTCAACGAGGCCGTACCGGATGATTTACTGCCGGATCTGCTGCGGTCCTGCATGGAGAAATCGGGCAGGAAGACCTTTTACCTGAGCGACCTGATGACGCAACTGTTCAGGCAGGACCTGAATCAATCCGATACCTGGGTCATTGCATCGCAGATGGCCGTAAAAATAAAAAACAATTTCCTGGTCGATTCGCGGGAATGGCAATCGCTGCATGAATCTCTCAGCCCTGAGGAGAGCGAACTGCTCAAATCATGCGCAGAGAGTTTTGCCGGTGCTTTCTTCAACCTCTCTACCGATCACAAGCTGCAGCGACTTCCGCAATCACTGTTGTCGTTTCTGGAGGCAGTTGAT
>JAIXTG010000178.1 GCA_027484285.1 Oxalobacteraceae bacterium | reverse complement strand
TTGACTTTTTCCGACTGCACGCGCGCGATGTCGGGCGCATCGAACGGCTGCTCGCCGAGCACGCGCTTCCAGTCCGGCTGGTACGGCGGCACCGGGCTGAACGGGAAATGGGTCGACATGGTGGCCAGCAGCGTCAGCCGCGGCTTCGCGTCGCCGGTACGCGGATGCATCTGTTCCACGCGCGCCGCCGCGAACTGGTCGGGTATGCGCCAGTAGCCGATCGCGGGGCCGCGGTAGCCGAGGTCGGGGCCCGACAGGTAGGTATCGAAGCCGTAGTACGAGCGCTCGACCCAGTCCCACCAGACCGAGTGATACACGCCGAACACCTCATAGCCGGCATGCTGGAATACCTGCAGCAGCGTCGGCCGGCGGGTCGTGAGCAGCAGGTCATGCCGGCGCGGGTCGGACAGGTCGATGCCGGACAGGATGGACATGTGCGCAAGGTCGCTCGCGCCGCCGATCGTGGGCGAGCGATAGAAGGCCGACACCACGCCGTGGCCGCTGTCGCGCATCGCCTTCATCCAGTCGCCGCGCGTGGCCTCGACGGCGGCCGCCACCTGCGGATCGTCATACAGCACGGCGCCAAAGGATTCGAGGAACACCAGGTGCAGGTCGCGCCCGCCGAGGCCGGCCAGCACGCGGTCGGCCGGACGCGCGAGCGCGCCGTCGATCACGGTAGATGCCGGCAGCGCGCGCGCCAGACGCTCCGGCGACGCGGCATCCACCACCAGCATCATCTGCTTCCAGTAGGTCGGCATGACCGGCTTGGACACATACGGCCAGGTGGCCTGCACGCCGGCATAGTTGGCGGCCACCAGCAGCGTGACCGCGCCGGTCACGGCCCAGGTCGCCCGCCGCTGCAGCAGCTGCGGTGCGCCGTCGAGCATCATCTGCATTGCTCCGCGCAGCAGGCGTTGGAAGCCCCATGCGGCTGACGCCACGGCCAGCAGCGCGAGCAGGCTCGCCCACCACGGCAGGCCGGCGGCAGTCACCCACAGGAAGCGCGGGATCTGGGGCACGTCCCAGTACAGGCTGATCGGCCGGCCGAACAGGCTGGGTGCCACCACATCCACATAGCGGCCGAGCACCAGCAAGGCATACAGCGCGGCGAGCGCATTCAACAGCCAGCGCGGCGGCTGGCCGCGCAGCACGAGCCAGCCGGCGAGGACCAGCCACAGGCCGACGAATTCCGGCGCAATGCGCGCATCCGGCAGCACGCCCACCGTCGGCCACCAGGACGTGAAACTGAGCACGCCATTCAGGAACAGCAGCGCCGCCGCAAACCGCAGCCACGGCCGCCAGCGCTCGCGTGCCGAGGGCGACGGTGCAAAGACAATGCCGGATTCGCGCTGCATCACCGGCCGTCCGTGCCGCTGGCAAGGAATACGCCGAACCACTGCCGCTCGTCGGTCCAGGCCTGCACCTTGCCGAAGCCGGCCGATTGCAGCAGCGCGGTCGCGCCGTCCATGCTGTATTTGTAGCTGTTCTCGGTATGAATGGTCTCGCCGGCGGCAAATTCGCGCACCGCCGGCAGCGCGCTGCCCGACGGAGGTGACCAGCGCACCACGAGCGACTCGCGCGCGCGCAGGTGCATTTCGATGCGCGCAGCCTGCGGATCGAAGAAGGCCCGGTGCTCCCACTGCGCCGGCCGGAAATCGCTGCCGATCAGCCGGTTCAGGTGGCGCAGCAGGTTCAGGTTGAAGGCCGCCGTCACGCCGAGCGCATCGTTGTAGGCGGCATCGAGTACTTGGGTGTCTTTCACGAGGTCGATACCGATCAGCAGCGCGCTGCCTGGTCCGCCATGCGCGCGCAGGCGTGCCAGCAGCGCACGCGCTTCGTCCGGCGTGAAATTGCCGATCGACGAGCCCGGGTAGAACCACAGCGGACGGCCCTCAGGCAGCGTCGGCAGGGGCTGCAGGATGTCGGCAGCGACCGCGCTCATTGCGGTGTCCGGATAGTCGGCACGCAAGGCCTGCAGCGCCTGCTCGACGAAGTCGGCGGACACGTCCAGCGCCACATAGTGCGCCGGCCGCACGAACGGCAGCAGCGCACGTACTTTTTCGCAGTTGCCGGCACCCGGTTCGGCCAGCACGTCGACCGGCCCGGCCGCCGCAGCGATTTCGGCCGCATGGCGACGCAGGATCGCCTGCTCGGTGACGGTCGGATAGTACTCGTCGAGGGTAGTGATCACCTCGAACAGCCGCGAGCCGGCAAGGTCGTAAAAATAGGCCGGCGCCACCGAGGCCTGCGGCGCCAGCAGCTGGCGGATGATGCGGGTGCGTTCCTGGTCGCCGATGCCTGCCTGCGGTTGGTTCATGCGCATTCCCTTCCCTGTGGTTGCCGGCTGCCGACCCTCGGTCATGCGAGGTGGGGCATGTTCATCCGGCGCAGCCGCGCGCTGAGCCGGTCCACCGCCAGCGCGAGCAGCAGCATCGCCAGTATCACGGTTGCCGCCTGCGGTTCGCGCAGCAGCGACAGCTCGTAGTACAGCATCTGGCCGAGGCCGCCGGC
>JAIXTG010000164.1 GCA_027484285.1 Oxalobacteraceae bacterium | reverse complement strand
TCGCGGATGAAGAACACCTTCAGGTTATTGCCGACCAGGTCCCAGTTGCCGTCGTCGGTATAGAACTTCACTGCGAAGCCGCGCGGATCGCGCAGCGTCTCAGGCGAATGGTTGCCATGAATGACGGTAGAAAAGCGCACGAACACCGGCGTGCGCTTGCCCGCCTGCTGGAACAGCCGCGCGCGCGTGTACTGCGCGATCGCCTGGTCGCCGACCTTGCCATAGGCCTCGAAGAAGCCATGCGCGCCGGCACCGCGTGCATGCACCACCCGCTCCGGCGTGCGCTCGCGGTCGAAGTGGGTGATCTTCTCGAGGAAGTGGTAGTTCTCCAGCGTGGTCGGGCCGCGCGCGCCGACGGTGCGCAGGTGCTGGTTATCGAAGACCGGATGACCCTGCCGCGTGGTCAGGGTCGAGCAATCCTCGCCCGGTGCGCAGCGTTCGTCTTCCGAGCTGCCGGCGCCCCGCACTGCACTGCCCGGCACGCGCGGCGAGCCGCGCCGCGCATCGTCATGGCCGTTCCCGTTGCCTGCCCCGTTCCCTGCTCCGTTGCCTGCCATGCCCGCCTCCATGATGGGTAATTGCGAAATCCCGGTTGGACAGGCGGCAGCAGGCGCGATCCTTCGGACCGGCGCAGGTTTTGCGGGACCTCAAATGCCGCGGGTTCGCCCAGGCTTAGCCGGGGCTTTCGATTTCACAAAGCACCGGTGGCGTTGCCGCTGCACATGCCCGCATACAATGGCCCACGGATCCAGGCGTGGCAGGCAGTACACAACCGACACCACCGGAGAAAGACATGGAGAGACGCCAGTTCATCGCCGCTGCTGCAACCGCCGCAGTCGTTACCGATGCGCGCAGTGCAGAGAAGCTGCCCACCATCACCTGGCGCATGCCCTCCTCCTATCCGAAATCGCTGGACGTCCTGTTCGGCAGTGCGGAACTGATCGCGCGGCGGGTGAGCGAGCTGACCCAGGGGAAGTTCACCATCCGCTCCTTTCCCGCCGGCGAGATCGTGCCGGCCTTCCAGGTACTGGACGCGGTGCAGAACGGCACCGTCGAACTCGGTCATACCGCACTGTATTTCTTCTTCGGCAAAGACGCCGCCTTCACGTTCGAGACGGGCGCGCCGTTCGGCATGAACAGCCGGCAGCACAGCGCCTGGTATGTCAGCGGCGGCGGGCGCGAGCTGATGACCGAATTCCTGAAGAAATATGGCATTGTCAGCTTCGCCTGCGGCAACACCGGTACCCAGATGGGGGGCTGGTTCCGCAAGGAGGTGCGCAGCGTCGACGACCTGAACGGCCTGAAGATGCGCGTCGGCGGGATGGCTGGCCGCATGCTGCAGAAGCTGGGCGTGGTGCCGCAGCAGATTCCGCCGGGCGACATTTACCCGGCACTGGAAAAAGGCACGATCGATGCCGCCGAATTCGTGGGTCCCTACGATGACGAACGCCTCGGATTCGAGCGCGTCGCGCCGTTTTACTACACGCCGGGCTGGTGGGAGATCTCGTCCCAGCTGGCACTGATCGTCGGCCAGAAGCACTGGGACAACCTGCCGCCGACCTATCAGGCTGCACTGCGGACCGCGTGCTTCGAATCGCATGTGACGGTACAGGCGCAATACGACGTCGTGAATCCGCAGGCGCTGGCACGCATGATCAAGCGCGGCGTGCGGCTGCGCGCCTATCCGAAGCCGGTAATGGACGCGTGCCTGCGCGCGAGCCGGGAAGTGATGGACGAAGAATCGGCGAAGAACCCGGCCTTCCGGAAGATCTACGAGCACTACCGCAGCTTCCAGGACCAGCAGAACCAGTGGGCGACGGTCACCGAAGCGCGGATGCAGAACTACCAGATCAGCGCCATGAAGCCGCCGCGCCGCTGAGCCTGCTCCGGCAGGCTACAATCGGCGCCGATGATTGCTGCCTGACGTTTCCGACTGGGAGTTTGAACCGAATGAAATACCTGCACACCATGGTCCGCGTCAGCGACCTCGACCGTTCACTGAAGTTTTACCGCGATGCGCTCGGCCTTGAGGTCGTGCGCGAATACGAAGTGCCTTCCGGTCGCTTCACGCTGGTCTACCTTGCCGCGCCGGGCGACCCGGAGGCGCAGATCGAACTCACCTACAACTGGGATCCGGAGCAGCTCGGCGGGGCGCGCAACTTCGGGCATATCGCCTACGCAGTGGATGACATTTATGCGCTGTGCGAGCGCCTGCAGTCGCATGGCGTGACCATCCTGCGCCCGCCGCGCGACGGCCGCATGGCCTTCGTGCGCTCGCCCGACGAGATCTCGATCGAACTGCTGCAGCGCGGCCAGCCGCTGGCGCCGGCCGAGCCGTGGGCGTCGATGCCCAATACCGGCAGCTGGTAAGCGCCTCAGGCCACCTCGCCCAGCGCTTCACCGAGCGCATTCACCAGCGCATCGATCTCGGCCTCGGTCGAGATGAACGGCGGTGCCAGCTGTATCGTGTCGCCGCCGTAGCGCACATAGAAACCCTTCTTCCACATGGCCATCGCGACCTCGTACGGCCGCTTTGCCGGCTCGCCCGGCACCGCGGCCAGCGTCAGTCCGGCCGCCAGCCCGAAATTGCGGATGTCGGTCACATGCGGGCAGCCCTTCAGCCCGTGCACCTTGTCCTCGAGCACCGGCGCCAGCGCGCGGACGCGGCCGACCGCATCTTCGGACTGCAGCAGGTCGAGCGTGGCCAGTGCAGCGGCACAGGCCACCGGATGCGCGGAATAGGTGTAGCCATGCGCAAACTCGAGCAGGTAGTGCGGGCCGCCGTTCTGCATGAAGGTGTCGTAGATCTCGCGCCGCGCCACCACCGCGCCCAGCGGCTGCACGCCGTTCGTGATCTGCTTTGCGCAATTCAGGATGTCGGGCGTCACGCCGAAGGCTTCGGCCCCGGTCCATGCGCCGGCCCGGCCGAAACCGGTGATGACCTCATCGAAAATCAGCAGGATGTCGTGCTGGTCGCAAATGTCGCGCAGCCGCTGCAGGTAGCCGACCGGCGGGACGATCACGCCGGCTGACCCCGAGAAAGGCTCGACGATCACGGCCGCGATGTTGGAGGCGTCATGCAGATTGATCAGGCGCAGCAGGTCGTCGGCCAGCGTCGCGCCTTCGGCCGGCATGCCGCGCGAGAAAGCCGTCTGCGGCAGCATCGTGTGCGGCAGATGGTCCGCCTCGATGCCCTGGCCGAACATCTTGCGGTTGCCGACGATGCCGCCGACCGAACCGCCGCCGAAGTTCACCCCGTGGTAGCCGCGCTCGCGGCCGATGAAGCGCGTCTTCGATGCCTTGCCCTTCAGCCGCCAGTAGGCGCGCGCCATTTTCAGCGCGGTGTCCGCCGCCTCGGAGCCCGAGCCGCAGAAGAATGCGTGGTCGAGCCCGGCCGGCAGGAAGTCGTGCATGCGGTTTGCCAGCGCAAAAGACAGGGGATGGGCGAACTGGAAACTGGGCGAGAAATCCAGGGTGCCGATCTGGCGGCTGACCGCCTCGACAATCTCTTTCCGGCAATGCCCGAGGCCGGTGGTCCACAGGCCGGACAGGCCGTCGAAGATGCGGCGGCCGTCGGCATCGATCAGCCATGCGTCGCGTGCGCCGACGATCAGGCGCGGGTTGGACTTGAACTCGCGGTTGCCGGTGTAGGGCATCCAGTGCGCATCCAGCCATTCGGCATCGGTGCGCACCGCGGCTTCGGCCAGGGGTGTCGGTGCTGACATGTTCATCTCGCATCCTCTTCTCGGGTACCGGCGCCGC
>JAIXTG010000303.1 GCA_027484285.1 Oxalobacteraceae bacterium | reverse complement strand
GCCAAGGCGCCCAGCTCCAACCAGCGCGACAGCACCATCAACTATGAAGTCGACAAGACGCTGCGCGTGACCCAGCAGCCGATGGGTGGCATCAAGCGGCTGTCGGTGGCGGTGGTGGTGAACCATCGCACCGAGCTCGACAAGAAAGGCAAGCCGGTCACGCGCGCCCTCACCGACGCTGAGAAGACCGCGATCACCGACCTGGTGAAGGAAGCAATGGGCTACAGCAAGGACCGCGGCGATACGCTGAATGTGGTCAACAGCGTATTCGTCAGCGCCACGCCGGAGCCGCTGCCCGACATGCCGCTCTGGAAAGACCCGGACAACATCGCCCTCGCAAAAGACGCCGGCCGCTATTTGCTGATTTTCGCAGTGATCGGCTGGCTCTGGTTCCGGCAGCTCAAGCCGCTGCTGGCACGCATGCGGGAGCCCAGGGCAGCGCCCGAGCCGGCGGCCGGCCCGGTCGAGCCGGTACTGGATGCCAATGGCGAATTGCTGCCCGCGGCGCCGGCGCGGCCGAACGACCTTGAACTCGCGCGCCAGATCGCGAAGGACGATCCGCGCATCGTGGCCAATGTAGTCAAGAACTGGGTGGGGGCAGAATGATCGAGACCGGCGTACAGAAGGCGGCGGTGCTGATGCTCGCGCTCGGCGAGGACGAAGCGGCCGAAGTGATGAAATTCCTGTCACCGCGCGAAGTGCAGGCCCTGGGCGGCGCGATGTCGACCATGAAGTCCGTGCAGAGCCACGAACTGGAGCAGGTGCTGGCCGAGTTCCGCGGCCTGACCGAACAGAACACGTCGCTCGGCATCGATTCCGACGACTACATCCGCAGCGTGCTCACCAAGGCGCTCGGCGACGACAAGGCCAGCTCGCTGCTGAACCGCATCCTCGGCGCGCGCGAGGCCTCGGGCATCGAGAGCCTGAAATGGATGGACGGCCAGTCGGTGTCCGAGCTGATCCGCAACGAGCATCCGCAGATCATTGCCACCATCCTGGTCCACCTCGAGCGCGACCATGCGAGCGAAGTGCTGGGCTACTTCACCGAGCGCCTGCGCAATGACGTGGTGCTGCGCATCGCCACGCTCGACGGCGTGCAGCCGGCGGCGCTGCGCGAGCTGAACGATGTGCTGACCAAGCTCCTCACCGGCAATGAAGGCCTCAAGAAGAAGCAGATGGGCGGCGTGCGCACGGCGGCCGAGATCATGAACTTCTTCAGCGGCGAGCATGAAACCTCGGTGATGGGCAACCTGAAGAACTATGACGCCGACATGGCGCAGAAGATCATGGACGAGATGTTCGTGTTCGACAACATCGTCGACATCGACGACCGCGGCATCCAGACCCTGCTGCGCGAAGTGCCGTCCGAGGCTCTGATCGTCGCGCTCAAGGGCGCGGGACAGGAACTACGCGAGAAGATTTTCCGGAACATGTCGCAGCGTGCCGGCGAAATGCTGAAGGAAGACCTGGAGGCCAAGGGGCCGGTGCGCCTGTCGGAAGTCGAGACGCAGCAGAAGGAAATCCTGTCGATCGTCCGCCGCCTGGCGGAGGAAGGCGCGATACAGCTCGGCGCGAAGGGCGAGGATCCGTATGTCTGAACCGGCATCGACCGCCGCCGCCCTGCCCCAAGACGCGATTGCCGAGCGGCTCGGGCAACTGGTCGCCGACACCGACATACCGCTCGAGCAGCAGACGCCATGGCAGCGCTACGAAATGGCCTCGTTCGGCGACAACCGTCCGGCCGCCGTCGCGCGTGCAGAAGCCGAGAAAGCGGCGCGCGCGGCGCTGCAGAGGCAGCTGTCGGAACAGATTGCCAGCAGCCGCCAGCAGGCCCGTGACGAAGGGCGCAACGAAGGCCATGCCGAAGGCTATGCCGCCGGCCATGCGGAAGGTCTCGCGCAGGGACGGGAAGATGCCGCCGCCGAGCGTGAACAGCTGCTGGCGCTGATGACGGGATTCACCGGCGAGCTGTCGCGCGCCAACGAGACCGTCAGCCGCGACGTGCTGGCGCTGGCGCTGGATGTCGCCAAGGCGATGCTGAAAACCGCGCTGCCGGTGAAACCCGAACTCGTGCTGCCGGTCATCGAAGACGCAATGCAGCACCTGCCGAGCGTGCAGCCGCCGGCATTGCTGCAACTGCATCCCGAAGACTTCACGCTGGTGCAGGCGCAGATCGGCAGCGGGCTGGTCGCCAATGGCTGGCGCCTGCAGCCCGATGCCGGCATCGAGCGCGGCGGCTGCCGCATTGAAACCAACAGCAACCAGGTCGATGCCGAATTGTCCACGCGCTGGACGAGGATTGCGGGAGCACTGGCGGTGAAGGACGGGTGGCTGGAGTGACGGCCGCCTCGCCCGGCACCGCCCGCTGGCAAGCCTACCTGCGGGACTGCTCGCAGCTGCTGCAGATTGCCGACCCGATCCAGGTCGCCGGCCGCGTCACGCGCGTCACCGGCCTGGTGATGGAAGCGGCCGGACTGAAACTGCCGATCGGCGCCGCCTGCCGGGTGCTGACCGAGAGCGGCGCCGAAGTCGAGGCCGAGGTGGTCGGATTCCGCGACGAGCGGCTCTACCTGATGCCGCAAGGCGATACCGAAGGCGTGCTGCCGGGCGCGCGCGTGATGCCGCTGGAAGTGGCCGAGATTTTGCCGCGCGCCGGCAGCCTCAGCCACCCGCGCCGGCGTGCGTCGGATCGCAGCCGCCACCTGCCGGTCGGCACCGCGCTGCTGGGCCGGGTGGTGGACGCCGCCGGCCGGCCGCTCGACCAGCGCGGCCCGCTGCGCGCCGATGCCGCCGCGTCGCTGAATGCGCGTGCCATCAATCCGCTGTCGCGTGCACCGATCGACATGCCGCTCGATGTCGGCGTGCGTGCCATCAATGCCCTGCTGACCGTCGGCCGCGGCCAGCGCATGGGCCTGTTCGCCGGCTCCGGCGTCGGCAAGAGCATGCTGCTCGGCATGATGGCGCGCTACACGCAGGCCGACGTGATCGTAGTCGGCCTGATCGGCGAGCGAGGCCGCGAAGTGAAGGAATTCATCGAGCAGATCCTCGGCGAGGACGGGCTGGCGCGCTCGGTGGTGGTGGCCGCGCCGGCCGATGCGCCGCCACTGATGCGCCTGCAGGGCGCGACCTACACCACCGCGATTGCCGAGCATTTCCGCGACCAGGGCCGGCATGTGCTGCTGATCATGGACTCGCTGACCCGCTATGCGATGGCGCAGCGCGAGATCGCGCTCGCCATCGGCGAGCCGCCGGCCACCAAGGGCTATCCGCCGTCGGTATTCGCAAAGCTGCCGGCGCTGGTCGAGCGCACCGGCAACGGCCGGCCGGGCGGCGGCTCGATCACGGCCTTCTACACCGTGCTCACCGAAGGCGACGACCAGCAGGACCCGATCGCCGATGCCGCGCGCGCCATCCTCGACGGCCATATCGTGCTCAACCGCAGCCTGGCCGAAGCCGGCCACTATCCGGCGATCGACATCGAGCAGTCGATCAGCCGCGTGATGCATGGCATTGCAGACAACACCCAGCAGCAGCTGGCGCGCAAGCTGAAGCAGCTGTTGTCGAGCTACCAGCGCAACCGCGACCTGATCAATGTCGGCGCCTACAAACGCGGCACCGACCCCCAGCTGGACGAAGCGATTGCGCTGCATCCGGCGATCACCGCCTTCCTGCAGCAGGGCATCCACGAACAGAGCCCCACCCGCGACAGCCTCGCCCAGCTGGCCCGGCTGTTCGGCGGCTGACGCCGTCAAATCCGCGAAATCGCCTGCTCTCCGTCGACTGTTCGCAGGATTGAAACACCGGCCTGCCGCCTACAGTGGCAGACATGACAAAGACCACTGCGCTCGACACCCTCGTCCTGCTCGCCGAGCGGGAAGCCGACCAGGCCGCGGAATGGCTGGGCAAGGCGATTGCACAGCGCACCGACGCGCAGCAGCGGCTCGCCATGCTGCAGCAGCTGCGCGACGACTATGCCGCCCGGCTGCAGCGGCACTCGCATGACGGATTGTCATTTGCCAGCTACCGCAATTTCCAGATGTTCATGGAAAAGATCGATCGCGCGATCGACGGGCAGCAGGCGATCGAAGCCAGTGCCTGCCGCCGTGCCGACGACGCGCAGCAGCACTGGCAATCGGCGCGGCGCGAAGGACGCACCTGGGAAGTGCTGGTCGAGCGCGCCGGACGCAGCGAGGCGCAGCGCGAAGCAAAACGGGAGCGCCAGCTGATGGATGAATTCGCCGCACGCGCCGGCCGGCTCGCCGGCGAGCTGTCCTGACAGGATCACCGATGAAGATTGCGCCCGCCAGTGCCAGCCCGTCGGCAACCGACACCCCGGCCGTCGACGCGACCGGCGATGCAGCCGCTTTCGATGCCCTGCTCGCCAGCCTGCTGCCCCCTGCAGCGGATACCGTTGTTGCGGGCTATGAGCTCCTGGCAACCGACGCGGTGCTGGCCGGCAGCACGGAATTTGCGGCCCTGCCGGAAGCCACGCCGGAAGCCTCGGTGCAATCCCTGCTCGCCAGCGTGCAGGCATCGCATTCGCTGGGCGTCAGCGTGCCCGCAGCGCCTCAGGAATCACTGCCGGTGACGGCGCCGGAGGCGGCCGGTATCGCCCTGCCCGCCAGTACCGAATCGCTGCCGCTGGCGGGAACGTCCGCGGCACCGGCAGCGCGCCTGCCGGCGGCAGTGCCGGCAGCCGACGCAGCCGACGACATTTCAGAAACCGCACGCGCCCTGCCGCCGAGGGGAGCGGCAGCACAGGATGCAGAACTGCCGCTGGTACCGCCCGCAACGACTGCCCTGCCGGCCGCGCCGCGTTCCGTCGAGCGCGACGGCAGCGGCCCGACACTGCCCGCCGCACTGGCAGCCGCGCAGGCCGGCACGCCGGCCGCTACCGAACTGCCGCCGCGACAGGTGGTCCTGCCGGTCGCACCGCCGGTTGCCAGCCCCGCCTGGCAGCAGGCATTCAGCGAGCAGGTGCTGTGGACCGCCCGTGCGGAATTCCAGTCGGCCAGCCTGACGCTGAATCCGCCCGACCTCGGCCCAGTCAGCATCGAACTGGCGCTGAACGAAGGCCAAGCCAGCGCCAGCTTCAGCAGCCAACAACCCGAAGTGCGCAAGGCGATCGAAGACGCGCTGCCCCTCCTGAAACAGATGTTTGCCGACGCCGGGCTGCAGCTGGCGCATGCCGATGTGGGCACGGGCCAGCGTCAGCCGCAGGCGCGCGATCCGCAGGCGCCGGCATTGACCGGTGCGCAGGAAACGGAGCCGGCACGGGCCGCCGAATTGCCGGTCCGACAGCAACGCGCCAGCGCCCTGCTCGACACCTACGCATGACGGGCTGACGGCCGCGGCAATCACGCGGCCGGGAAACATCGCCGCTTTTGCCCGGCTGCTTCGGGCTTTCATGTCGGCCGCAAAAAATAGAATCGACAGGTCCACTCACGATAAGAAACGCCATGGCCGCCGCTCCCTCGAAAGACAGCAAGGAAAGCAATGTCACCCCGATCAGCGAGGCCCGTCCGCGCAGCAAAAAGCTGCTGCTGGTGCTGGCCGGCGGCGTGCTGCTGTGTGCCGGCGGTGGCGGCGCCGCTTGGTGGATGATGCAGTCCCAGCCGCACGCGCCGCAGGCAGCCAAGCCGCAGCCGCCAGCACCGCCGGTATTCCTCGAACTGGAAACCTTCACCGTCAACCTCGCCGGCGACCGCATCCTGCAGACCACGATCTCCCTGCAGGTGAAGGAAAGCGGCGACGCCGACCAGCTGAAGCTTTACCTGCCGCAGGTGAAGAGCCGGCTGCTGCTGCTGCTGTCGGCAAAGACGGTCGACGAGCTGCAGACGGCCGGCGGCAAGGAAGGCCTGGCCGGCGAGATTGCCGCCGCGCTGCGCCAGCCTTATGAAAAGAATCTGCCGCCGCCAACTATCAGCGGCGTGTTCCTGACCTCGTTCGTGATCCAGTAAGCCGATTGCCATGGCCGAGAATTTCCTGTCCCAGGAAGAAGTCGATGTACTGCTGCGCGGCGTGGCCGGCGAGGCAGAAGAGACGCCCGAGGATGCGCTCGCGGCCGGCGTGCGGCCCTACAACCTGGCGACCCAGGAACGCATCGTGCGCGGCCGCATGCCGACGCTCGAGATCATCAACGAGCGCTTCGCGCGGCTGTTCCGCATCGGCCTGTTCAATTTCCTGCGCCGCACTGCCGAAGTCTCGGTCGGGCCGGTGCGGGTGTCGAAGTACAGCGAGTTCATCCGCAATCTCGTGGTGCCGACCAACCTGAACCTGGTGCACTGCAAGCCGCTGCGGGGTACCGCGCTGATGGTGATCGATCCGGACCTGGTGTTCCTGATGATCGACAACCTGTTCGGCGGCGACGGCCGCTTCCACACGCGGGTCGAAGGACGGGATTTCACGCAGACCGAGCAGCGCATCATCCAGCGCGTGCTCGAGATCTGGTTCGACAGTTACCAGAAATCCTGGGAGCCGGTGCATCCGCTCGATTTCGAATACATCCGCTCCGAGATGAACACCCAGTTCGCGAATATCGCGACGCCGAATGAAGTGGTGGTGTCGACCACTTTCACCGTCGAGCTCGGCTCGCAATCGGGCGAAATGCACATCTGCATGCCCTATTCCATGATCGAGCCGATCCGCGACCAGCTGACCTCTAGCCTGCAGGGCGAGACGCTGGAGATGGACCACCGCTGGATCAAGCTGCTGAAGCAGCAGATCCAGACTGCCGAAGTCGAGCTGGTGGTCGACCTCGGGCATATCCGCGTGCGGCTGGACGACGTGATGAAGATGCGTGCCGGCGATGTGCTGGCAATCGATATTGCCGATGTGCTGGAAGCCAAGGTGGCCGGGGTGCCGGTGATGCGCTGTACCCATGGCCAGCTGAACGGCCAGTACGCGGTCAAGGTGCTGGAGCTGCTGCCGGCCGCCCATCAGGACAACCTGCAAGGAGAAGAACGTGACGATGCTTGACCCAGAAAACAGTGCCACCGTCGATGACTGGAGCGCGGCGCTGGCCGAGCAGGCCGCGGTCGACGCCAAGGCCGAGCCGTCGGTGGCGAAGGCGAGCTTCCAGGATTTCACCGCCGCTGCCGGCAGCACGCAGAAAAACGAGATCGACTTCATCCTCGACATTCCGGTGCAGATGACGGTGGAACTCGGCCGCACCAAGATCGCGATCCGCAACCTGCTGCAACTGGCGCAGGGCTCGGTGGTCGAGCTCGACGGCATGGCCGGCGAGCCGATGGACGTGCTGGTGAACGGCTGCCTGATTGCGCAGGGCGAGGTGGTGGTGGTGAATGACAAGTTCGGCATCCGCCTGACCGACATCATCACGCCGTCCGAGCGCATACGGAAGCTGAACCGATGATGCAGGTCACGCTGGGACTGCTGTTCGTGCTGGCGCTGATCGCCGG
>JAIXTG010000051.1 GCA_027484285.1 Oxalobacteraceae bacterium | reverse complement strand
TCGCATGGCGTTCTCGTGAAACTTGGAATCTTTGTGGGAACGCAACGGTCGAAGTGAATCACTTGAATTCGGCTACCCGTGAGATTCCCCATCAAGGCCAGCTTGCGTCGGACATTCCGACATGCCACGCCATCCGCATCTCGCTGGCCCCTGCGCACCTTCCTGATCTGGCTGGTACTTGCCTGCCTGATGCCGGGTGTCCTTGGCGCTACCGGTTTTTTCATTTACCAGTACCGACAAGGCCTGGTTCAGCAGGAAAAAAACACGATTCAAACTGCCCGAGCGCTGGTACAGGCGGTCGACAACCATCTGCTCAGGGCACAGGCGGTGGCACAGACGCTTTCCGCAGCAGAAACGCTCGCCACGCGCGATTTCGCCCGCTTCCACACTGATGCTCGCAGTGCGATCGCACTGGCCGAACTGGGTACCAACGTCGTGCTGAGGGACCAGTCCGGCAGGCAGGTCCTCAACACGGCTATCGAGTACGGTCAGCCTTTGCGGGCCCCGGCCGCACCGCAGCAGGTGCGGGAAGTTTTTGCCAGCGGAAGGCCGACGATCTCGCCGATCTTCATCGGCCCCGTCCTCAAAAAGCCCATCATGAGCGTGGACGTGCCGGTAATCATCGATGGCGAAATAGCGTTCGCGCTCGGGGTCGGGATCCTGCCGGAGAGTTTCAACGTGCTCCTGAATGCACAGCGCCTGCCCGCCGATTGGGTGGCCGGCGTCGTCGATCCCAACGGGACGATTGCAGGACGCACTCACTCCTCGGAGCAGTTCGTCGGGCACAAGGTGACTGACCGATTGCTTCGTGCCATGGCGACCTCGCCCGAGGGCACCGCAGAAACGACCACGCGCGAAGGAATTCAGGTAAAGACGTTTTACAGCCGCTCTCCGGTTACTGACTGGCAGGTAGCCATTGGCATCCCGGTGAGGACAATCCAGGTCGGGCTCGCGCAGACGCTGTCACTGATCGCCTTGGGGGTGGTCCTTGTGCTGGGAATCAGCCTGATGCTGGCGCTGTTCATGGGCCGGAAGATTGCGCACTCGGTAACCGCGCTGAGGACTCCCGCGATTGCGCTGGGACGAGGTGAGTCGGCACCCATGCCGGACCTGCCCGTCAAGGAAGCGGCCGAGGTGGCCGCGGCAATGGGACGCGCTGCCGGTTTGTTGCAGGAACGCGCTGCAGAACTGGCTGAAGCGCACCGGCTCGCCAAGTTCGGCACCTGGTATTGGGATCTGGCGTCCGGCGAAGTGAGAAGCTCGGAGTCGCTGCGGGAAATCTATGGCCGCGAGGTGCCCTCGTATTCCGAAATGCGCGGCACCCTGTTGCCGGTGGAATCGTGGGAGCTGGTAAATGCCGCCTCGATCGAGGCGGTCCGGACCGGCAAGGGATTCAGCCTTGAAGTCTTGGTCAATCATGGCAGCGGGTACACCATCTGGATCAACTCCAAAGGTGAGCCGGTGCTGAATGACAAAGGGGAGGTGGTTGCCCTGCGCGGCATGGCGCAGGACATCACCGAGCGCAAGCGCGCCGACCAGCTGCTGCGCGAGTCCGAGGAGAAGCTGCGTAATGCAGCGCTGCATGATGTATTGACCGGGCTGCCCAACCGTGCACTGGTGATGGAGTTCTGCGAGCGTCTGGTTGCGGCGTCAAAACGCGGGCACAGTGGCGGGGCGCTGCTGTTCATCGACCTCGACCGGTTCAAGCCGATCAATGATTTGTATGGACACGAGGTCGGCGACCGCGTGCTGCAGGAAGTCGCGAACCGGCTTGCGGCATGCACGCGGCAGGAGGACCTGGTCGGGCGGCTGGGCGGGGACGAGTTCGTCATCGTTCTGCCGTATGCAAACCGCACGCATCATCGTGCCGCCGTGGTGGCGCAGCATGTGATCGCCAGCATCAGCCTGCCGATTCATGTCGACACGCTCGAACTGTTTGTGTCGCCGTCCATCGGCATCAGCTATTTCCCGGAGCATGCCACCAGCGTGAGTGCACTGATGCATACCGCCGATCTGGCGATGTACCAGGCCAAGCACCTCGGGAGAGCCAACTACCAGTTCTATACGCCGGAACTTGACCTGCGGGCCGAGCAGGCACTCCTGATAGAGACGCGATTGAAAAACGCCCTGGTTCACAACCAGCTGGGACTGGTCTACCAGCCGGTGATAGACCTGAAAAACGGGAAGCTGATCGGTGCAGAAGCGCTGGTGCGCCTGATGGACGAGGGAGAAACCATCGGTCCCGACAAGTTCATCCCGATTGCAGAATCGGCCGGGCTGATCGGCCAGCTGGGCGAGTGGGTCGTGACCGAGGCGTGTCAACAGCACGCAAGATGGCTGCGTGAAGGAATGCAGCTCACGCTGGCCATTAACGTCTCGCCCCTGCAGTTCAGGCAGCAGGGATTCGCCGAAAGACTGCACGACATTATTGCGAATGCCGGCATGGATCCCGGCTGCCTCGAGGTTGAAGTCACCGAAAGCACGGTCATGGACAACATCAATGAAGCGGTCGGCATCCTGAACAAGATCAAGTCGTATGGCGTGAAAGTGGCGCTCGATGATTTCGGGACCGGCTATTCCAGCCTCTCCAGCCTGACCAGCCTGCCGCTCGACAAGCTCAAGGTCGATCAGTCATTCGTACGGCGCATCGGGCGCGATCCGGCGTGCCGTGCAGTGACTGAAGCAATCATCGCGCTGGGTCGAAGCCTGCAACTGAGCATTCACGGTGAAGGCATTGAATCGGAGGATGCGCTGCTCTATCTGGAAGAGCATGGTTGCGACCAGGCACAGGGATACTGGTTCAGCAAGCCACTTCCTGCCGGGGAATTCGTCCAGTGGTACCACGAGCACTGGGACAAAAAAGCAGGTGCCGGCGCATGGGAGCGCGTGAGCCGGATCTGGGCACCGAAAGAATAATGTCGCTGCGGGAAAAGACCCGCCGGCGCATGGTCCCGCTTCTCCAGTGAGAACGAAGCATAAGGTCCGATGGTCAATAAAGCGTGGCGATCGGTTTCGTGAACAAACTGCAGCGGTACGCGTTTTATTCGGCGACGATGACACCGCTTGCGTGTCTTGCCAGTCGGCAGCCAATGCTGCGTCAGTGTGTTTTTCCCGGTTTTGTGCGCTGCCTGTTCCGGTGCCCGGTACGCCGGAGCGGCCGGGAGGGGCAAACGTCTCTTTTTTCCGGCCATCCGGAAATTTCCTGAACGTTTTCTGTTTATGCGACTCATTGACTGAAGGATCGAGCGCCTCCATTTATTCACATCAATGAGTTTCGTGCGACACATCGCTTTACCTCTGAAGGAAATCCAATCCATGAATCAGCAGAACGCTTTTTCGATTCTGCAAAAGCTGCTGAACGACACGGCCGCCTTCGTCGGCGAGCCCTTCATGCATGCGGCAGTGACATCGCTGGGAAAGACACTGGGCGCCGATTTTGTCTTCATTTCGCAGACGGTCCATGGCGTTCCGGGGTCGGTACGCATGATTGCTGCGCGTCGTGACGGCGAGGCAATCGACGGCTGGACTTTCCAGTTGTGCGGCACGCCCTGCGATCTGATTTGCCGGGAGTCGCTCGACGAAGACTGGGCATCGCTGAAAATCGGGCGCAGCGTGGCCATCAGCGATCGGGTCTGCGAAATGTTCGATGCTACCCGCGGTTCCCAATTCCAGAGCTTCGTCGGCGTGCCCCTGTTTGATGGCGGGCGCCGGATGGTCGGCCACCTGGCACTGTTTTTCAACCAGCCGTCTTCCGATCGCGGGGCGCTCGCGCTGGTGGTCGAGCTCATCGAGCTGTTCGCCCAGAAAATTCAGGCAGAGCTGAACCGGATGATTGCCGACAGGGAGCGCGAGAGCCTGCTGAGCGAGCTGCGCCGGCTGGTCGAGCAGCTCGAGCACGAGTCCATCACCTGTCCACTGACCGGCCTTTTCAACCGGCGCTATTTCCATCACCGGATGGCCCAGCTGCATGCATTCGAGGGGAAGGCGGCCGGCTGCGGCCTGCTGTTGCTCGACATCGATCATTTCAAGCAGATCAACGATACCCACGGACATGACGTCGGCGATGCCGTGCTCCGGCATGTCGCCGATACGCTCAAGCGCGATACGCGCAAGGACGGCGAAGAGGTGTTTCGGCTGGGAGGCGACGAACTGGCCGTGCTGGTTGCGGGCGACATCGGCTACGCTGCCCTGCAGAGGCTGGGCGAGCGTCTGGCGACATCGCTGTCGCGGCACTGGCAGCCAGTGGGCGGTGCGCATCATCCGCCTACCGTCAGTATCGGGGGCACCTGCCGCATGCCCGAGGATGACAGCTGGGAAGAGACTTATGTCCGGGCCGACCGGGCGCTCTATGTCTCCAAGCGCAATGGCCGCAACCAGACTACGGTTACGGACGAGCCCCTGCACGAGCCCGTGCTGTCGTCACAGTAGTCACAGCAGTCATGCAGCGGCGCTAAGGCGCGGCTGCATGCTCAGAACTGCCGTGCCGGAGGGGTCGGGTTGCTCAGGATCCAGCGCAGGAAAACGCACTGTCCTCGTTTAGCAGCCGCTCGAATTCGTCCGCAGTGACCGGCTTGCTGAACAAAAATCCCTGCGCCTCGTCGTTCCCCAGTTCGCGCAGGAACTGCATCTGCTCCCGGGTTTCTACGCCTTCCGCCGTCACCTTCAGGCCGAGGCTTTTGCCGAGCGAGGTCACCGCACGCACAATCGCGGCGTCGTCAGTGTCATCCGGCAGGTCACGCACGAAAGACTGGTCAATCTTCAGGCGATCCAGCGGGAAGCGCTTCAGGTAGCTGAGGCTTGAATAGCCGGTGCCGAAGTCATCCACCGACAGCCGGATCCCGAGCTGCCTTATTTCTCCGAGGATGCGGATGGCCTGATCCGGGTCGGCAACCAGCGCGCCTTCGGTCACCTCGATCTCGAGATGGCTGGCGTCCACGCCGGTGGATGCAATCGTGCGCGCGATGCCCGGCACGAAATCCTCGTCGAGGAACTGGCGTGGCGAGCAGTTGATCGCCAGTTCCAGCTGTCCGAGCCCGCGCGCCTGCCATGCCTTGTGCTGCTCGCAGGCAGTGCGCAGCACCCAGTCGCCGATCTCGACGATCAGTCCGGTCTCTTCGGCCAGCCCGATGAACTTGTCCGGTGCCACCGGAGATTCGCCGGGCGGATGCCAGCGCAGCAGCGCTTCCGCGCCGCAGATGCGGCCGGTATCGAGATTCACCTTCGGCTGGTAGAGCAGCTGCAATTCATTGCGCTCGAGCGCGCGCTGCAGCCGGTTCTGCAGCCGCAGTCGCTCGTCGATTTTCGCGTTCATTTCGGCAGTGAAAAACTGCGCGCGGTTGCGTCCGGTTTCCTTTGCACGGTACATCGCAATGTCGGCGCGCTTCAGCAGCAGGTGCGTATCGCCGCCGTCGCTGGGAAAGCTGCTGATGCCGATGCTGGCGGTCACGAAAATTTCCTGTGCATCGATCATCATCGGGCGCGCAATTGATGCCTGTATCCGCGGCAGGATGGTCTGCGCAATCGCCTCGGACGACTGGCCGGCCACCAGCAGCACGAACTCGTCGCCGCCCAGCCGTGCCAGCGTGTCCTCGCGGCGCATGGCCTGCTGCATGCGCGATGCAGTCTCGCATAGCACCTGATCCC
>JAIXTG010000292.1 GCA_027484285.1 Oxalobacteraceae bacterium | reverse complement strand
CAGCGCAGCGCCGACATCTTCCTCGGCGTGCCGTTCAACATTGCGTCCTATGCGCTGCTGACCCACATGGTGGCCGAGCAGACCGGCCTCGACGTCGGCGACTTCATCTGGACCGGCGGCGACTGCCACATTTATTCGAACCACATGGAGCAGGTGAACGAACAGCTGTCGCGCGAGCCTTTCCCGCTGCCTAAGCTGGTACTCAAGCGCAAGCCCGACACCATCTTCGATTACCGCTTCGAGGACATCGAGGTGGTCGGCTACCAGTCCCACCCTGCAATCAAGGCGCCGGTCGCGGTCTGACCTTCTCCTGCGGCTGGCGCACCGGGAAGCCCGGCACCGCGTCAGCCGGTATTGGCCGGCTGAAGTAATAGCCCTGTGCGATGTCGCAGCCCATTTGCTGCAGCATGTCGACCTGCTCCGCGCGCTCCACTCCCTCCGCCACCACCTTCAATCCGAGGTTGTGCGCAAGCTGGATGATCGATGTCGCGATCGCGGCGTCCTTGTCCGAAGTCGTCAGGTTCATGATGAACTGCCGGTCGATTTTCAGCGAGTCGAGCGGGAATTGCTTCAGGTAGGCCAGCGACGAATAACCTGTGCCGAAATCATCGACCGACAGTCGTATGCCCATCGTTTTCAGTGCAGCCAGCACGGCGCGGGTCGTGTCGCTGGTCGACATCAGGATGCTCTCGGTCAGCTCCAGCTCCAGCTGCTCCGGCGGCAGCTGCAACTGATTGATCACCCGATGCACCGCCTGCACCAGGAACTTGTCGGCGAACTGGCGCGCCGATACATTGAGCGCGATCGTGCAGTCCTTCGGCAGCGCTGCCTCCCACGCCAGGCGCTGGCGGCAGCCGGTGGCAAACAGCCATTGCCCGACCCGGACCATCAGCCCGTTATCCTCCAGCATGGGCACGAACACCGAGGGTTCGATCGCCCGCCCGTCATGGCTCCATCGCATCAGCCCTTCCAGCCCCACGAGGCAGCCGGTCCTGAGGTCGATCTGCGGCTGGTAATGCAGCACGAATGATTCATTCTCCACCGCCTGCCGCAGCGCCTGCTCGAGCAGCAGCGCGCCGCGTCCGCGCGCGTTCATCTCCGGCACATAAAAGGCATGCAGGTTGCGGCCGTCGCGCTTGGCCTGGTACATCGCGACATCGGCGGTGCGCATCAGGGTCTCGGTATCCTCGCCGCACAAGGGAAAAGTGGCGATGCCGATGCTGGCGCTGACCACGACTTCGAGATTGTCCCCGAGTGCGAACGGACGCCGCAGCTCGTTCAGGATCTTGCAGGCCACTGTTCCCGCGTCGTCAGGGAATTCGAGGTCGCCCAGCACGATGGTGAACTCGTCGCCGCCGAGGCGGGCCACCATGTCATAGGCGCGTACCTGCTCGCGCAGCCGGAGGGCGACCGCCTTCAGCAAGCGGTCGCCGACCTCATGCCCGAGGTTGTCATTGATGCGCTTGAAGTGGTCGAGGTCGATGAACATCAGCGCCACGTGGCCGCCGGTACGCCGGCAATGGTCGAGCGCTGCATTCAGCGCCGACTTGAACGCATTCCGGTTCCCGAGGCCGGTCAGGAAATCGGTGACGGTCTGCTGGCGCAGCTCCTCTTCCAGCGCACGCCGCTCGGTGATGTCCTGGAATACCAGCACTTCGCCATCGACCTTGCCGGCCAGTGCAGACCGGCAGAACGACGCCAGGAAGCGACTGCCGTCAATGCGGCGGAACCACCCTTCCTCGAGCGCCGGCGACACGCTCTGAAGCAGCTGCTGCCGCAGCGGATCGCCGTCATCCTGCGCCGGCTCCGGCCGCGCCACCTCCAGCTGCGACACATGGCATCCGATCACTTCGGCCGGGGAGGCGCCCAGCATCGCCAGTGCCGCCGGATTGACAAACTTGATCGTCCCCTGGCGGTCGACGCCGATCACGCCCTCGCCGGCAGCATTCAGCATGGATTCGTAATAGGCCTTGGTATTGTCGAGCCGGACGTAGGCCTGCTGCAGTCGCCGGCGTGCCATGTCCAGTTCGAGGAACAGCGCGACTTTGCTCTGCAGGACGACGGAATTGACCGGCTTGGTGATGTAGTCGATCGCGCCGGCCTGGTAACCGCGGATGGCGGCCGCCTCGTCGCGTTCGATGGCCGTGATGAAGATGATCGGTATGCCGCGTGTCTTGCGGTTGCTGCGCATGAGGCGTGCCACTTCATAGCCGTTCATGACCGGCATCTGCACGTCGAGCAGCATCAGCGCCACCTCATTGGAGAGCAGCATCTGCAGCGCCTGCTCGCCGCTGGTCGCGCACAGCAGCGTGCGCCGGCCGTCATCCAGAATCGCCTCCAGGCTGGCAAGGTTTTCGGGACGGTCGTCAACCAGCAGGATCGTCTGCCGGTGGTCCGCTTCGCCGAGGCGCTGGTCCGGGGAGTTCATGATTCGCACTGGCTGGGCTCCAGCCATTTGCCCAGCATCTGCGCCAGCTCGGTCCGGTTGACCGGCTTGGCCAGATAATCGTCGGCCCCGGCCTGCAGGCATTTCTCGCGATCCCCTTTCATTGCATGGGCGGTCACCGCGATGACGGGCTTGTTGTAACCCCGGTTCTGCTTCAGCTCCAGGGTCGCCTGATAGCCGTCCATGATCGGCATCATCATGTCCATCAGCACGATATCGAACGGCAGCTCGCGTTCGATCGCTTCGATGGCCTGCTGCCCGTTCATCGCGAACTCGACGTCGAAACCGAGTTCTTCGACCAGGCTGGACATGGCGTAAATGTTCCGGATGTCGTCGTCCACCAGCAGCATTCTCCGGCCGGCGAACGGGCTGGCGATGCCGGCGCCCTGTGACGACGGTGCCGGCTCCGGCAGCGGCAGCGGCGCCCTCTGGCGCAGCCGGATGGCCTCCAGCAGCCGGGGCTCGTTGTCGGCCGACTTGGTGAGTACCGGGATCCCAGCATCGCGCAGGCGGCCGTACTCGGCTTCGTTCAGGCTGTACGCGGTATTGACGATCAGGTGCGCGCCGTCCGTCAGCTGCTCGGCATGCAGCGCCTCGATCAGTTCGGTGCCGGGCAGGTCGGGCAGCGCGAGGTCGATCACGATGCAGGAAAACTGGCGACGGCGACAGGCCTGCAGCGCCCCCCGGCCATCCGATGCCGTCGTGACCTGGAAACCCAGTTCGCCGATCAGTGCCGCGTAATGGCGGGCCTCGACCGGATTGTCTTCCACCAGCAGCACGTCGCCGGCCACCACGACCGGCCCGACGCCGGGCCTGGGCCACTGCACGGCGGTATCCGGCACCGAACCGGTCGGCAGCAACAGCGTGAACGTACTGCCCTTGCCGGGCCGGCTCTGCAATTCAATGGCGCCGCCGAGCAGCTGCGCCAGCGAGCGCGAGATCGACAGGCCCAGCCCGGTACCGCCGAAGCGGCGACTGGTCGAGCCGTCGACCTGTCGGAAGGCATCAAAGATCAGCTCGTGCTTGTCCTCCGGTATGCCGATGCCGCTGTCAGCCACTGCAATGCCCAGCCGCCGCGCGCGGCCCGAACCTTCGCCGAAGATCCGAATCCCGATCGATCCTGCAGCGGTAAATTTCAGTGCGTTCGAAAACAGGTTGCGCACGATCTGGAAAATGCGCTGGTGGTCGCTGACGATCACGGGCGGCGCGCCCGGCTCCATGCCGACGGAAAAGCTCAGCCCGCGCGACTCGGCCATCGGACGGAAGCTGCGATCGATGCTCTCGGCAAATTCCTCCATCGGCAGCGGCTCGAGCACCACCGACATGCGGCCGGCCTCGATCTTTGACAGGTCGAGGATGTCGTTGATCAGTGCCAGCAGGTCGCTGCCCGAGCGGTGGATGATGTCGGCATGCGCGACCTGCTTCGCCGTCAGGTTGCCGGTCAGGTTGTTCTTCAGCTGCTCGGACAGGATCAGGATGCTGTTGAGCGGCGTGCGGAGCTCATGCGACATATTGGCCAGGAACTCGGACTTGTAGCGGCTGGCCGCGGCGATCTGCTCGGTCTGCTGGCGGAAACGTTCTTCGGCCGCCTTGCGCTCGCGGATGTCAATGATGGAGGACAGCACCAGCGTGCCCTCGGGGGTGTGAATCGGGTTCAGGCCGATCTCGATCGGTATCTCGTCACCGTCCTTGGTGCAGGCATAGAGATCGCGGCCGGCGCCCATCGCACGCGTTGCCGGCTCGGCCATGAACTGGCCGCGCAAGCCCGGATGGTGATGACGAAAGCGCTCGGGAATCAGCTGCTCGACCCGCTTGCCGAGCAGCTCGTCGCGCGAGTAGCGGAACAGCCTTTCCGCCTGCTGGTTCACCAGCTCGATCTTGCCGTCGGCATTGGTGACGACGATCGCATTTGGCGCGGCTTCCACCACCAGCCGGAACAGTTCGCTCTCGGTACCCGCAGGCAACGGGGTGACGGGAGCGGGCCGGCGGTCGCGTTCTTTTGAACGGTTGGGCATGAATACGTCCGGTAACCGTCAGGGCACGCGCGCCACCGTGCTGCAGTGCCTGTCGGCGAGCACGGCTCGGGGACGGGTTCGGCAGGTACCGGCCTGACT
>JAIXTG010000386.1 GCA_027484285.1 Oxalobacteraceae bacterium | reverse complement strand
CGGCAGCGCTGCGGCTGTGCCGGGCGACAACGGGGCCGACGACCCGTGCAAGGACACCCGATACGCCGACAGTGAAAGCGGGATCGACAGCGAGCGGCGCTGGCTGCGGGTCATCGTCGGCCTGCGTTCCGGGCCGGGCGACAGCGACGAGCGGCAAAATTTCGCCAACTGGTTCAGCTACCACCGCACCCGCATGCTGACCATGAAAACCGCCATGGGACGCGCCTTCAGCCAGTTGGATGACAGCTTTCGGGTGGGCCTTTCGGTCATCAGCGACACGGGTATCGGCGCGGCAGCTCCCGGCTCGGTGCGCATCGACGATTTCAGCAGCGAGCATCGCCGGCGGTTTTACAACACGCTGTACGGCATCGTCCCCCTCGGGTCGACGCCGCTGCGCGCTGCCCTTTCGCGAGCCGGGCGCCTGTATGCCGGCCGGCTGCTGACCGGCAGCGACGACCCGGTCCGGTATTCATGCCAGCGCAATTACACGATTCTTTCTACAGACAGTTACTGGAATGCGAACGCGGAGTCGGGCAGCTTTGGCCCGAAACAGATTGATGGCAGCACCAATGTCGGGAATGCAGACCGGAACTTGCCGCGCCCGATGGGAAGCATCGCCGGCACCGGCGAGCCGCGCGTAGCGACATTGACTGTCATGCCGGATCAGCGCATTCAACCCGGCTATGTCGCCGGTGCGGCAAACATCTCGGTGAATGGCCAGGAGTTGATGAATGGCATGAGCTATATCGAGTTCAAGGCCGGCATGGATCCCGGTACCTACGTACGTTCGCTTGCGACCGGCATCGGCAACCGGATACAGCGGGGAGGCTATCGTGCATTTGTCGAAGAAAACAGGATTTACATCCTGGCACCCGCGTCAGCCGGCGACTTGCGGCAGCTGCCCGAGGTTATGGTCGCGCCACAGGTAAGTCCCGACAGCAAGGCCATCCTCAGCGTCACTCCATTCTCCCCGGTCGCTGATACGCAACCCCATGCCAATACCCTGGCCGATGTGGCGGCCTACTATTTCGAGACCGACCTGCGCAGTCCGGCGCTGGCCAATTGCGGTGCGGCGGGCACGCTGTGCGAGGACAACGTACCCATTGTTCCCGGCCAGCGCGGCGGCCACCACCAGCACATGGTGACCCATACACTGGGCCTCGGAGCCAATGGCACGCTCAGCTATCGTGAAGATTACGAAACCGCTGCCGAGGGCGATTTCCACCGCATCGTGAATGGCAAGCTGGACTGGCCTGACCCGATCTTCGCGGCCGGCCCGGAGCGCATCGACGACCTCTGGCATGCCGCAGTCAACGGCGGTGGCCGCTATTTCAATGCGCGCAACCCGGAGTCGCTGGCACGCGCCCTCGGGGCTGCGGTCGCTGCGATCCGCGCGTCCACGGCAGCCGCCGCAGCGGCCGCGACCGGCAGCGAAGAGCCGGCAGAGGGCAACAACCTGCTGTTTTCCAGCCGCTACCGTACCCAGTACTGGGACGGCGAACTGGAGGCACGGCGTCTCAACCTCGAGGACGGCAGCCTGGCCCCGGCGCGTGAATGGTCGGCCGCAGCCAGGCTGGCCAGCCGTACCAGTGCCACAGCCGATAAGCGCCGCATTCTCCTGCCTGGCAATGCAGCTGAAACTGGCCTGAAAGAATTTCGCTGGGAGCTTCTGGATGCCGATGAGCAGGCGCTGTTCGACCAGCGCTGTGCTGGCCAGCCGGACAACCGGTTCAGCCATTGTGCGCAGCTCAGTGCAGACCAGCAGGCACTGGCGGGCGGCAGTCGACTGGTGGATTATCTGCGGGGCCGGAGCGGCCATGAAGATCGGCCGGACAACCCGCAGCGCCTGTTCCGCAAGCGCGACCAGGCGCTGGGTGCACCGGTCAATGCACAGCCGCTGTTCGTCGGCACGCCTGCCTTTCGGTATGCCGACGACAATTACGGCGAATTTCGCGATCACATCGCAGCCAACCGCGCCGGTACCGTCTACCTGGCGGCCAACGACGGCATGTTGCATGCATTCGATTCCGCCACCGGCGACGAGCGCTGGGCCTTCATCCCGACCGGGGTGCTGCCCCATCTGTGGCGCCATGCAGACCCTGCATTGGCCAGCCGCTTTCGCTACCTGCTCGACGGTACACCGGTGGCAGGCGACATCTGCCCGCTTGCGCCGACACAGCCATGCGCAGGTGCCGACTGGCGCACCCTGCTCGTTGGCGGGCTGGGTGCGGCCGGTCGCGAATACTATGCGCTCGATGTCACCGATCCGGACAAGCCGCGCTACCTGTGGCGCTTCTCGGTCGAACAAGACAGCGATCTCGGCTACGCGGTCGGCAAGCCGCTGATCACCAAGCGCCGCGACGGCACCTGGGTCGTGGTGCTCGCCTCCGGTTACGACAATGTGAATCCGGGCAGCGGCCGCGGCGTGCTGTTCGTTCTGAATGCTGCGACCGGCACACTGCTGGCGCGCATTAATACCGGTGAGGGCAGCGCCAGTGCACCCGCCGGACTCGCCCAGCTCAATGCCTGGATCGACAACCTGCTCGACAACACCGCCGAGCGCCTGTACGGCGGCGACCTCCATGGCAGGCTGTGGCGATTCGATATCCATGACCAGCCGGCCGGGGGAAGCCCGGCGGTGCTGCTTGCGCACCTGAAGCGCGATGGCCGGGCCCAGCCGATCACCACCCGTCCTGCGCTCTCGATGGCACGCGTCGGCGGCACCGCGATTGCCCTGGTGAGCGTCGGGACCGGCAGCTTGCTGGCGGCCTCCGATCTGCAGGACCGGTCAGTACAGTCGCTCTACACGCTAAGAGACCCGCTGACATCGACCGGCCTCGGCGATGTCCGCAGCTCGGCGTCGATGGTGCGGCAGCAACTGGCTGAGGGCAGCGGCGCAGCGCAGCGGAAGATCCTCCGTCAGCCGGTCGACTGGTCGTCGGCCACTGGCTGGTACGTCGATTTTGATGCCCGCCCCGGTTCGGGTGAGCGAGTCAACCTTGACCTCATCCATCAGCTCGGCGTGCTGCGCGTGGTGACCAACCAGCCGGACGACACCCCGTGCCGGCCAGGCGCCGAGGCCTGGGCTTATGCCTTCGATTATCTGGATGGCAGTTACCTGCCCACTGCCGGCGACGGGGTGGTGGGAAGGCGGGTCAGCCGGGCGGCGATGGTGGCCGGCATCCGCCAGCTGCGCATTGGCAAACAGACCGTGCTGTTGCTGACGGATGAATCGGGCAATGTGAGTTCCCACGCAGAGGCGCAGGGAAGCGGCGGCACGCGGCCGGCACGCCGAATTTCCTGGCGTGAACTTGACCGCCAATGACCGGACGCCGGCGAACAGCCGTCTGCGGCGTGCTTGCCCTGTTGCCTGCCGGCCTGACCCTGGGGGCCCTGCTGCGCCCCGCATTGCAGGTACCGGCCGATACCCGGCATCCGGACGTGATGCTGGTCCGCGTCATGCCCGGGCCCGGTCACCTGACAAAGCGAACGGACCCGCGGAAGACGATTGATGCAGCGCAGCCCTCGGTGCCGAACTCGGGCAAGCACGCCGATCAGAACAGGGAACAGGCCGATACGCAGGCGCCAGCGGCGGACAATGAGGCGATCGGCGGTTACCTGCCGGTATCCCGGCTGACCGAGTGGCCAAGGCTGGACGAGCATGCGCCGTCACCATCGCCGGCGGTGCCGCCGATTGGACCGCATGCCGACGGCCCGCGCCTCTTCGATGCGGTACTGCTGATCAACGAGCATGGCGATGTCGATCAGGTGGCATTGCCGGAGCCATCGCTGTCGGCGGCGCAGCAGCGGCAACTGCAGGAATACTTCCTTGCGCTGCGCTTTGTGCCCGGGCGGCTGTTTGGCAGGCCGGTGCGCAGCAGGCTGCGTATTGAGATCAGGCTCGATCACGGAGGGGCAAGATGATGGCAGCGATGCGAATCGAGAGAGACAGCATGGGCGAGATCGCGGTACCTGCCGACCGGTTGTGGGGCGCGCAGACCCAGCGCTCGCTCGCGCACTTTGCGATTTCCGACGAACGCATGCCCATGGCCTTGCTGCTGGCGCTGGCGCAAGTCAAACGCGCATGCGCCGTCGCCAATCGCATGCTCGGCAAGCTGCCGGGCGACAAGGCGAACGCCATCATTGCTGCCGCCGACGAAATACTCGCCGGCGGGCATGCAGATGAATTTCCGCTCTCGGTATGGCAGACCGGATCCGGCACGCAGACCAACATGAACATGAACGAGGTGCTGGCCAACCGCGGCTCGGAACTCTTGGGCGGCCCGCGCGGCGACGGGCGGCGCCTGCATCCGAATGACGACGTCAATCTCGGGCAATCGTCGAATGATGTGTTCCCGACCGCCATGCATGTGGCTGCCGCACTCGCCGCCGAGGAACAGTTGCTGCCGGCACTGCAGCGATTAATGCTGGCGTTGTCCGGCAAGGCGCAGCAATTCGCCGGCCTGGTGAAGGTCGGCCGTACCCACTTGCAGGATGCCACGCCGGTGACGCTGGGCCAGGAGCTGTCCGGACATGTTGCGCAGCTCGGACTGGCCGAGCAGGCGATACGCAGCGCATTGCCGCAGGTCTGGTCGCTGGCCATCGGTGGCACTGCGGTCGGTACCGGGCTCAACACCCACCCGGAGTTTGGTGCACGGGTGGCGCAGGAGCTGGGCGCACGCTGCGGGCTTCCTTTCACTTCTGCGGACAACAAATTTGCCGCACTGGCCGGCCATGAAGCGCTGCTCACGCTGCATGGTGCGCTCAGGACACTGGCCTGCGTGCTGGTCAAGGTGGCGAATGACTTGCGGTGGCTGTCCTCGGGGCCGCGTGCCGGCCTGGCGGAAATCAGGCTGCCGGAGAACGAACCCGGCAGCTCCATCATGCCGGGCAAGGTGAATCCAACCCAGCCGGAAGCGGTGCTGATGCTGTGCTATCAGGTGCTGGGCAATGACGTGACGGCCAGCATGGCGGGCGCCTCCGGCAATTTCGAACTGAACGTCGCCAAGCCCGTGCTTGCGCATGCTGTGCTGCAAAGCCTGCGCCTGCTGGCCGACGGCATGCACAGCCTCGACCTGCATTGCATACGAGGGATGACTGCCAACGAACAAAAAATCGCTGACAGCCTGCAGCAGTCACTGATGCTGGTAACGGCACTCACGCCGCACATCGGTTACGACAAGTCGGCGCAAATCGCCAAACTGGCGCATGCCGGCGGGCTCAGCTTGCGCGAAGCCGCGCTGCAACTCGGCTACCTCAGCGCGACCGATTTCGACCGCTGGGTGCAGCCGGCCGCCATGCTGGGGCCGGACGCCCGCTGAATCACCTGCCCGCAGGCACCCGTCCGTCGTGCCTGTTCAGCGTGGCGTACCTCGCCGGAACAGATTCACGATCGCCAGCAAAATGATTGCGCCCAACAGGGAAACCACCAGCGAGCCGAGGCTGAAATCGTTCTGGTTGATGGTTCCCGTTCCGAACAGCGGAGCCAGCAGCCACCCACCCAGCAATGCGCCGATAATGCCGACAACCACATTGAGCAACATGCCTTGTTGCGCATCGGTCCGCATGATCATGCTGGCAATCCAGCCTAGGATGCCACCGATCACAATCCAGATAATGAAATTCATTGCCGCTCTCCTTGTGTGCACCGCAATCATTGACGGAATGTGAATTAGGCAGGCGCGGCCGGTACAGGTTCACCGGTGGACGTTCCGGGTTTTGCTCAGTCGAAGGAGAAGTTGTAGAACACCGAGAACACGCTGCGCACGCCGGTCTCGGCCTCGAGCGTGACGCGCGGCGACAGCGTGTAGCGCAGCAGCACGATCGAGCCGGCGGTCTGCAGACCGTGCTGGTAGCTGAGGTAGAGACGCGACGACAGTCGCTTGCCGACCGTAATGATGCGCTGCTGGAGATTGTCCCGGCTGCGCGACAGTCCGATGCTGTCCACGCCCAGCGAGCTGGCGATCTGCGACTGCAGTCCGGAGGCCGCACCCTGGGCGAGCAGTCCGGCAGCCGCATCCTGCAGCATGCCTACCTGTGCGCCCGACGTCGTCGACAGGCCCTGGCCCAGCACCAGCCACGACAGTTTTTCCGCGTCTGGTACCTGCGGTTCCGATACCAGCGAGACGCGTGGCGCCTGGGCGGTGCCAACGACGGCGACGCCGGCCGCCACTTCGGTGCCGCGGCGCATCGCGCGAATGTCGAGCGCCGGATTGCCCGGCGGTCCGTCGAAGCGCAGCACACCGCGCTCGATCGCGAGTTCGCGCCCGTACGCGGTGTAAGTGCCTTTCGTCACCTTGACCTCACCGCGCGCCGACAGCGGCTCGCCGGGTGCGCTCTCGAGCTGCAGGGTGCCGCCGATGCGCGCATTCAGCCCCCGGCCGCGCAGCCGGATCTGTTCGCCGAGGTCGACCAGGATGTCCAGTCCCAGCCCCAGTGCGCGCGGGGCGGCGGGCGGCTTGCCGACCACCACCACGTCATCCGACAGCTCCGGCGCATCGGCGCGGCCGACATCGAAAAATCCGCGGTCCACCGCAATTTTCCCGCGCACGTCGGCCCGGCTGTCGCTCAGTTCCAGCTTGCCGCTTCCGGATACCTGCAACTGGCGGTCGACGCGATCAAATGCCTGAAAGCGCTCGAGGCGCCAGTCGAGGCTGCCGGCTGCATGTCCTTCATCGAAACGCACCGGCCCGCTCAGCACCACGCGGCCGGTGCCGTTGCTGCCGGCAAAACTCAATTCATTCAGCGTGACTGCATTGCCCGCCAGTTGCGCATCGAGCCTGCCGTCGCCCAGCACGAATCCGCTGTCGGCCAGCAACACGCGCAGCTCGCGTCCCGCTAGCCGGCCACCCAGCCGCGGGTCGGCCAGCGTGCCGGTGACGAACAGCTTGCCTTCCACGCTGCCATTCGCAATCAGGTTGGGTGACGCCAGGGCGGCGGCCGCCGCTATCGATGGCAATTCCAGGTTCAGCACGCCGTCGATGGCGGCGTTCGGGCCGACCGGCTTGCCATCGCTGCCGGCCGCGACACTGCCACCGAAGGCAATCGTGCCCAGCTGTCGCCCCTGCGCATCGACCGTGAGTGCAATTCGCTCGCCGGCAGCATGCGCATCGATCGTCAGTGTCGACAGGCCGAGCGCCACCTGCTGAACACCGGACAGCACCAGGTCGCCGCGGCTGCGTCGCAACTGGATGACACCGCGCGGCCGCGCGCCGGCCTGCGCCAGCGGCAGCGCGAAGTCCCAGTCTCCCTCGAGCACGAGATCGCTGCTGGCCACGGCATCCTGCCGCACCTGTTGCAGCAGCTTGGCGACGGCCAGTCCTTCGATGCGGCCACGGCTGGCGAGCCCGGCCGGGTCGCGCGACAGCTGGTCGATGACGATACGTCCGAAGTCGCTTGCGAGCTTCAGCTGCGCCAGCGTGAACGACTGCCGGGCGATCGTCACCCGAGCCGGCGCCTCGCTGTTCAGTGCCAGCCGGCCGCGTGCCTGCAGCCGGTCGAGCTGGCCGCGCCAGGTCGCATTGCCGTCGAGCCGGTCGAGTCCGCCAGTGGCCGCTGCCTGCAGGGACTCCTTGCCCAGCCCGAGCTGCAGCTGCAGCGCGTGCGAACCGAGGCTGCCATCGGCCTCGACGCGCATTTGATCGAAGGTAGTGCCGTCCAGTGTCACGCGACGCCCCTCGGCGGCCAGCTGCAGCGGCGCCTCGAGCGTAGCGCCGGCACGCAGGCTGCCGCGTGTCTCGGATGCCGTGATGTCACCCGGCAAGCGCAGCGAGCGCGCTTGCCAGCGAGCGTCGATTGCCGGCGCGGCGAAGCTGCCGGACAGCCGGCCATTGAGCTCGAGGCTGCCTGCGAATGCGGAACCCAGTTGCGCCAGCCTCGGGGCGTCGACCGAGAAGCGCAGCTCGCCACCGGCCATCTCGAGGCGGCCGTCGGCCTGCAGCCTGTTTGCGCCTACGCGCAGTGCCAGCCCGTCGACCTGCAGCGCCAGCGCATCCAGCGCCAGCGTGCCGCTGCCAGATACCGGCCATTCGCCAATCCGGCTGTCATCGAGGGAAAACGCGAGCGTGCCGCGCGGTGGCCGGGCGGCCTTGCCGCGCAGCTCGATATGCCCGCTGAGCACGACCGCAGGCATGCCCGGCGGCGCTTGCCAGTAGTCGGTAACCCGCAGCTTGCGCAGGCGACCGGCGATGGTCACGTCCGGGCCGTCGGCTGCGCGCTGCAGCCCGATGTCACCGCTGAACTCGCCACGATTGACCGACAGCGAACTCAGCTGTATCGCTTGCCCGGCCAGCCGGAAGTCGCCGCTGGCCTGCGCTACCGGCAGTTGCCCGCGCCCAAGCGGGCCGGCCAGCCGGTTCTCCAGCGTGAAGCTGCCGGCATCGGGGCTGCGCATGCGCATGTCGGCATCGATGCGGGTGGCGGGCAAATCGCGCGACAGCATCCGCAGGTCCAGCGCGCGCGCCTGCAGCTCGCCGCCGCCGAAGGGCTGGGCAGCGAATGGCCGCAGCGCGATCGAGCCGCGCAGTCCCGCCTGCCGGCCGGTGCGGGCCAGTTGCAGGTCGAAACGGGTCCCGATCCGCTGCAGCGAGCCGTCCAGTTGCAGCGAGCCCTGTGCGCTGCCTTCGGCATGCCGGCCGGCCAGCGCCAGCGATGCGTTGAGCGCAAACGGCGGCGCTGCGTCGATCGCCAGCTTTCCCGACACACGCCCCGAAATCGCGGCCGCGCCTTCGGGCAGTACTTCCATCCGGTGCAGCTGCAGCTGGTGGCGTCGGCCGTCATAGTGCAGCGACAGCGCCACATCGGCTGCGCTCAGCACGCGCTTTTGCTCCTGCCGTACCTCGAGCCGCCCGACCTGCATATCGCGCAGCGACAGGCGGAACGGGAGCTTGAGCGACGAAGGCAGCCGGGGCGGCTCGTCTTTGCCTTGTCGCGTGATGATCGTCATCGATTGCACGGACAGCTGGTCGATCGCGAGCAGGCCATCCCGCAATTGCGATGGCTGCCAGCGCAGCCGCACGCCTGCCAGCCGGATCCGTTGCTCGCCAGCGTCCAGCTCCAGCTGTTCGACCCGCAGTTCATCCGCGATGGATCCGCGCACGCCGGACATCTGCATCGGCACCTGCTTGCCCAGCAGCGACAGCAGTACCCGCGTGCCAGATTCGGTGGCCAGCATCCACACCACGGCCAGCGACGCACACAGCATCAGCCCGGCGAGCGTGAACAGCAGGATCGCCAGCCACGGCGTGCGGCGCGGCGTTGCTGCTGCAGGGTCGTTGCGTTCAGAAGCCATAGCCGATTGCGAAATGCAGCCGCGTCCCGCCGTCGTCAAGGCCGCGTGCGACATCGAGGCTGAGCGTGCCGACCGGACTGCGCCAGCGCGCGCCGACGCCGATGCCGCGCCGGGCCCGGTAATCCGACCAGGACAGCGCCGCGTCGCCGACATCATGAAAAATGGCGGCGCCCCAGTCCGGCCTGAACTGGTAGACCAGTTCCGCGCTGACGACTGCCATCACATTGCCGCCGACAATCGCGCCATTGCGTGGAACGCCGAGGCTGCCGAAACGGTAGCCGCGCACGGTCTGGTCGCCGCCGGTGCGGAACAGCAGGTCTTCCGGCACGGTGGCGACGCCGGCACCGAAGATTTCGCCTGCCTGTACGCGGGCCACGGCCGTCCAGCGTTCCGCCAGCGGCCTCAGCCAGATGCCGTTCGCGAACACGCGCGCGATCTTGTCGCTGCCGGCCGCGCCGCCCACGCCGGCCGACAGTTCGAGCGTGGCCGAATAGCCGCGGGTCGGTGCGACCTGCTGGTCGAAACGCCGCCGGGTCCAGTTGTAGCCGCCGATCACTGCACGCCGGGTGAAGGCCTCGCCGCCGGGCAGGGTAGGGCGGTCCGCCAGCAGGGACACGAACACCACGCGCTCGTTGATGCGTGACGGCGTCGACAGCCGCAGGCTATTCCTTATCCGCTCCACTTCTTCACCGGTGATGCTGGTGCGCTCGAGGCCCAGCACGACGCTGGGTATCCAGCCTTCGAAATGCTCGCCGATCAATCCCGTGCGCAATGGCTGGAAATACAGTTCGCCCTGCGCCAGCAGCGATACCCGGTCGGCGCGCAGCACCGATTCCAGCCGCCAGTCGCGGCCGAGGAACTGGCGATCCGTCCAGCGCAATTGCAGGCGGGCGCCACTGTCGGTGGAAACGCCGACGCCGAGGCCGAGCCGCTTGCTCGGGCTCTCGGCCAGCTCCACGCGGATCGGCACCTGTTCCGGTTGCGCCGGATCGGCATCGATACTGGCAAACACCGAGCGAAAGTAACCGGTCGCCAGCAGTCGCGTCTGCAGTTCCGACAGCCGCGCCTGCGAATACGGCTCACCGGGCCGGATCAAATTCACGCGCTCGACCAGGTCGAGCGGGTAGCGGGACAGTCCCTCGACCTGCAGTTCGCCGAAAGTGAATGCGGGTCCGGAATCAATGTCGACCTGCAGCGACGCAGTCCGGTTCCCGGGGTCGATGCGTGCCTCGCTGCGCAGGAGGGTGGCGGCCGGATAGCGGTTGACTAGCAGGCTGCCAAGCAGCGCATCCTTGGCCGCGTCCCATGCCGATTGCCGGAAGCGCTCACCGCGTTTCAGCCCCCAGGCGGCGCGCAGCGCTGCAGCACGTTCCCGGTCCTCCATCGCCAGTACACCGCTGAAGTCGATGCGAACCTCGGCCACCCGCACCGGTTCTCCCGGCTGTATCCGAAAGCGTGCCACCTGCACGCCATCGACCTCGACCAGGTCGCTGCTGATCTGGGGCGAAAAAAATCCTTCGGTGGCCAGCAGTTCGGCAATCTGCCCGGGAGTCACCCGCAGCAGCCGCTGCCATTCTTCCGGGCGTGCGCTGCCCTCGCGTGCCAGCCGGGTAATCGTCAGGTGCTGCTGCAGCAGGGGCGCGAGAATGTCTGCGCCAATGATTTCAACACGGATGTTTTCGGCGGCACCGTGCCCGGATAGCAGCAAGGCCTGCAACAGGATCAGGCTGGCGAGGGCCGGGCGCCAGCGACGTGCGGGCATGGTGAGGTACGGGAACGAACAGGGATGGATGCAGCATAGGAGGGCGTGCCTTCAGTAACCTTGCGCAAAATCAAATGCCTACAGGCATCATTGGCAAGGCGCAGGCGCTTGAAAAAAATGACGGTATCGCCACATGGAAAAACGGGGTTCGGGCTAACATAGCCGCGCCGGCCCCGTTCCTTTCGTACGGAGACTCCATGCGCACACTTCTCTTCTGGCCCCTGCTGTTTTCCCTGTCCCTGCTGCTCGGCGGCTGCGGCTACAACACCCTGCAGGCCAGCGATGAACAGATCAAGGCAAGCTGGTCCGAAGTCGTCAACCAGTACCAGCGGCGCGCCGATCTGGTGCCCAACCTGGTCAATACCGTCAAAGCCTATGCAGCGCATGAGAGCCAGGTGCTGACCCAGGTGGCCGAAGCGCGCTCGCGGGTGGGCAGCATGCAGGTGACGCCGGAAGTGCTGAACGACCCGCAGGCACTCGCGCGCTTCCAGGCGGCGCAAGGGCAGCTGTCGAGCGCGCTGTCGCGGCTGCTGGCGGTCAGCGAGAACTATCCGCAGCTGAAGGCCGACACCGGCTTCCGCGACCTGCAGGCGCAGCTCGAAGGCACCGAAAACCGGATCACGGTGGCACGCAACCGCTACATCAAATCCGTGCAGGACTACAACGTCACCGTCCGCTCGTTTCCCAGCAACCTGACTGCGATGGTGTTCGGTTTCGACGTGAAGCCGAACTTCTCTGTCGATAACGAACGGGCGATCTCGACGGCGCCAGCAGTCGATTTTGGCTCCCCCGCACCCGCACCCGCACCCGCACCTGCGCCGGCGACCAGCCCGGCCCCGCCTGCCAATGGCGCTGCCGCAAACAATTAAGTGGCTGGCAGCGCTGGCTGCCGGCCTGCTGTGCGCGATGCTGGCAGGGGCGCAGGCACTGCAGCCGGTTCCGCCGTTGTCGGGTCGCGTCGTCGACCGAACCGCCACCCTGTCTGCCGCGCAGCAGCAGGCGCTGGAGGCGCAACTGCGCGCTTTTGAGCAGCGCAAGGGCAGCCAGATCGCCGTACTGGTCGTCCCGGATACCGGCCCCGAGACGATCGAGCAGTATGCGATCCGCGTAGCGGAGCAGTGGAAGCTCGGGCGCAAAAAAATCGATGACGGGGCAATCCTGCTGGTGGCGAAAGAGGCGCGAGCCCTGCGCATCGAGGTCGGCTACGGCCTCGAAGGCGCGCTTAATGATGCGACCGCGAAGCGCATCGTCGATGAGGTCATCGTGCCGCGTTTTCGCAGCGGCGATTTCAACGGGGGCCTCAACGCCGGCGTGGACGCCATGATGCGCGTGATCGATGGCGAGCCGCTGCCCGCTCCGGAGGCCACCCCGGCTGCAGGCGACGAACCGCTGGCGCTGATGCCGGTGGTGTTCTTCGCCGCGCTGGTGCTGGGCGGCGTGATGCGCGCGCTGATGGGCCGCGGCAAGGGCGCATTCGCTGCCGGGGGCCTGCTCGGGATCGCTGCCTGGCTGCTGTCCGGTGCGCTGCTGCTGGGCCTGCTGGCCGCTTTCGTGGGGTTCGTGGTCACGCTCGCCGGCGGACGCATGGGCTCCGGCTGGCACGGCCGGCGCGGCGGCTTCGGCAGTTATGGCCCGTATGGCGGTGGTGGCTGGGGCGGCGGGGCAGGCGGCGGATTCCGTGGCGGCGGCGGCGGTTTTGGCGGCGGCGGCGCGTCGGGGAGGTGGTAATGCCCACGCGCTTCTTCCGTCACTGGTGGTGTGCATACTGGCAAGCCGACCGGATGTTCTCGCGCACCGACCAGCAGGCGCTGGCCGAATCGGTCGCGCTCGCCGAGGCAGGGCACGCCGGCGAGATCTG
>JAIXTG010000414.1 GCA_027484285.1 Oxalobacteraceae bacterium | reverse complement strand
TCCGCGCCGGAGTTGGCTAAACAGTATCCGCTGGCCATGATTTCGCCACCGCAAAGGAACTTTCTCAACACCACTTTCGTCAATGTGCAGAGCCTGCGGGACACCGAGGGCGAGCCTCACCTCGAGATCCACCCGGACGATGCCGTCGAGCGGGGCATTCATGACGGCGACCTTGTCCGCGTATTCAACCAGCGCGGCGAAATGCAGCTGCGAGCCCGTGTGAATGACGGTTCGCGCAAGGGACTCGTCGTCGCGCTGTCCATCTGGTGGAAGAAGCTCGCGCCCGATGGACGCAATGCCAATGAACTGACCAGCCAGCGCCTGACCGACATGGGCCGTGCGCCGACCTTCTACGACGTGCTGGTTCAGGTCGAGAAAGCCAACTCTTCACCCTGAAAGCATTAATGAAATCACTCCTGTCTGCACTGTCTTGCGCGCTGCTCGCATCATCACTCAGTGGCTGCGCCTCCGTCGGTTATTACGTGCAGGCAGTTCAGGGGCAGATGTCATTGATGTCCAGTGCAAAGCCGATCGACCAGTGGCTTGCCGACCCTGCGGTCAAAGACGATCTGAAACTTCGCTTGCAGCGCGCGAAAGAAATCCGCGCGTATGCAGCAAAAGAACTCGGCCTGCCGGACAACGGCAGCTACAAGAGCTATGCCGATCTCAAGCGCCCTTATGTGATGTGGAACGTGGTCGCCACACCCGAGTTGTCCACCCGGCCGGTGCAGTGGTGCTTTCCGGTTGCCGGCTGCGTCGACTACCGGGGCTATTACAGCAAGGCGGCGGCGCAGCAGTATGCCGATGGTTTGAAGCGCCAGGGCTATGACGTTCGGGTGTCGGGCGTGCCGGCCTATTCGACGCTCGGCTGGTTCAGCGACCCAGTGCTGTCCACCTTCATCGACTATCCTGAAGCGGAGGTCGCGCGCATGGTGTTTCACGAACTGGCGCATCAGGTGGCTTACGCGCCCGGTGATTCCCAGTTCAATGAATCGTTTGCCACCGCGGTCGAGGAGGTCGGCGTCGAGCGCTGGCTGTCGACCCAGGGCGACGAGGCAATGCGCGAACGCTACCGCCAGTGGCGCCAGCGCCGGGCTGATTTTCTGGCGCTGCTCGATGCGCATCGACTACAGCTCGAGGACAACTTCCAGCGCGTCGCGCCCGAAGCGGACAAGCGCGTGCGCAAGGCGGAGATCTTTGCATCGCTGCAGCGCGAGTATGAATCGATGAAAGAGGCACGCTGGGGCGGATATGCCGGCTACGATCGCTGGTTTTCGGAACCGCTGTCGAACGCCCACTTCGCGCTGATTGCCACTTACCATGACCTCGTGCCGGCCTTTCGCGGGCTGCATGCCGAGATCAATGACCTGCCCCGGTTCTACCGCCGGGTCAAAGCGATCGCAAAGCTTGACAAGGCACAGCGCCGCGCGCTGCTCCAGTCATATGGCCAGGTCGATGTCGCATCGCAGCAACCCGGGCAGGGCGATCTTGCCCGTACGATTGCGGCGCACTAGGCACACAAGCCAAGCGATTTCGGCTAGCATCCGCAGCAGGAGAAGACCAGCCGTCCGCCCCCCGCAGGACGATTCCTCGAGATAGCGCCGACGCCGCCCCAGGCTCAAGACAGGCGATGCCAGCGCACACAACAAACAGAGGTGCTGCATGGAGAAGTTCTGGATCCGCTCGTATCCGGCCGGCGTGCCGTCCGAGATCGACACTACCCGCTATCGCTCGCTCGTCCAACTGATGGAGGAATCGTTTTCGCGCTACGCGGAGCGAAACGCCTACGTCTGCATGGACCGCTTCATCACCTACGCCGATGTTGACCGCATGTCGCGCCAGCTCGGCGCGTGGCTGCAGGCGCAGGGGCTGCAGCCGGGTGCCCGGGTGGCACTGATGATGCCGAACGTGCTGCAGTATCCGGTCGCGATTGCGGCAGTACTGCGTGCCGGCTATGTGGTGGTCAACGTCAACCCGCTCTACACGCCGCGCGAACTCGAGCACCAGCTGAACGACTCGGGCGCCGAGGCAATCGTCATTCTCGAAAATTTCGCACACACGCTCGAGAAAGTGATTGCGCGCACCAGCATCAACGTGACGGTGGTTGCGAGCATGGGCGACCTGCTCGGCGGGCTGAAGGGTGGGTTGGTCAACTTTGTGGTGCGCAACGTGAAGAAGATGGTGCCCGCTTTCTCGCTGCCGAATGCCGTCCGCTTCAACCAGGCGCTGAAGGCAGGTGCGGCGCTGAGTCTGGTGCCGGCGAACCTGGGTCATGACGATATCGCTTTCCTGCAATACACCGGCGGCACTACCGGGCTGTCGAAGGGCGCGATGCTGAGTCACCGCAACGTGATTGCCAATTTGATGCAGAACGAAGCCTGGCTGCAGCCGGCCCTGAACAAGGAGCCGAAGGTGGACGCGCTGGTCTTCGTCTGCGCGTTGCCGCTCTATCACATCTTTGCGCTCACGGTCTGCTGCCTGATGGGCACCCGGATCGGCGGCATGAACATCCTGATTCCGAACCCGCGCGATATTCCCGGCCTGGTGAAGGAACTGTCCAAGTACAAGTTCAACCTGCTGCCCGCCGTGAATACTTTGTACAACGCGCTACTGAACCATCCTGACTTCGCGAAGCTGGACTTCTCCGCCCTGAAGCTCTCCAACGGCGGTGGGATGGCGGTACAGAAGGCTGTCAATGATCGCTGGCGCGCCGTCACCGGCAAAAGCATCATCGAAGGCTACGGCCTGTCCGAGACGGCGCCGGTCGCTACCGCGAACCCTGCTGATGCGTCCGAATTCTCCGGCACCATCGGCCTGCCGCTGCCGTCGACCGACATCGCCATCCTCGACGATGAAGGCAATCATCTGCCTGTCGGCCAGGTGGGCGAGATCGCCATTCGCGGGCCGCAGGTGATGGAAGGCTATTGGCAGAAGCCGGAAGAAACCGCACGCGTGATGACAGCCGACGGCTTCTTTCGGTCGGGCGACATTGGCCTGATGGATGAGCGCGGTTACGTCACTATCGTCGACCGCAAGAAAGACATGGTGCTGGTGTCAGGCTTCAATGTTTATCCGAACGAAGTCGAAGCCGTGGTTGCAGGACATCCGGGGGTGCTCGAGTGCGCAGTGGTTGGCGTGCCCGACGCAGCTACCGGCGAAGCCGTCAAACTGTTCGTGGTGCGCCGCGATCCGGCGCTGACAGCGGAGCAACTGATGGCTTATTGCCAGGAACAGCTGACCGGCTACAAGCGTCCGAAACTGATCGAGTTCCGCAATGAGCTGCCGAAGACCAATGTCGGCAAGATCCTGCGACGCGAGTTGCGGGACGCGAAGGCCTCCGCGCCTGCCTGACTTACCGTTCGGGCAGTGGCGGCAGCGGCCGTGGCCTGCGGTCGTCGCCGACCGCGACATACGTCAGCGTTGCCTCCGTAACTTTCACGACTTCGGTCAGCAGCCGATTGCGTTCTGCATAAACCTCGACCGTGACCGTGATCGATGAATTGCCGGTCCTGACGATCGTCGAATAGAACGACAGCAGGTCGCCGACGAACACCGGCTGCTTGAATACAAAGGAATTGACCGCGACCGTGCCGACCCGTCCATTGGCACGACGGACGGCCGGTATTGCCCCGGCAATGTCAACCTGAGCCATGATCCAGCCGCCGAATACGTCGCCATGGATGTTGGCGTCGGCCGGCATCGGCATCACGCGCAGCGTCGGCATGCCATCCGGCAGCCTGGTAAGTTCGCTAGTGTTCATCATGCTTCCTGAAGGGGAGGGCGGCAGGCGCTACAATCAGCGCTCCCGCTGCATCGGGCTGTACCGCTGCCTGCAAGCATAACCCACTCGCAACTATTCCCTTCCTCTGCCCATGCGCCACCATGCCCGCCCTGCCACCGATGCTCCCGCCAACCAGAGCACGCGCAACGACTGGGCCACGCTGAAAACCCTGTTTCCCTATCTATGGCAATGGAAATGGCGCGTGCTGCTCGCGCTTGGCTGCCTGATCATGGCCAAGGTGGCGAATGTCGGCGTGCCGCTGGTGCTCAAGCACCTGATCGACGGCCTGACCATTACGCCCGAGCGCCCGGCATCTTTGCTGATACTGCCAGCCGGACTGCTGATTGCTTACGGACTGCTGCGGCTGTCGACCACGGCATTCACCGAATTGCGCGAATTCTTCTTTGCGAAAGTCACACAGCGTGCCGTACGCACCGTCGCCCTGAAAGTCTTCCGTCACCTGCATTCGCTGTCGTTGCGATTCCACCTGAACCGGCAGACCGGTGGCGTTACCCGCGACGTCGAGCGCGGCACCCGCGGCATCTCTTCGCTGGTCTCCTACACCTTGTTTTCCATTCTGCCGACTCTGGTCGAGATCACTTTGGTGCTCGGCTATCTGGCGCTGCAGTATGACCCCTGGTTTTCGGTGATCACGGTGTCGGCATTGGTCACTTACATTGGCTTCACCGTGGTCGTTACCGAATGGCGTACGCATTTCCGGCGCACGATGAACGATCTGGATTCGAAGGCCAATACCCGGGCAATCGATTCACTGCTGAATTATGAAACCGTCAAGTATTTCGGCAATGAGGAATACGAGGCGCGGCGTTACGACGAAGGCCTGCAGCGCTATGAGGCAGCGGCGGTACGTTCGCAGACCTCGCTGAACCTGCTGAACACCGGGCAATCCCTGATCATCGCAATCGCAGTCACGCTGATCCTCTGGCGGGCCACGCTGGGCGTCATCGGCGGCAGCATGTCGCTGGGCGATCTGGTCCTGGTGAATGCCTTCATGATCCAGCTGTACATTCCGCTGAACTTCCTCGGCGTCATCTACCGCGAGCTCAAGCAGAGTCTGGCGGATATGGAGAAGATGTTCACGCTGCTCGACCAGCACCGCGAAGTTGCCGATGCCCCCGGCGCGGCACCGCTGCAGATCACGCGCGCCGAATTGCACTTCGACCATGTGGATTTCAGCTATGAGTCCAAACGGCAGATCCTGTTTGGCGTGGACTTCGCCGTGGCTGCCGGCACCACGACCGCCGTGGTCGGCCACAGCGGTTCCGGCAAATCGACGCTGGCACGGCTGCTGTTCCGCTTCTACGACGTCGATAACGGCGCGATCCGGATCGACGGGCAGGACCTCCGCCAGGTCAGCCAGACGTCGCTGCGGCAGGCGATCGGCATCGTCCCGCAGGACACCGTGCTATTCAACGACACCATTGAATACAACATCGCCTATGGCCGTCCTGGTGCCACGCACGAGGAAATCGTCGCTGCTGCGCGAGCAGCCTACATCCACGACTTCATCATGACGCTGCCGGATGGTTACCAGACCACGGTCGGAGAGCGCGGCCTGAAACTGTCGGGTGGCGAAAAGCAGCGGGTTGCGATTGCGCGCACTTTGCTGAAAAACCCGGCCATCCTGGTGTTCGACGAAGCAACCTCGGCACTTGATTCGCAGGCCGAGCAGGCGATCCAGGCCCAGCTGAAAGAGATTGCGCGCGACCGAACCACGCTGGTCATCGCGCACCGCCTGTCGACGATTGCGGACGCGCAGCAGATCCTCGTCATGTCCAATGGCTGGATCGTCGAGCGCGGCACGCATGCCGAACTGCTGGCGCGGCAGGGCATGTATGCAGACATGTGGGAGCGTCAGCAAGCCCGGCCCGAGGAGATCGACAGCGAACCCGACGTCGATCCGGCGTCAGGGCTGTTCGCCGCCGGTCGCGCCTGAGCCATCCGGGCGGCAGGCGTCGCTCGGGTAAAATCGAAAGCTTTCAACGAACGAGTGCACCACCGATGTCCACTGCAGCCACCCTGACCCTCACCCGTCCCGACGACTGGCATGTGCACCTGCGCGATGGTGCGGTGCTGGCGGATGTGGTGCCCGATACCGCACGCCAGTTCGCGCGGGCGATTGTCATGCCCAACCTGAAGCCGCCGGTCACGACCACGGCAATGGCCGTGGCTTATCGCGAGCGCATCCTGGCTGCGCTGCCTGCCGGCATGCAGTTCGAGCCGCTGATGACCCTCTACCTGACCGACAACACCCGGGCCGAAGAGATCCGGCGTGCAGTCGACAGCGGCGTCGTGCACGGGGTGAAGCTCTATCCCGCCGGGGCCACTACCAATTCCGACGCCGGAGTGACCGACCTGAAGCGCTGCATGGGCGCGCTCGAAGCGATGCAGGCACTCGGCCTGCCGCTGCTGATCCATGGCGAAGTGACCGATGGCGACATCGATCTGTTCGACCGCGAGGCGGTATTCATCGAGCGCGTGCTCCGGCCGCTGCGCAAGTCGCTGCCCGGCTTGCGCGTGGTGTTCGAGCACATCACCACCAAAGATGCGGCCGACTATGTGCGCGAGGCTGACGGCGACATTGCCGCCACCATCACTGCGCACCACCTCCTGTACAACCGCAATGCGATTTTCAAGGGAGGCATCCGTCCGCACTACTACTGCCTGCCGGTACTCAAGCGCGAGACTCACCGCCTTGCGCTGGTGGAAGCGGCCACTTCCGGCAATCCGCGCTTCTTCCTCGGCACCGATTCTGCGCCGCATCCCAAGGGGTTGAAGGAGCATGCATGCGGCTGCGCCGGCTGCTATACCGCACTGCATGCGATGGAACTGTATGCGCAGGCGTTCGAAGCAGCGGACGCGCTCGACAAGCTCGAGGGTTTTGCCAGCTTCTTCGGGCCGGACTTTTATCGGCTCCCGCGCAATGCCGGCAGCATCACGCTCAAGCGGGAAGACTGGATCGTTCCGGAAGAGCTGAAAATGGGCGATGCACCGCTGGTACCGCTCGATGCCGGACAGACCCTGCACTGGAAGATGGCCTGAGCCAGTTACCCCGGCAGCGAAGCGATGTCATTCGACGCCATCGACTGGCAGCGCCCGTGGCTTTCGCCGCTGCGCGATGTTGGCCAAGCCCTGGCAGCAGCACCTGACTGGGTTGCTGCTGCGAATGCGCTCGCTGCCGCAAACGGGCTGCACAATCTGCACCGGCAGCCACTTCGCTTCCTGCCTCAATCCCTGCTGCCGGCTGGCACCCCGTACGAGGCGCACATCACCGCTACCGGCGAAGTGCCCACGCGCGACAACCTGCATGATTTTTTCAACGCGCTTGCCTGGCTGCATTTCCCGCATATCAAACGCGTCCTGAACGGTTTGCATGCAGAAGCATTGAAAACTGCTGCTGCGGCCGGCACGCGGGGCCGGCAGCGTGATGCAGCCACACTGTTTGACGAAAATGCCGCACTCGTGATCAGCAGCGATCCGCACTTGCTTGATGCGCTGCGCGAGCACCAGTGGCAGGCTGTCCTGTTACAGCCCGCGCAGCAGTTTTTCAGGAATGCCGATGTCATCCTGTTCGGGCACGCACTGGTTGAAAAATTGGTCGCGCCCTACAAGTCGATCACGGCCCATGTGTGGACAGTGAGCGTCGATCCGGGCTGGTTCGCGTTGCCCGTTCCCGAGCGCATCGGGGGGCTGGATCGGCAGGTGGCGCAAGCCATCGCGGCCGGGTTTTCCAGTAGCGATTTTTGTCACCTGCCCGTACTCGGCGTACCCGGCTGGTGGGCCGGGCAGGACCGGGCGTTCTACGAAGATGCCGACGTGTTCCGGCCAAGGCGCGGACGCGCCTGAGCCGGAACGATGGCTAGAACCCTTTCTGTATGCCGACGATGAGTGCAGTCGATGATCCGGTCTGCTGTATGCCCGAGACGGTCGATGCATCGACCAGAGCAGAATACGATGACGGCACGCCGTCGGTCGCCCGGTTGATTGCCGCATACAGGTTGGTGGTCTTCGATAGCGAGTACATTGCCGAGAGGTTGTAGATCTTCGGCGTGCCGGCGCTGTCGTTACGGGCAAAGTTCACGCCCACGCTGGCATTCGGCATCATCTTCATCTGCGCGCCCAGCACGATCGTATTGCTGGATGAGCCTGCCTCCGGATTGAAGCGCACGTAGTTCGCTGCAAGTTTCACCGGGCCGAGCGGGGCGCTGGCGCCGACCAGATACTGCCGGTACTGCAGGTCGCGGTCGGATGCGGCAACCACCACATTCAGGTCGCCAAACGCATAGCCGGCGTTGGCGGACATGAAGCGGTTGCGGCTCGACGAACCCGCCACGCCGCCCGGTGCATACATGAAGCTGCCGGTCACGCCGGCGAGCCATTCGGCAGGCAGGCTGTAGGTGATCGAATTCGGGACAAAGAAGCCGCCGGTCGATCCGCCCAGCGGGTCGGCGTCGGTACCGCCGTTGAACAGAGCTACCGGATCGCCGCCGCCCGGAGGTACGACGCTGCCGGCATCGCGGTGCATCAGCAATGCAGGCACATAGAAGTTGTTGCCGGCCAGTCCGAGTGTGGAGGTATAAGCCGCAATGAACGGTGAAAGGTTCAGGCCGGCCGTCACTCCGCCGAACGGGCCGCTGAGACCGACGTTTGCCATCCGGCTGAATACGCCGGTGGTACCACCGTTCGCGATTGCACCGCTGCCCGAATTAAAGCCACCCTCAAGGCGGAAGTGGGCCTTGACGCCGCCGCCAAGATCTTCCGATCCTTTCAGTCCCCAGACCGACGGTGCCCAGTTGCCTTCGCCGAAGCTCCAGCGCCGGTCGCTGTCCGGGCCAATGCCAGTCGCACCGACAACAGAAGCGTCGATGTTGCCATACAGCGTCAGCCCGGATTGCGCCCATGCCGGTGCCGTCGTCAGCCCCGTCAGGATCGCGTATGCCAGAAGCCTGTTCTTCATTGCATTCTCCAGTCGTTGAACAAAACTGTGACAAGTTTGGAGAGCTGAGGTTTTGGCAAGACAGGTCCGCGCAACGCGGAAGTGAGCG
>JAIXTG010000198.1 GCA_027484285.1 Oxalobacteraceae bacterium | reverse complement strand
TCCATCATCCGCCGGCTGCGCGAAGTGCGGCCGAACATCACGATCTCGTCGGATTTCATCGTCGGCTTCCCGGGCGAGGATGAACGCGATTTCGATGCGCTGATGAAGCTGGTGGAGGACATCGGCTACGACAACAGCTTCTCGTTCATTTTCAGTCCGCGCCCGGGCACGCCTGCCGCCAGCCTGCAGGACGACACGCCATACGACATCAAGCTGGCGCGGCTGCAGAAGCTGCAGAAAGTCATCGCCGACAATACCCGCCGTCATTCCGACGCGATGGTCGGCAGCCGGCAGCGCATCCTGGTCGACGGGCCGTCGAAGCGCGACCCGGGCGAGCTGCAGGGACGCACCGAGAACAATCGCGTCGTCAACTTTGCCGGCGGTCCGGGTGCGAACCGGCTGGTCGGCCAGTTTGTCGATGTCACTATCACCGAAAGTCACCCCTTCTCGCTACGCGGCGAGATCGTGATCCAAGCCTAGGCCGACGATTTGAAGAACCAAGCCACCAAGCAATTCACCCCCGAACCGGTCGATAACAGCCGGCTCGCGAACCTGTGCGGCCCGCTCGACGAAAACCTGCGCCAGATCGCGGCGGCACTCGACGTGACCGTGTTCAGGCGCGGGGACAAATTCATCGCCGACGGCGTGAATGCAGCGCGTGCGGTCGAGCTGCTCGAGCGCTTCTATGCCGCAGCCGACCATCCGATCTCGATCGACGAAATCCAGCTGGCGCTGGTCGAGCAGCGCGCGAGCAGCGCTGCGCCGGCCGACAAACCGGCGATCCTGGCAAAGAATCCGGACGACATGCCGGACAGCCCGGTACTGAAGACGCGCCGCAGCGACTTGCGCGGACGCACGCCGCACCAGAGCCAGTACCTGAAGCACATCCTCGAACATGACGTGACTTTCGGCATCGGCCCGGCCGGCACCGGCAAGACTTACCTGGCGGTGGCCTGCGCGGTCGATGCGCTGGAGCGCGATGCAGTGCGACGCATAGTGCTGACGCGTCCCGCGGTCGAGGCTGGCGAGCGGCTCGGTTTCCTGCCGGGCGACCTCGCGCAGAAGGTGGATCCCTACCTGCGCCCGCTGTATGACGCCCTGTACGACCTGCTGGGCTTCGACCGCACGCAGAAAATGTTCGAGAAGCAGGCAATCGAGATCGCCCCGCTGGCCTACATGCGCGGGCGCACGCTGAACCATGCCTTCATCATTCTCGACGAGGCGCAGAACACCACGCCCGAGCAGATGAAGATGTTCCTGACCCGCATCGGCTTCGGCAGCAAGGCAGTCGTCACCGGCGACGTCACCCAGATCGACCTGCAGCGCGGCCAGAAGTCCGGCCTGGTGGATGCCATGAAGGTGCTCGATTCGGTGCGCGGCATCGCCTTCACCCGCTTCACCAGCGCCGATGTGGTCCGCCACCCGCTGGTCGCCCGCATCGTCGATGCCTATGATGCCGCCACTGTTGCCGCTGCTGCGGCCGCCGCCCGCGATGCAAGCAAAAAATAAGCTGACGCTCTCCGTCCAGCATGCGGACAAGCGGCTGGCCGACAGCCTTCCCCGCACCGCCATCCGGCGCTGGGTGCAGGCGGCGCAGTTCGCGCCGGCCGAACTGACCTTTCGCTTCGTCGGCGAGGACGAGGGGCGCGTGCTGAACCGCGACTATCGCGGCAAGGACTATGCGACCAATGTCCTCACTTTCGCCTACGCCGACGGCGAACTGGTGGACGAAGACGCCCCGGTACAGGCCGACATCGTGCTCTGCGTCGACGTGCTGCTGCGGGAGGCGGCCGAGCGCGCGATACCGGTCGGCCAGCATGCAGCGCACCTGATCGTGCACGGGGTGCTGCATGCGCAGGGCTATGACCACGAGGATGACGACGAAGCAGAGGAGATGGAGGGGCTGGAATCCGAAATCCTCCAGGAACTGGGATTCCCGGATCCCTACCGGGAGGGATGAAGGCCGGTCGGGCACCGTGCGCGCGCGGGCAGCCGCGATTGCGCAGCGACAAATTCATTCCGGTGTGGCAACTTCACCCGCCCGTTTTCACGAAATTGCCATCCTTTTGCGGTATCCTGTGCCTTCTTGAACTTCGGCTTTGCGCCACATGCAAGACTATCCCCCCGGCAGCCGTACTGCCGAACACAAGCCGCATCGCTCACTGTTCGAGCGACTGACTGCGCTGATCTCCCCCGAACCCGAAAACCGCGCCGAACTGCTCGAATTGCTGCACGACGCGCATGACCGCAACCTGATCGATGCCGACGCAATGTCGATGATCGAGGGCGTGTTCCAGGTATCCGACCTCGCCGCGCGCGAGATCATGGTGCCCCGCTCGCAGATGGACGTGGTGGACATTGCCAAGCCCATCGAGGAATGGCTGCCGATGGTTCTCGAGACAGCGCACTCGCGCTTTCCGGCGGTCGATGGCGACCGCGACAAGGTAGTCGGCGTGCTGCTGGCAAAAGACCTGCTGCGTTATTACGCGGAAGAGTCTTTCGACGTGCGCGACATGCTGCGGCCGGCGGTGTTCATCCCGGAATCAAAGCGCCTGAACGTGCTCCTGCGCGACTTCCGCGCAAACCGCAACCATATTGCGATCGTGGTCGACGAATACGGCGGCGTGGCCGGCCTGATCACGATCGAGGATGTGCTCGAGCAGATCGTCGGCGACATCGAGGACGAGTACGACTTCGACGAAGAGGAAGACAACATCCTGCCGGTGAAAGACGGCGACTTCGGTCAGCGCTGGCGCGTGAAGGCCCTGACCGAGATCGAGCAGTTCAACGAGACCCTCGGCACCAGCTTGCCGAACGGCGACGTCGATACCATCGGCGGCGTCGTATCGCGCCACCTCGGCCGCATGCCGCGCAAGGGCGAGCAGTTCAACATCGACCGCCTGCGCTTCGAAGTGCTGCGCGCCGATGCGCGCCAGGTGCATGTGCTGCTGGTCGAAAAGCTCCCCGCGCGCCTGTTCGGCGAAACCAACTGATGACTGCCGGCCGCGCAGGCAGGCGCTGCCGGCGCCCTCGCTGAGGCGCAAGTCGGCATGCGCACTACCCTGTTTCCCCTGATCGCCTCACTGCTGGCCGGCGGCGCCACCGCGCTCGCATTCGCACCTTTCGGCTGGTGGCCGCTGCAGATTGTCGCGCTCGCCCTGCTGTTCCTGCTGGCGCAGCGGGCCGAGTCGCCGGCCCGGGCCCTGGTGTACGGCTGGGCTTTCGGCACAGGCGCCATTGCCGTGGCCACCCACTGGCTCTACGTCAGCATGCATGTGTACGGCGGCATGCCGTCGGCCATGGCGGCGCTCGCAGTACTGCTGCTCGCTGCCGGGCTGGGCCTGCTGTACGGATTCGCGCTGTATGTCGCGCGGCGGATCGCCCGCGGCCTGCAGGTGCCGGTGGTCATGCTGCTGGTGACGCCTGCCTGCTGGATGCTGGCCGACTGGACACGGGGCTGGATTTTTACCGGCTTTCCGTGGGTAGCGACCGGCTATGCACATACCGACAGCCCGCTGGCCGGCTTTGCGCCCCTGGCGGGTGTGTATGGCATCGGCTTCCTCGCCGCCCTGCTGGCCGGCTGCCTCGCGCTGCAACTGCAGCTGCGCCGGCTGCATGCGGCCGCCATCGTCCTCTTGCTTGTCGTGCCGCTGGCCGGTTTCACGCTGGGCAGGCTGGCATGGACCGAACCGCTCGGCCAGCCGGTTTCGGTGCGCCTGCTGCAGGGCAACGTGCCGCAAAACATGAAGTTCGACGCCGACCAGCTGAATGCGTCGCTCGAACTTTATCGCCTGATGCTCACCGAGCAGGCGGCCGACCTGATCGCCACCCCGGAGACCGCCCTGCCGATGCTCAGCACCCGGCTGCCGGCCGGCTATCTCGGGCAGCTGGCCGCGTTTGCTGCGGACAGCGGCAGCAGCCTGCTGATTGGCGTGCCGGCTGCGGGGGCGCCCGGCCTGTACTACAACAGCGTGCTCGGCATCGGCGCCGGCAGTGCCTCAGCCTATCGCTATGACAAGCACCACCTGGTGCCGTTTGGCGAATTCATTCCCACCGGCTTTCGCTGGTTCGTCGACATGATGCGCATGCCGCTGGGCGACTTCGGGCGCGGCAACCTGCAGCAGCCCGCTTTTCCGGTCAAGGACCAGTGGGTACTGCCCAACATCTGCTACGAAGATTTGTTCGGCGAGGAAATTGCCGAGCAGTTGCTGGCCGCCGCCGACCGCCGGCAGCCGGTTGCCAGCCTGCTGCTGAATGTCTCCAACATCGCGTGGTTCGGCAACACGATTGCACTGCCGCAGCACCTGCAGATTTCGCGCATGCGCTCGCTGGAGACCGGCCGCCCGATGCTGCGCGCCACCAATACCGGGATGACCGCTGTGGTCGATGCCCGCGGGCAGGTGGTGGCCGAACTGCCGCCGGCCACGCTCGGCACACTGGCAGCGCGCGTGCAGGGCATGCAGGGACTGACGCCGTATATCCGGCTCGGCAACGCGCTGCCGGTGGGCCTCGCGCTGCTGGCGGTGGTCCTGCCGTGGATCAGGTCAAGGCGAGCCGCCAACCCCCTGCCGCGCTGCAAAACCCGATAAAATCGCGGGTTTGGCAATCACCCCGTCTTCCCATGCTGAGCTTCCAACAAGTCATCCTGAAACTGCAGGAATACTGGGACGCGCAAGGCTGCGCGCTGCTGCAACCCTATGACATGGAGGTCGGCGCCGGCACGTCGCATACCGCGACCTTCCTGCGCGCGATCGGTCCCGAGCCGTGGCGCGCCGCCTATGTGCAGCCATCGCGCCGCCCGAAGGACGGCCGTTACGGCGAAAACCCGAACCGCATGCAGCACTACTACCAGTACCAGGTCGTGCTCAAGCCGGCGCCGGAAAACATCCTCGAGCTCTATCTCGGATCGCTGGAGGCGCTCGGCCTGAAGCTGACCGAGAATGACGTGCGCTTCGTCGAAGACGACTGGGAAAACCCGACGCTGGGCGCGTGGGGGCTCGGCTGGGAAGTCTGGCTGAACGGCATGGAAGTCACCCAGTTCACCTATTTCCAGCAGGTCGGCGGCATCGACTGCAAACCGGTGCTGGGCGAGATCACCTACGGCATCGAGCGCCTCGCGATGTACCTGCAGGGCGTCGAGAACGTGTTCGACCTGGTCTGGACCGAGTGGGAAGAGAACGGCGTGCAGCGCCGCCTGACCTATGGCGACGTGTTCCACCAGAACGAGGTCGAGCAGTCGACCTACAACTTCGAGCACTCGAATGCCGAGTTCCTGTTCTCGCTGTTCTCGAACTATGAATCCGAAGCCAAGCGCCTGATGGAAGCGAAGCTCGCGCTGCCTGCCTACGAGATGGTGCTGAAAGCGGCGCACACCTTCAACCTGCTGGATGCCCGCGGCGCGATCTCGGTGACCGAGCGCGCGGCCTACATCGGCCGCATCCGCAACCTGGCGCGCGCGGTCGCTGCCGCTTACTACGCCTCGCGCGAGGCACTCGGCTTCCCGATGCTGGGCGCGGCGCAAGGCGATCCGCGCCAGGCCGCCTGACGCACAGCCGCCCATACCGCCCACAGAAGAACATCCCATGACGCACACACTGCTGCTCGAACTGCAGACCGAAGAACTGCCACCGAAAGCACTCGCGAAACTCGGCGACGCCTTTGCGTCGGCCATCGTCAGCGGCCTCGCCGCGCGCGCCTTCCTCGATGAGGGCGCAAGCCATGTCGCCTATGCGACGCCGCGCCGCCTCGCGGTCCGGGTCAGCGGCGTGCGCGCGCAGTCGCCGGACAAGCCGATCCGCGAAAAGGTACTGCCGGTGAGCGTTGCGCTCGACAAGGAAGGACAGCCGGCTGCGCCGCTGGCCAAGAAGCTGGCCGCACTCGCTGCGCAGGCAGGACGCGACAGCATCGCACTGGAAGAACTCGAGCGTGCCAGCGATGGCAAGGCCGACAGCTTTTTCTTCACCTACACCGCACCGGGCCAGCCGCTGGCCGTCGGCTTGCAGGCCGCACTCGAAGAAAGCGTCGCCAGGCTGCCGATTCCGAAAGTAATGACCTACCAGCGTCCGGATGGCGAGACGGTCCAGTTCGTGCGCCCGGTGCACGGCCTGATCGCGCTGCTGGATGAGCAGCTGGTACCACTGTCGCTGCTCGGCCTGCAGTCGGGCCGGACCACGGTTGGCCACCGCTTCCTGAGCCGCAAGCCGGTGCTGGAGATTCCGTCGGCAGCAGCCTATGCCGACGTCCTGCGCGAGGAAGGCCGCGTAATCGCAAGCTTTGAGGCACGCAAGGAAAAGATCCGTGCCGACCTGCTGGCCAGGGCCGGTGGCGATGCGATCCTGATGCCAGAGTCGCTGCTCGACGAGGTCAATGCACTGGTCGAATGGCCGGTGGTCTATGAATGCCGTTTCGATGATGCGTTCCTTGCCGTGCCGCAGGAATGCCTGATCCTGACGATGCAGACCAACCAGAAGTATTTCGCACTGACCGACAGCCAGGGCAAGCTGCGCTCGCGCTTCCTGATCGTGTCCAACATCGAGACCGCCGACCCGATCCATATCATCGGCGGCAACGAGCGCGTGGTACGTCCGCGCCTGTCGGATGCCAAATTTTTCTTCGAGCAGGACAAGAAGAAAAAACTGTTCGAGCGCCTCGGCGGCCTCGGCTCGGTGGTGTACCACAACAAGCTGGGTTCGCAGGCAGAGCGCAACCGGCGCGTCACTGCGCTGGCGGTCGCGATTGCCGACGCACTGGGCGCCGACCCGCGCCTGGCCGAGCGCGCAGCGCAACTGTCGAAAACCGACCTGCTGACCGACATGGTCGGCGAATTCCCCGAGCTGCAGGGCATCATGGGCACCTACTACGCGCGCCACGATGGCGAGCCGGATGAAGTCGCGACGGCGATCGGCGAGCATTACCAGCCGCGCTTTGCCGGCGATGCGCTGCCTTCCACGCGCACCGGCACGGTAGTCGCGCTGGCCGACAAGCTCGAAACGCTGGTCGGCATTTGGGGCATCGGCCTGGCGCCGACCGGCGACAAGGATCCGTTTGCGCTGCGCCGCCATGCGCTGGGCATCCTGCGCATGCTGGTCGAGCAGCGCCTTCCGCTGTCGATCTCCCACTTGCTGGCGATCGCTGCCCAGCAATTCGGCGAGAGCCCGAACTTCAGCAATCCGCTGGCAGATGTGCGCAATTTCCTGTTCGACCGCCTGCGCGGCCTGCTGCGCGAGCGCGGCTTCGCGCAGGACGCGGTGGAAGCCGTGGTGGCGCCCGCGCCCGACCGCCTGGACGATATCGTCGAGCGGCTGGAGGCGGTGAAAGCCTTTGCCGCGCTACCGGAAGCCGAGTCGCTGGCCGCAGCCAACAAGCGCATCACCAACATCCTGAAAAAGAACGAGGGCGTGCACGGCGAAGTGCAATCCGGACTGCTGCAGGAAGCTGCCGAGCAGCGCCTGTATGGCGCGATGACGGATACGCGGACCGAGGTCGACCGCGCATTCGCCGCCGGCGATTTCACCGGCACCCTGAAGGCGCTGGCCGCGCTGCGCGACGACGTCGACGCTTTCTTCAACGATGTGATGGTGATGGCCGACGATCTTGCACTGCGCAGCAACCGCCTGGCACTGCTGAATGCGCTGCACGGGATGATGAACCGCGTCGCCGATATCTCGAAACTGGCCGCCTGACATGCCGCATTCGCAGCAAGTGTCGAAGAAGCTGGTCATCCTTGATCGGGATGGCGTGATCAACTTCGACTCGGACGACTACATCAGGTCGCCGTCCGACTGGCGCCCGATCCCGGGGTCGCTGGAGGCGATCGCGCGGCTGAACCAGCATGGCTATCATGTCGCCGTCGCCACCAACCAGGCCGGCATCTCGCGCGGCCTGTTCGACATGAAGGCGCTGAACGCGATCCACCAGAAGCTGCACCTGTCCGCGCAAGCGGTCGGCGCACACATCGATGCGATCTTTTTCTGCCCGCATGCAGCCGATGAATTCTGCGACTGCCGCAAGCCGCGGCCGGGCATGCTGAAAGCGATCGGCCAGCGCTTCGGCATCAGCCTGAAAAATGTGCCGATGGTGGGTGACGCCCTGCGCGACATGCAGGCGGCGTTCGAAGTAGGCTGCGATCTCTACCTCGTGAAGACCGGCAAGGGCGTCGCCACGCTGGAAAAAGGCGGACTGCCGCCCGGCACCCAGATCTACGACAACCTGGCTGCCGTGGTCGACCGCCTGCTGCACCTGGCCGCTGCAGCGCGTGCTGCCGCAGATTCGGCGCCGCTGAAAAAACAATGAGTGCCGTCGTCGCATGCCGACGACGCCATTGACAAGGAATGCCCATGTCCCGCCCGCTGCTGTTTCTCCGCTCATTGCTGTTTGCCCTGCTGATCGTGCTGGCGACCGTGGTCTGGGCCATCGCCTGCTTCGGCTTCGCGCTGCTGCCTTACCGCCAGCGCTACTGGATGATCACGCGCTGGAACCTGTTCATCTCGCTGGCCGCACGCCATGTGTGCGGCATCCGCTGGCAGGTGAAGGGCATGCAGAACCTGCCGGACGCGCCGGTCATCCTGCTGTCCAAGCACCAGTCGGCCTGGGAGACAATTTTCTACTGCTGGCTGATGCCGCGGCCGCTGGTGTTCGTATTCAAGAAGTCGCTGCTGTACATCCCCTTCTTCGGCTGGGGACTGGCCATGCTGCGCATGATCGCGATCGACCGCAGCAAGGGACGTGATGCGATGGCACAGGTGATCCGGGTCGGCCAGCAACGCCTGGACGGTGGCCAGTGGGTGATCATGTTCCCCGAAGGTACTCGCACGCCGGTCGGCAGCCAGGGCAAGTACAAGGCGGGTGGCGCCATCCTCGCCATCGGTACCGGCACACCGGTGGTGCCGATCGCTGTCAACTCCGGCGACTGCTGGCCGCGCAATGCCTTCATCAAGAAGCCGGGCATCATCACCGTCTCCATCGGCGAGCCGATTTCGCCCGCCGGCCTGAGTGCGGCGGAACTGATGGAGAAGGTGGAAAGCTGGATAGAATCCGAGATGCGCGTCATCACGCCGGGCGCCTATGCGCGCGCGCCGCAATCTGTGGAAGCCTGATGTCATTGAAGCAGTTATTCAGGAAAAAAGCCGACCCGAACCAGCTCAGCTTCGAGGAGCTGTTCGGCGACACGCCGGCTGCCGACCCGCCGCAGCCGTCGACGGTACCCGACATGCCGATCCCGCCCGGCCACCGCCGGCTGCGGCTGGGGACCCTGAACCTCGACTACCGTCTGCTGCGTTCCAAGCGCAAGACCATCGGTTTCCTGATCGATGACGACGGCCTGCGCGTCACCGCCCCGCGCTGGGTGACAGTAGCCGAGATCGAGCTGGCGATCGCCAGCAAGCAGCAATGGATTTTCAGGAAAATCAACGAGCAGCGCGAACGCTCGGTGCGCCGGCTGCAGCCGCCGATGGAGTGGCGCGACGGGGCGACCTTGCCTTACCTCGGCAGCGACATCACGGTGCGCGTATCCGAGGGCGCGACGGCCGGCGTTCGTTTCGATGAGGCGTCGCGCGAGCTGCGGGTAGGCCTGCCGGCCTCGGCCAGCGAGCAGCAGCTGAAAGACCGCGTCCAGGGCTGGCTGCAGTCTGAGGCGCGTCGCGTATTTGCCGAGCGCCTGGCGATCTATGCCGACAAGCTGGGCGTGGCGTTCAAGAGCTTTTCCCTCTCATCGGCCGCCACCCAATGGGGATCGTGCACCGCCGACGGCCGCATCCGACTCAACTGGCGACTGATGCATTTCGCCCTGCCCAACATCGACTATGTGGTGGCGCATGAACTGTCGCACCTGCGCGAGATGAATCACGGCCCGCAGTTCTGGGCGACCGTGCAGTCGGTGCTGCCCGAGTTCGAGACCGCACGCAAGGCTTTGCGCGACCATGAGCCGGAGTTGCTGCCGAAGTTCTGAGCCGCCGGCAAAAGCCGTTTGCGACCGGATCAGGCGGCGTCCAGCATCCGCGCCAGGTTCACATACGCCTCCAGCCCCACCGCCTCCGGCCGCAGTTGCGGATCGATGCCGGCATCGATCAGCTGCTGCTCGGTGAACATGCCGGCCAGGCAGTTGCGGATCACCTTGCGGCGCTGCGAGAACGCTTTGGTGACGACCTGCTCGAGATGCCGCTGGTTGCACGCCAGCGGCGAGGCGATCGGCAGCATGCGCACGATGGCGGACTCCACCTTCGGTGGCGGGTCGAACGCCTCGGGCGGCACGATGAACAGCAGCTCCATCCGGTAGCGCCACTGCAGCATCACCGACAGCCGGCCGTAGTCGCGGCTACCCGGCTCGGCGACCATGCGCTCGACCACTTCCTTCTGCAGCATGAAATGCTGGTCGATCACCTGCGGCGCATACTGCGCGAGATGAAACAGCAAGGGGCTGGAAATGTTGTACGGCAGGTTGCCGACAACGCGCAGGCGGCGCTCGCCGGTGCACAGCGAACCGAAGTCGAACTGCAGTGCATCGCCGGAATGAATCTGCAGCCGGTCGGCGCTGAACATCTTTTTCAGCAGCGCGACCAGGTCGCGATCCAGCTCGACGACCTGCAACTGCTTCAGTGCCTGCAGCAGCAGCCGGGTCATTGCGCCCTGCCCGGGTCCGATCTCGACCATCAGGTCGTCCGACGCCGGCGCAATCGCGCGGATGATTTCGTGCAGCACATTGTCATCAGTCAGGAAGTTCTGACCGAATCGCTTCTTCGGAATATGTTTCATTGATGCGCAATCGCCATCTGGCAGGCGACGCGGATGGCTTCGCTCATGCTGGAGTAATCGGCGCTGCCAAGGCCCTCGGCAGCGAGGTCGAGCGCCGTGCCGTGGTCGACCGAGGTACGGACGATCGGCAGGCCCAGGGTGACATTCACGCCCCGGCCGAAGGTGGCATGCTTGAGCACCGGCAGCCCCTGGTCGTGGTACATCGCCAGCACGCAGTCGGCATCCTGCAGGTAACGCGGCTGGAACAGCGTATCCGCCGGATACGGGCCGCTCACCTGCCAGCCGCGCGCGCGTGCCAGTTCGATGGCGGGCGTAATCACCTCGATCTCTTCCCGCCCGAGATAGCCGCCCTCGCCGGCATGCGGGTTCAGGCCGGTCACGAGAATGTGGGGATCGGCGATCCCGAAACGGTGGACAAGGTCATGATGCAGAATGTCCAGCGTACGGGTCAGGCCATCCAGCGTGATTGCTGCAGGAACGTCGGCCAGCGCCAGGTGGGTAGTGGCCAGCGCGACGCGCAGCATGCCTTCCCCGGTCTCGCCGGCGAGCATCATCACCACCTGCGGGGTGGCGGTTCGCTCGGCCAGGTATTCGGTATGGCCGGTAAACACGAAACCTGCATCATTGATTGTGCTCTTCTGTACCGGCGCAGTGACGATCGCATCCACATGGCCGGCCAGTGCGGCATCAATCGCGAGATCCAGCATGCGCAGCACCGCCTCGCCATTGCGGGCATCCAGTTGTCCCGGCTGCGCCGTGACTGCCAGCGGACTGTCGAGCACGCACAACTCGTTGCGATGATGCGCGAACTCGGCGGCACTGGCGATGGTGCGCGGCACACGTGCCGGCGCAAGCAGCAGGGCAAGCGCCTTCAGCTGCGCGGCGTCACCGACCAGCAGGCAATCGGCAGCGGCGACATCGAGCGCCGCGCGCAGCGCGATCTCGGGCCCGATGCCAGCGGGTTCACCGCAGGTGATCGCGATCCGGGGTCGTGGCATCACGGGATTCGCTCAGCGCTGGACGACGTCGTCCATCCGGTATTCAACATAGGCGCGGTCGCGCAGCTGGCGCAGCCAATCTTCGTAGGCTTCTTCCAGTTTCTGCTCGCGCAGTGCCTGGCGGGCGACCAGGCGCTGCCGCTCTTTCGATACTTCTTCGGTCTTGCGCTCAAGAACCTGGATCAGGTGGTAGCCGAATGGCGACTCGACCGGCGGGCTGACTTCACCCGGCTTCAGCGCATTCATGGCACGCTCGAACTCGGGCACGGTATCACCCGGATACACCCAGCCGAGGTCGCCCCCCTTGCCGGCCGATCCATCGTTCGAATACAGGCGGGCCAGCTCTTCGAATTTTGCGGCGCCATTGTCGAGGCGCTCTTTGAGCTCCACCAGCTTGCGCCGTGCCTCGGCCCGCGACACGATCTGGTTCACTTTGATCAGGATGTGGCGCGCATTGGTTTGCTGCACGACTGCGGCTGCACCGGTCTTGACCAGGCTGGCGCTGCGGCGGCCGACCAGCTTCAGCACATGGAATCCATTCGCGCTGCGCACCAGGGGAGCGATCTCGCCCTCGTTCAGCTTTTCGGTGGCATCGACAAACAGCTGCGGCAGCCGCGACGGACTGCGCCAGCCGAGCTCTCCGCCCTGCAATGCATCGCCGGCATCGGAAAAGGTAGCGGCGACTTTCGCAAAATCGGCGCCCGATTTGAGCTGTGCGGCCGCCTGCTCGGCGCGCTTCTTGCGCTCGGCCACCTGCTGCGGCGATGCATTCTCCGGCACCCGGACCAGGATTTGCGCGAGGTTCAGCTCCTGCTGTGCGCCATCCATCTTGCCGGCCGATGCGGCGAGGAAATTATCCACCTCGGATTCAGTGATCTGCAGCTTGTTGTCGACTTCGCGTTCGCGCAGGCGCTGCAGCGTGATCTCTTCGCGCACCTCCTCCCGGAAACGAGCAAAGGACATGCCTTCGCGCTCGAGCTGGTCGCGGAATTCCTGCACCGACAGCTTGTTCTGTTCGGCGATGCGGGCGACCGCACGATCGAGCAGGATGTCATCGACCCGGACACCGCTTTCCCGCGCCAGCTGCATCTGCGCGCGGTTGACGATGAGGCGCTCGAGCACTTGGCGCTGCAGCGTCTCGCGCGGCGGCAGCTGCATGTTCTGGCGCTTCATCCGCTGCTCGACCATCGCGGTGCGCGCAGCGAGTTCCCTCAGGGTGATGACGTCGGTGTTGACCACCGCCGCGATCGCGTCCACCAGCACCGGCTGGTTCGACTGACCGGCCTTGTCCTGCGCGTTCAGCGCGGAGGCGGACAACAGGCAAAGGGCCAGCAGGCTGCGGCCGGCCAGCGCTTTTGCGGAAGGGGAAGTCAGGTTGCGGATCAGAGTTGTGGTCATGGTGAGGATAGCTGCTGTGCAATTGCGGTTACGGTCATTGCGGCTGGGTCAGCGGCTGGTAGCCGGGGACGTTGGCGCGCAGGGCACGCATCGGGTTCATGCCCAGCGAGGACAGGCCGTTCAATTCTAGCTGGACGAAGAAAGTCGTGTTCACTGCACCGGCGGCGGTCGGCACCCGCTGGCTGACCATGCGGAAAATCCAGCAATCCGCCTGGTACTCGAGGCCGGCCAGCGACTGGCCGACCCGGTTTTCATTGAGCAGGTAATTCAATCGTCCGACACCATACCAGCGGTCCGCCAGCGGCCACTGCGACGAGATGTCGATCAGTTCGAAGTTGGTATTCGGTATGTCGGGCAGGTTGCGCGAATCGCGCCGGTATTGCGCATTCACCACCTGCATCGGCGCCGGCTGCCAGAAGACGCCGAAGCCCACGCGATTGACCTCGTTGCGCACCTGGTTGTACTGCACGATCGCATCCAGCCGCGTCTCGCGGGTAACGCGCCCCGAAGCGAGCAGCAGCACGTCCGAGCGCGCTTCCCCGGTGTCTTGCAGGGCGCTGCCGAGACCGACGCGCGGCGGCGAGATGTTGAAGCGCTGCGCAAGCGCAACCCGCAACCGCTCTGCACCGTTCGATTCAAGGTAGCGGGAACTCAAGGCCAGCGTCAGCTGGTTGGCGTCGCCGATGCGGTCGTTACCGACGAAACGGTTCTCGCGGAAAATCTGGGCGTAGCCGAAGTCGGCGATCGTCGTGTCAAAGTTGGGATACAGGCCGCCGTTCTGCTCGACATACGGCGTGTAGGTGTAAAACGCGCGCGGCTCCAGCGTCTGGATCACATCGTTGCCGAGCAGCGAGGCCTTGCGCTCGAACACCAGCCCGGAATCCAGCGACACGGTCGGCAGCACCCGGGTCGGCGCCGTGGTCAGCGGATCGTTCGTGCGGTCGAGGCTGTAGACGGTACCGTGCACCGATACCGAGGGCCGCACGAAATAGCCCGGCCCCTGCAGCCCTGCGTAGGTGATGCGCGGGTTGACGACCAGCCGGTCGCCCTGCACGTCAGTCGGATGAGCGAAGCGGGTGTACTGCGTATCCATCCGCATTTCGAGGCCGCTGTCGGTGTACTCCGCATAGCCGACATTCAGTTGCGGCAGGCGGGCGTGGGGCAGCCGGATCAGGGCCCGCGGGTCCTGCAGCACCTGGAAATCCGAAAAGCGCAGCACGCTGTCCCAGGAACCGCTGCCATAGCTGAGGGTCGCATTGGTCGGCAGCAGCCGGCGGTTGAAGCCCGGACGCTGGAACACGTGGCTGAACGGGAAATCGCGTGCGTAGTTGTCATCCGATGCCCGGTTCACGTCGACGGCCAGCGCCATCCCGTTGTCCAGCACCTGATTGTGGCGCGCGGAAAGCGCATAGCGCAATTCGCCATCGCGCTTGTTGTCACTCAGGAACTCGAAACGCGTTTCGCCGGCGAGTTCGCGGTCAAGGTAGCGGACGTCGGCCCCGAGCAGCAGGCCGCGCGTGGCCATGTAGCGCGGATGCAGGGTCACATCGCGGTTGGGCGCGATATCCCAGTAATACGGGACCGTGACTTGCAGGCCGGTATTGGTCGACGTGAGGATGGTCGGCGCCAGGAAACCCGACTTGCGCTGGTCGCTGAGCGGGAAAGAAATGCTCGGCGTACCGGCGACCGGCAGCCCCTTGAACACCAGCACCGCAGAGCGTGCGGTACCGATGCCGGCACCCTCGTCCAGCGTCAGCTTGCCGGTCTTCAGGTACCAGTCCGGATCCGGGCCTTCGCAGGTGGTATACACGCCGTTGCGGATGGTGGCGACCTCATCCGACTCGAAATCGATGCGTTCGGCATAGCCCTGCGCATTGCGCTGCATCAGCCGGTACACCGGGCTCTGCATGTAGCCGGCGCCGGTGTCGAGCTTCAGGCGCAGTTCGGTGCCGCTGAACCGGTTGCCCCGCTGGACCACCTGCACGTTGCCCTTGGCATCGATCCGGTCGTCGACGATGTCGTAGTTCACGTCATCGGCATTGATCTGGGTTTCGCCGCGCCGGATCTCCACGTCCTGCTGCAGGCGGATCTCGCGATCCGGCCGACCGGTCAGGCGTTCGCCTTCGATCGTGGTGGGTGCCGCTTCTTCGTCAAGCTGCTTTTCCAGCTTCAGTTGCTGCGCCTGCGCACCCGCGCTGGCCGCAAGGGTCACCATCAGGGGCAGCAGCCGCTTGCGGAAAGTAGGGAGGGCTTGCAGGGAAGGCAATCGCCGGATCATGAACGGTGAAATGTCGGTTTGCGGCACCGCGTTCGCGGGGCGAATCCCTTATTATATGGGAACTCCCTGCCCGGACCATGCTGCCGGGCATTCCCATTTCATCGATTGACTCCTCCATGTCACACGCTTTTTCCCCTGATCCGCGCCGCGAACAGCTGGTCAACTGGCTTGCCAGCCTCGCTGCGCCCGCGACCTTGCCCGACAGCCTGCGGCCCGCCTCATCCGATGCGAGCTTTCGCCGCTATTTCCGCGTCGATACCGCGGACGGCGACAGCCTGATCGCAATGGATGCGCCACCGCCGCAGGAAGATGTCCGTCCCTTCGTCCAGGTCGCCGAACTGTTCGGCGCCACCGGCGTGACAGTGCCGCAGATACTCGCGCAGGATGTCGAGCACGGATTTCTGCTGCTGTCCGACCTGGGCACCACTACCTATCTCGCACAGCTGAACCCGGACACCGCGCACAAGCTCTATCTCGACGCGATTGAGGCGCTGGTACTGCTGCAGGCGCAAAGCCAGCCCGGCCGCCTGCCCGAGTACGACCGCGCGCTGCTGCACCGCGAACTGATGCTGTTCCCGGACTGGTACCTCGGCAAGCACCTGAACGCAAAACTCGACGACAAGCAGGCTGCCGACCTGAACAAGGTATTCGAGGTACTGCTCGCCAACAACCTCGCGCAGCCGCAGGTCTATGTGCACCGCGACTACCATTCGCGCAACCTGATGGTGCTCAACAAGGGCAACCCCGGAATCCTCGATTTCCAGGACGCCGTCTACGGCCCGATCACCTATGACCTGGTATCGCTGCTGCGCGACGCCTACGTGCAGTGGGACGAAGAAATGGTGCTCGACTGGGCAATCCGCTACTGGGAACGCGCACGGCGCGCCGGCCTGCCGGTCTCGCATGACATCGATGCGTTCTATCGCGACTTCGAGTTCATGGGCCTGCAGCGCCACCTGAAAGTGCTCGGCATCTTCGCCCGCCTGTACCACCGCGATGGCAAGGATGGCTACCTGAACGACATCCCGCTGGTCATGGAATACACCCGCAAGACCGCGTACCGCTACAAGGAGTTCGCGCCGCTGGTGAAACTGCTCGACACGCTCGAAGAGAACCAGACCGGCGTCGGCTTCACGTTCTGACATGAAGGCGATGATTTTTGCGGCCGGCCGCGGCGAGCGGATGCGGCCCCTGACCGATACCTGTCCGAAGCCGCTGCTGGCCGTGCGCGGTCGCCCGCTGATCGTCTGGCACATACTGAACCTCGTGCGCGCCGGCATTACCGACATCGTGATCAATCATGCCCACCTCGGGCAGATGATCGAAGATGCGCTCGGCGATGGCAGCCAGTTCGGCGCACGGATCGTCTACTCGCCCGAGGGAACGGCGCTCGAGACGGCCGGCGGCATTGCGAAAGCGCGCGCGCTGCTGGGCGATGCGCCGTTCGTCGCCATCGCAGGCGACGTGTATTGCCCGCATTTCGACTTCGGCCAGGTGCGTGATGTGCTCGAGGAAAACGACCCGTGGGGCAATCCGCATTCGCAAGACGCGCGTGACCTCGGCTGGCTGTACCTGGTGAAGAACCCGGCCCATCATCCGGACGGCGACTTCGCATTGAGCAGCTATTCGATCGCCAACAGCGGCGAGCCGCGCTATACCTTCTCCGGCATCGGCGTGTACCGTCCGGAGCTGTTCGACAGCGTGCAGGCCGGCGACAGCGCGAAGCTGGCGCCCATCCTGCGTGAATTCGCGGACAAGGGCAGAATCGGGGGCGAAGTCTACCGCGGCGACTGGACCGATGTCGGCACCGTCGAGCGGCTCGAACAACTGAATGCACCGTTGAGGGCTGGATCATGAACATGAGCACATTCGCGCGGCGGCGCGCCGCCGTGCTGGAAAAGATGCGTGCACAAGGCGGCGGCGTGGCGATCATTCCGACTGCGCCCGAGGTGATGCGCAATGCCGACGCCGACTATCCGTACCGGCATGACAGCTATTTCTACTACCTGAGCGGCTTTCCCGAGCCGGAGGCGACGCTGGTGCTGATCGCCGGCGAGCGCGACCAGTCCATCCTGTTCTGCCGCGAGAAGAACGAAGAGCGCGAAATCTGGGACGGCTACCGCTACGGCCCGGCGGGCGCGAAAGAGCAATTCGGCTTCGACGCCGCTTTCTCGATCGGCAATATCGACAGCGAGCTGCCGATGCTGATGGCGAATGCACCTGCACTGTTCTATGCACTGGGCAGCAGCGCACGGCTGGATGCGCAGGTACAGGGCTGGCTGAATGCTGTCCGCGCGCAGGTGCGGGCCGGCGTGACCGCCCCGTCGGCGGCGTACGACGTGCGCACCATCCTCAACGAAATGCGGCTGGTGAAGGACGACGAGGAGCTGGCCATCATGCGGCGCGCCGCCGACATCGCCGCCGATGCCCATGCGCGCGCAATGCGCTGCGCGAGGCCCGGGCTGCGCGAATACCACCTCGAGGCCGAACTGCTGCATGAGTTCCGCCGCAATGGTTCGCAATTCCCCGCTTACGGCTCGATTGTGGCAACCGGCGCAAATGCCTGCGTGCTGCACTACCGTGCCGGCGATGCGGAATTGCGCGACGGCGATCTCGTGCTGATCGACGCCGGCTGCGAGCTCGACAGCTATGCATCCGACATCACCCGCACCTTTCCTGTCAGCGGACGTTTCAGCGGCCCCCAGAAGACGCTGTACGAGATCGTGCTGGCAGCGCAGCAGGCGGCAATCGAAGCCACCGGCCCCGGGCGCCGCTTCACCGACGGCCACGACGCCGCGCTTGCGGTACTTGCGCAAGGCATGCTCGACACCGGACTGCTCGACCGTGACAAGGCCGGCACGCTGGATGACGTGATCGCGAATGGCAGCTACCGGCAGTTCTACATGCACCGTACCGGCCACTGGCTGGGCATGGATGTGCACGATGTCGGCGACTACCGCGACCCGGCCGTATCGGCCACGGAGAAGCCGTGGCGTACGCTGGTGCCCGGCATGGTACTGACGATCGAACCGGGCATCTATGTGCGTCCGGCACCCGGCGTGCCGGAGGATTTCTGGAACATCGGGATCCGGATCGAGGACGATGCGGTCGTGACGGCTGGCGGCTGCGAGATCATCACGCGCAACGCACCGAAAACGGTGGCCGAGATCGAAGCCGTGATGCGCGGCTGATGAGCGGGCCGGATTTCGACATTGCGATCGTCGGTGGCGGGCCGGTCGGCCTGGCGCTGGCTGGCATGCTGGCCGCGCGGGGCATCAGCGAGCGCCGCATCGCGCTGGTTGATGCCAAGCCGGTCGAGGTCGCCACCAAGGACCCGCGCTCGCTTGCGCTGTCCTTCGGCAGCCGCCAGCTGCTGTCCGGGCTGCACGCCTGGCCTGCCTCGGCCACGCCCATCACGCAAATCCACGTCTCGCGCGCCGGCAACTTCGGGCGCACCCTGATCGACACCCATGATTACCAGTTGCCGGCGCTCGGCTATGTCTGCCGCTATGGCGAACTGGTGCAGGGACTGGACGCCGCACTGCCGGCAGGTATCACGCTGCTGCGGCCGGCAAGCGTGATCGAACACCGGGAACGCGACGACCAGGTGGAACTGGCCCTGGCCGATGGACAGGTGTTGTCGGCGGGGATCGCCGTGCAGGCTGAAGGCGGCGTATTCGGCGAACAGGCGGCCCGCAAGCGCCAGCGAGACTACGAGCAGGTGGCGATCGTTGCGACGGTTTACGCCAGTGCCGCCCCGCCCGGGCGCGCCTTCGAACGCTTTACCGGAGAGGGACCGCTGGCCCTGCTGCCGCAGGGCGATGCCTATGCCATGGTCTGGTGCCTGCGCCCCGACACCGCAGCACGCTTGCTGGCGCTGGACGAGCCAGGCTTCCTGCGTGAACTGCAGCGCACCTTCGGGCAGCGGGCCGGAGAATTTTTGCGCATCGGTCCGCGCGCCAGCTATCCGCTGGGCCTGAATGCCGATCCGGAACCCAGCCCGCGCACGGTGGCCATCGGCAATGCCGCACAGACCCTGCATCCGGTCGCCGGCCAGGGATTAAATCTCGGCCTGCGCGATGCCGCCGTGCTGGCCCCGCTGCTGGCGCGCACTCCCTCGCCAGACGGCGTTGCCGGATTCGAGCGCCTGCGCCGGCGCGATCGCGGCGCGACTGTCGGCCTCACCGACCTGATGGCGCGAGCATTCGCCACCGCTGCCTCGCGCTCGCCGTCGCAGTCCGCGCTCGGCCTGTCGCTGGCCCTGCTCGACCTGCTGCCGCATCCGCGCCGCCTGCTGGCAGAGCAGATGATGTTCGGCGTGCGCTGAAGCCTTCACCGCAAAAAAAACGGGCGCTGCATGCGCCCGTTTTTACTGGCAAGGGCCGATTTACTCGACTGCCTTCACCATGTCTTCGATGACTTTCTTCGCGTCGCCGAACACCATCATGGTCTTGTCCATGTAGAACAGTTCGTTGTCGAGGCCGGCGTAACCGGCGGCCATCGAGCGCTTGTTCACGATGATGGTTTTGGCCTTGTAGGCTTCCAGGATAGGCATGCCGGCGATCGGGGACTTCGGATCTTTCGCGGCCGGGTTCACGACGTCGTTCGCGCCGAGCACCAGCACCACGTCGGCCTGGCCGAACTCGCTGTTGATGTCTTCCATCTCGAACACCTGGTCGTACGGCACTTCGGCCTCGGCCAGCAGCACGTTCATGTGACCCGGCATGCGGCCCGCGACCGGGTGGATCGCGTACTTCACGGTCACGCCCTTTTCGCTCAGCTTCTCGGTCAGTTCCTTCAGTGCGTGCTGCGCACGCGCCACGGCCAGGCCGTAGCCCGGCACGATGATCACGGTCTCGGCATTGCCCATCAGGAAAGAGGCGTCATCCGCCGAGCCCGACTTCACGTTGCGCTGCTGCTGCGCGCCGCCGGTAGCCGCGGCTGCATCGCCGCCGAAGCCGCCCAGAATCACGTTGAAGAACGAGCGGTTCATCGCCTTGCACATGATGTACGACAGGATCGCGCCGGACGAACCGACCAGCGAGCCGGCGATGATCAGCATCGAGTTGTTCAGCGAGAAGCCGATACCGGCAGCCGCCCAGCCCGAATAGCTGTTCAGCATCGACACCACCACCGGCATGTCGGCGCCGCCGATCGGGATGATGATCAGCACGCCGAGCACGAAGGCGATGGCGGTCATCACGAGAAACGGGGTCCACGCTGCCTCGGCACCGGGGGCTGCGACGAACACCAGGCCGGCTGCGACCATGACGATGGCCAGCAGCAGGTTCAGCATGTGCTGGCCCTTGAAAACCACCGGCGCGCCCTGGAACAGGCGGAACTTGTATTTGCCGGCCAGCTTGCCGAACGCAATCACCGAACCGGAGAAAGTGATCGCACCGACGAAGGTGCCGATGAAGAGTTCGATCCGGTTGCCCAGCGGGATGGGATCGAGCGCCGATGCGACGATGCCAAAGGCTTTCGGTTCCGACACTGCGGCGACCGCGATGCAGACCGCAGCCAGGCCGATCAGCGAGTGCATTGCAGCGACCAGTTCCGGCATCTTGGTCATCTCGACGCGCTTGGCCAGCACCGCGCCGATGCCGCCGCCGACGACCAGGCCGGCCAGCAGCAGGCCGAAGCCGCTGCCGGCAGAAGCTTCCGCCTGCAGCTTCGCGATCAGCGCGACCGTGGTCAGCGCGGCGATCGCCATGCCGGCCATGCCGAATGCATTGCCGCGGCGCGCGGTGGCCGGATGGGAAAGGCCCTTGAGCGCCTGGATGAAGCAGACCGACGCGATCAGGTACAGCAGGGTGACGAGATTCATGCTCATGTTGTTATGCCCCTTCCTTCTTCGCGGCCGCCTTGGGTTCCTTCTTCTTGAACATCTCCAGCATGCGCTGGGTCACGAGGAAGCCGCCGAACACGTTGACGGCAGCCAGCGCGACCGCCAGCGTGCCCATGAACTGGCCAACCGGCCCTTCAGTGAGCGCCGCAGCCAGCATTGCGCCGACGATGATGATCGCCGAGACGGCATTGGTGACTGCCATCAGCGGCGTGTGCAATGCCGGCGTGACGGTCCAGACCACGTGATAGCCGACGTAGATCGCAAGCACGAAGATGATCAGGTTGGTAATGGTATGGCTGACTTCCATGGTGTCCTCTGGTTGTTAGCTGGTGTCGGTTCTTAATTCTTCAGGCCGGTAATGCGGTTCTGCTCGTCGACGAAGACGATTTTCTGCTGGTACGTGGCGATCTCATCGTCCGTCATCGGCGCATAGGTGCAGATGATCAGCAGGTCGCCCAGATGCGCGAGCCGGGCAGCCGCGCCATTGAGCGAAATTTCGCCGCTGCCGCGCTTGCCCTTGATCGCATACGTCGAGAAGCGCTCGCCGTTGTTCACGTTGTACAGCTCGATCTTCTCGAACTCGCGGATGTCGGCGGCCTCGAGCAGGTCTTCGTCTATCCCGCACGATCCCTCGTAGTTGAGGTCGCACTGGGTTACCGTCGCGCGATGGATCTTCGCGCGCAGCATGATACGTTGCATTACTTTCCCCTGAAACTTACTTGCGCAGTACTTCGCCGCCGTGGCAGACCAGCGTGGCCGCGACAATCTCGTCCTCGCGGTCGATGGCAAGGTTTGCTTCCTTGTCAACGATCAGCTTCATGAAGTCGATCACGTTGCGCGAATACAGGGCGGACGCATCGGCTGCGCACAGCGCCGGCAGGTTGGCCTCGCCGATGATGTTCACGCCATGCTTGACGACCGTCTTGCCCAGCTCGGACAGCGGGCAGTTGCCGCCCTGCTCGACCGCCATGTCGACGATCACCGAGCCCGGCTTCATGGCCTTGACCGTGTCTTCGCTGATCAGCACCGGCGCCTTGCGGCCCGGGATCAGGGCGGTGGTGATGATGATGTCAGCCTGTTTGGCACGCTCGTGCACGAGGGCAGCCTGGCGCTTCATCCACGCTTCCGGCATCGGGCGCGCGTAGCCGCCGACGCCCTGCGCAATCTCGCGCTCCTCGTCGGTCTCATACGGCACATCAATGAATTTTGCGCCGAGCGACTCGACCTGCTCCTTGACCGGCGGACGCACGTCGGATGCCTCGATCACGGCGCCGAGGCGCTTCGCGGTCGCGATCGCCTGCAGGCCGGCCACGCCGACGCCCATGATCAGCACGCGGGCGGCCTTGACGGTGCCGGCGGCGGTCATCAGCATCGGCACGAAACGCTGGTAGGTGTTGGCAGCCATCAGCACGGCCTTGTAGCCGGCGATGTTGGCCTGCGAGGACAGCACGTCCATCGACTGCGCGCGCGTGATGCGCGGCACTGCCTCGAGCGCGAATGCGGACAGGCCGGCGGAGGCCAGCGCTGCAATGCCGTCACCGTCAAACGGGTTCAGCATGCCGATCAGGACTGCGCCGCTCTTCATTTGCGCGCGCTCGTCAGCCGACGGCGAACGCACCTTGAGTACCATCTCGCAGCCGAACGCGTCGGCAGCAGAGCCGATCTGCGCGCCTGCGGCGGAGAACGCTTCATCAGTGATGCTGGCCGAAATGCCGGCACCGGCCTGCACAATCACCTGATGCTTGGCTGCGACCAGTTTCTTAACGGTTTCAGGGGTCGCGGCGACACGCGTTTCACCCTGGCGGGTCTCGGCTGGAATGCCGATCTTCATGGCGTTCTCCAATTAAAAAAATGGCGCCCGGATATTACATGCAATCCTGTGACTGCATGAAACATCACGGGCGTTTGATTTTTAGCAAGCGAGCTTTTGCCACCGTTAAGCGGCCACTGGTTTGCCATCCTGCAAGAAGGCGAAAGATACCTTTTCCCGCTGTTATTCGCAATGCACAAAAATCTTGTGCATCGCCAAGTCGGGCATTGCGTTCACTGACCGGCCGCCCCTGTCATGCGAGTACAATGCCGGCTCTCCGAAGGAAACCATGTCTACCATCTGGAAACCCTCTGTTACGGTCGCCGCGATAATCGAACGAGATGGCCGGTTTTTGCTTGTCGAAGAAGAAACAAGCGATGGCATTCGCTTTAACCAGCCGGCCGGCCACCTCGACCCGGGCGAGTCCCTGATCCAGGCCGTCAGCCGCGAGGCGCTGGAGGAGACGGCCCATGAATTCACGCCGACTGCGCTGGTCGGCATGTACATGTCGCGCTATCTCTCCAGCCGCACCGGCGAGGAAGTCACCTACCTGCGCTTTGCCTTTACCGGCGAGGTAGGCGCGGCGCTCGACCAGCCGCTGGATGTGGGCATCCTGCGCGCGGTGTGGATGACGCGCGAGGAAATGGTCGCCATCCGCGAGCGGCACCGCAGCCCGCTCGTGCTGCAGTGCGTGGACGACTATCTCGCGGGCAAGCGCAGCCCGCTGTCCGTGATCTACACCCACCCGAGCGTCTACGGCCAGACCTATGCGTAAGGAGCGCGTCGTGCTCGGCATGTCGGGCGGCGTCGACTCGTCCGTCGCTGCGTGGCTGCTGAAGCAGCAGGGATATGAAGTCATCGGCCTGTTCATGAAGAACTGGGAGGACGATGACGATGACGAATACTGCTCGACGCGGCAGGACTGGATCGACGCGGCCAGCGTGGCCGACGTGGTTGGCGTAGACATCGAAGCGGTGAACTTCGCCGGGGAATACAAGGACCGGGTGTTTGCCGAATTCCTGCGCGAGTACGAGGCGGGCCGTACGCCCAACCCTGACGTCCTGTGCAACGCCGAGATCAAATTCAAGGCATTCCTCGACCATGCGATGCAATTGGGCGCCGACCGGATCGCGACCGGCCACTATGCACGCGTGCGCGAGCGCGACGGCCGCTTCGAACTGCTCAAGGCCATCGACCCGGCCAAGGACCAGAGCTATTTCCTGCACCGGCTGAACCAGTCGCAGCTGTCGCACACCCTGTTCCCGCTGGGCGAGCTGCACAAGACCGAAATCCGCCGGATTGCCGAAGAACTGAAGCTGCCAAACGCGCGCAAGAAGGATTCGACCGGCATCTGCTTCATCGGCGAGCGGCCGTTCCGCGAATTCCTGAACCGCTACCTGTCGTTCAGGCCCGGACCAATGAAAACCCCGGATGGCGAGGTGGTGGGCGAGCATGTCGGCCTGTCGTTCTACACGCTGGGACAGCGTAAGGGCATCGGTCTCGGCGGCAGCAGGAAGCACCGCGGCGACGACGGCAACCATGAGCCCTGGTATGTCGCGCGCAAGGACGTCGCTGCCAACACGCTGTATGTCGTCCAGGGCCATGACCATCCCTGGCTGCTGTCCGCATCGCTCGGCGCCGGCCAGGCCAGCTGGATTGCCGGCGCCCCGCCCGCCGAGGGCGCGCTGCATGCAAAAACCCGCTACCGGCAGTCCGACATGCCCTGTTCGCACCAGCCTCTGGCGGCGGATCGTTTCGCCTTGCAATTCGATCAGCCACAGTGGGCAGTCACTCCGGGACAGTCGGCCGTGCTGTATGACGGCGACGTCTGCCTCGGCGGCGGCATCATCGAGCTGGCCACACCCGCTGGCTGACTTCTGTCCTGCTGCAGGTCCCTTCAAGGCCGGTCACTGACCGGCCTTTGTTTTTTGCAAGTCTTGCCGCGCCCCATTTTCCCGAGGTCAAAAAAATGCTTGCAAAGCGCGCGGCGATCGCCAATAATCTAAACAAGAATTGTTCGCATTTACAAATTTAGATGAATCCCGGCCTCGACTACTTTGCCGCCGTGCCCGCCAGCGAGCCGACCGACATGGTGGCCGACAAGCCACGGATCAAATCATCTGACTTGCTGCAGCAAATGCGGGAAATCGAGATCGACCACGACGGCAAGATCTATCGACTGCGACTGACGCAGGCGAACAAGCTGATTCTGACCGCCTGAACTTTTGCAAGGTACACACCATGATCGTCTGCGTTTGCCACAATGTTTCAGACAAGGCCATCCGTCGCGCGGTGGACGCTGGCGCTACTTCCATGCAGGAGATTCGCGCCCAACTGAACGTCGGCAACTGCTGCGGCAAATGCGCGTCCTTCGCCAAGACCCTGGTACGCGCCCATCTTGAAGACAAAGGGACGGCCGTCACCGAGGTGCGCCGCATCCCCGCTGCCGCCTGACTGCAATGACTGCTGTCGCAGGACTGCCGGGATTCTCCGGCAGGCATCACCAGAGTCCGCTGGCACTGGCCGTTCTGCTGCACGGCGGACTGATCCTCGCCCTGCTGCATGGGCTGAATCCGGCGCGCGTCGAGCGGCCCGAGCCGCGCGAAGTCGTGATCTCGCTGGTCTCCCCGCGCGCGGAAGCCGCCAGGCCCAGCCAGCCGACTCCACCCGCGCCCGTACCGCAGCAGCGCCCGCAGCCCGTGCGGGACATGCTGCCGCAACCGGTCGCCGAGCCCCGTCCTGCGCCGCAGCCGATACCCGTCGTGCGCGAGACACCTGCGCCCGTGAGCCAGCCCGTGCCGGGCACGCCGGCACCGGTGCAGGAAAGCCGCACGGCGCCGACGGCAGCCGCTCCTGTGGCACCGCCGGCTCCCCCCGTGCAGGCAGCGCCTCCGGTGCCTCCTGCACCGCCCGCTGCACCGGCACCGGTGGCACGCGGCCCGGTTACGATTTCGAGCGTCGAATACCTGCAGGCACCCAAGCCCGACTATCCGCTGATGGCCAAGCGCGCCGGCGAACAGGGCAAGGTCGTGCTGCGCATCCTGATCGATGAGAAGGGCCTGCCGGAGCGCGTAGACATCCAGCAGAGCGCCGGTTATCCGCGACTCGACGAGGCTGCGCGCGCCGCCGGATTGCGCGCCGTGTTCAAGCCGCATCTCGAAGACGGCCATCCGGTACCTGCCTACGTACTGGTGCCGATCAATTTCGCACTCAAATAACGACTAACAACCACCACACCCGGGACACCTCGATGGACATGAACCCCTACGGCCTTGCGTCGGTCTGGCAGCAAGGCGATTTCGTCACCCGCGGCGTTGCGATCCTCCTGGTCGCGATGTCGGTCGCCTCCTGGACCGTGATGATCTCGAAAGGCCTGCAGGCCCTGCGCCTGCGCAGGGCGCTGGAATCCGCGCGGCGCGGCTTCTGGGAAGCCGGCAGCCTCGAGTCCGGCATCGCCGGCCTCGGACAGGACAACCCGTTCGCGCTCTTGGCGCGCGCCGGTGCGTCGGCCATCAAGCATCACCATGCGCACGCGGGCTCGCTGCAGAACCAGCTATCGGTCAGCGACTGGCTGACGATGTCGCTGCGCCAGTCGATTGACGAGGCCGCAGCCAAGCTGTCCTCGGGCATGGCGGTGCTGGCTTCGGTCGGTTCAACCGCGCCCTTCGTCGGCCTGTTCGGCACGGTCTGGGGTATCTACCATGCGCTGGTATCGATCGGCAGCAGCGGCCAGGCCAGCATCGACAAAGTCGCCGGGCCGGTCGGCGAAGCACTGATCATGACGGCCCTCGGCCTCGCGGTCGCCATCCCGGCAACCTTCGGCTACAACGCGCTGGTCCGCAGCAACAAGTCCATCCTCGCGCAGCTGAACAAATTCGGCTTCGACCTGCACGCACTGTTCGTGACAGGCGCGCGCGCCGGCGACGCATCGCCGTCCGGACCGAAACTGGCCGTCGTGCGGGGTGCCTGATGGCGATGGGTACCCTGTCCGACCAGTCGGACGATGACTTCAACCCGGAAATCAACACCACGCCGCTGGTCGACGTGATGCTGGTGCTGCTGATCATCTTCATCATTACCATCCCCGTCATCAACCACAGCGTGAAACTCGACCTGCCACGGGCGAGCACGCAGCCGAATGATGCGAAACCCGAGACGGTGAACCTGTCGATCGACGCACAGGGCCGGCTGTTCTGGAATAACAAGCCGATTTCCGAGGACGAGCTGCAGCAGCAGATCGTGGTCGCGGCACAGAAGACGCCGCAGCCAGAATTGCACCTGCGTGCCGAGCGCACCACGCAATATGAAAAGGTCGCGCAGGTGATGGCGGCCGCGCAGAACGGCGGCCTGTCCAAGATCGGCTTCATCACTGATCCGGAAAAGAAGTAAACCGAGAAAAAATCTTTTCTTAGCCAGCCACGCCGGCCCCGCCGGACAGCCAGCCAGCAACGATAAAAGTTCGCACCATGCTGCGAACCATAACAACGAGTCTGGTATGAACTCTTCGATGAAACTCAAGCCACTGGGCGCCCTGGTGGCAGGGCTGGCATTCGCCGGCCAGCCGGCACTGGCGAATGATCCATCCGACAAGAAGAACGATGGCACCCTGCCGGCGGTCGAGGTCAGCGCGAACAAAGAAATGCCCGCCTACATGGCGACCAAAACGCGCGTCGGCAAGGTCGAGCAGGATCCGCACGAAGTTCCGCAGGCGATCACCACGGTCACCAGCAAGCTGCTGCAGGAGCAGCAGGCAGGTTCGCTGCAGGAAGCCATGCGCAACGTGGCCGGCATCAGCTTCAACGCCGCCGAAGGCGGGCGCGCCGGCGACAACATGAACCTGCGCGGCTTCTATACCTTCGGCGACATGTACCTCGACGGCATTCGCGACACCGCGCAGTACAACCGCGAGATCTTCAATTACGAGCAGATCGACGTACTGCGCGGCGCCGGCGCCATGCTGTTCGGCCGCGGCCAGGCCGGCGGCGTGATCAACCAGGTGACGAAAATCCCGCAGGTGCGCGACCAGTACCGGCTCAGCGGCAGCATCGGCTCGCGCGACTACCAGCAGCTCAGCGCCGACCTGAACAAGGGCATCAACCCGGATACCGGCATCCGCATCAACCTGATGGATCGCAAGGAAGGCAGCTGGCGCAACAACCCGGCGTCCGGCGCAGAGCCGACGATCAACCGTACCGGCGCGGCGATCAGCCTCGCACTGAACCAGACCAGCAATCACCGGTTCTGGATCAATTACTACAACCTGCGCACGCGCGACAACCCGGACTACGGTACGTCGTTCGATAGCCTGACCCGGCGCCCGAGCACCCGCTTCCCGGCCAACTATTTCTACGGCACCAGCAAGACGTTCGACAACAGCGACACCACGATGACCACGCTGGTGTACGAATGGCGGATCGACAATGACACCCAGCTGCG